>NZ_JBFUAT010000008.1:0-207815 GCF_056406135.1 Luteibacter sp. P1_D3 | reverse complement strand
CGATTACCACTCGGAAAACGTACGCGGACACCAGGACGACTGGGCAAAACTGCTTCGCTGGATAAAGCGCAGCACCTGAGCCGGATGGGGAACGCGTTGGTTGCACCACGCCACGTCAGTGGCATTGCGGAGGACGGTACCCATGCACGAACTCATCCTGTTGCGTCACGCCGAAGCCGAGGCCAGTAAGGACGGCAAGGACGACCGCGAGCGAAAGCTCACCGAACACGGCAAGAACGAAGCACGCGCCGCGGGCGAATGGCTCGCCAGCCACGGCATCAAGTACGACCGCATCCTGTGCTCCCCCGCCGAACGCACCAGGGAAACGGCGGCCCTGGCCCTCGGTCAGGTCGAGCCCTCCTATGAAACAAGCATCTACGACGCCACGCCCGGCGATCTGTACGACCTCCTCGACAAGCAGTCGGATGTCGAGCGCGTGGTCCTGGTCGGTCACAATCCCGGCATTGAACAGCTGGTAGCCTTCCTCGTCGAAGGCCGGTCCGAGGATTACCGCGGCATGCCGCCCGGTGGCATGGCCCGCCTCGTCTTCGATGGCCCCCTGGAACCTGGCAAAGCCAAGCTCGAGACGTTCTGGTCTCCTCCAAACTGAGTAGCTTTATGCGTCACCTGTTTGCGGCGATCGTGCTTCTCCTGTCGGCGGCGCCTCTGGCCGCCGCCGACCTGCGAATCGATCCCGTGCGTTCACGCGCCGAGTTCAGTGTCCGGTTGCTTTGGGTCAGCAACGTCTCTGGCGCGTTCGAAGGTATTCGTGGTGACGTTTCCATCGATCACGCCGCACAGACGGCCGTGGTCCGGGCCGACATCGACACCGAAAGTATCCGTATGGAATCGGCCAGGCTCCGGCGCTGGGTGCTCGCGCCGGAGTTCTTCGACGCCGTCCACTACCCCACCATTCATTTCGAATCCCTGCCGACGCCCTTGATGCTGCTGACCCACGGCGGGGACGTCGTCGGCAAGCTCACCCTGCGCGGCATCACCCAACCGGTCACCTTCCACCTGCAGGGCAACCGTTGCCCGACGGAGTCGCTGGCTGGCTGCGTCCTTCAGCTGCAGGGCATGATCGACCGTACCGATTTCGAGATGCGGGGTCGCCGTGGCGCCCTCTCCGATCGCGTGAATCTCGGCATGGCTATCGTCCTCGAAGCGCCCTGACAAGCCCTGCGCCGACCCAAGCTCACCTGGCGTTGTCGCCCGTCGCCTATCATCAGCGGCATGCGCCGCCTCTTACCGATCCTGCTCCTCGCCGCCACGCTCCTTGCCGGCGGCTGCTCGCTGTCGCGCACGCGCATCCGTGAGGCCGACGCCGTGGTCACCCTCACAGTGGACCGCCAGCTCACCTGTCACCAGGCCGACCGATGTGCCACGCCCTCCCCGCTCGTCGATGCGGCGAAGGAAGCCAACACGGCATCGACCGCAGACAAGCCGGTCCATGTGGCCACGCTGCTCGAAGATGGCGAGCAGGCCATGGCGGCGCGGATCAACCTCATCCGTGCCGCCACCCAGACCATCGACGTACAGACCTACATCTGGGAGCAGGACGATGCCGGCAAGCTGGTCCTGGATGAGCTGATCCAGGCCGCGCGCCGCGGCGTGCACGTGCGCATCCTCGCCGACCAGCTGTTTTCCTTCGGCGATCCGGGCCTGCTCGCCACCCTGGCCCGCGCCAGCGACAACCTCGAGGTCCGGCTCTACAACCCCACCTTTCACAGCGCGCGTACACCGCCGCTGGAGTTCGCTGCCGGCATCCTCTGTTGCTTCTACAAGTTCAACCAGCGGATGCATAACAAGCTGATCGTGGTCGACGACCTGATCGGCATCACCGGCGGGCGCAACTATGAAGACCGCTACTTCGACTGGGATGGCAGCTTCGACTACATCGACCGCGACGTGATGGTCGGTGGCCCGGCGGCGAAGACCATGGGCGCCAGCTTCGACCAGTTCTGGACGCACAAGCGCTCGGTGGCCCTGACCCACCTGCATGACGTGAATCGGGAACTCCTCGCCGATACCGACGATCCCCGCCACTGGCTGCCACCGACTTACGATCATCCCGAGCGGGTCGCCCAGATCATCAGCGACGCCGAGGACGCCGACTGGCTCGAGGACCGGATCATGCGGTCGACGCTACGGATGAACCGCATCGAGTACCTGTCGGACCTGCCCGGCAAGACCGACGAGCCCAAGCGCCGCGAGGCAAGGACGCTGACCCGCCACATCATGGGCCTGGTGCGTAATGCGAAGAGCGAGATCGTCCTGCAGACGCCCTACCTCGTCATGAGCAAGCCGGCGCAGAAGATCTTCGATCGCCTGCACGCGCAGCCGACACCGCCGCGCATCGTCGTGTCGACCAACTCGCTGGCCTCGACGGACGCGTTCGCGGTGTACGCACTGTCGTACAAGCACCGCAAACGCTACCTCACGGACTACGGCTTCGAGATCTACGAGCTGAAGCCGCATCCCGCGAATGCCGACATCGACGCGCTCGAGAACCCGTCGACCGCACTGGCCACACCGCCCCTGGCCGCGACCGGCTCGGGTAGCGGGCGCAGCCGGCGGACGTCGGGAGGACGCGCGTCGTATGGCGCCGTGCAGCCGTCGGAGTCATCGGGTTTCCTCAGCGCGGGCAGTCATTCCCGGCGCGGGGCGCGGCATCGTCCTGCGCCACTGAGCACGGAAGGCGTCCGCTTCGGCTTGCACGCCAAATCGATCGTCGTCGACGACACTTTTGCCATGGTCGGCACGCACAACTTCGATCCTCGCTCGGATCACTACAACACCGAGTCCGGCGTGATCATCTACGACAAGCGCTTTTCGGACCGCCTGCGCGATTCGATCATGCAGGACACCCAGCCCGGCAACGCCTGGGTGATCGGCCCGCGTGAAAAAAAGATTCCCGTGCTGTCGTCAGTGAACGAGTTCATCGGCGATGTATCCGAGCGCCTGCCCTTCTTCGACCTGTGGCCGTTCCGTTATGCCACCAGCTATGAACTCAAGCCCGGTTGCATTCCGATGCGCTGGACCGATCCCCGCTTCTTCGAGTGCTACGAACCGGTGGGTGACTTTCCCGAAGTGGACGTCTCGCTGAAGCTGATCTACACGCGCATGATCACCGCGTTCGGCTCATCGGCCGCCGGCATTCTCTAGACCGTCGTTCTCTCAGAGACGCGTGAGTTCGAAGCGAATCGGCAGGTCGGCGGTGTAACGGGACGGCCGGTTGTCCGCCGCCGCGAAGCGCCAGCCGCGGACGGCGTCCGTCGCGGCATGATCCAGGTCCAGATCGCCGCTGCTGCGGCCGACGCTGACGTCGGTCACGTCGCCGTCCTGGGTGACGGTGACATTGAGGATGACCTGACCTTCGCGTTGCGCACGTATCGCCGTCATGGGGTAGCGCGGTGAGGGCATGTACACGGGAACGAGGGGCTCGGGCTTCGGCGCGCTCGCAACACGCGGCGCGGCGACCGGGCGATCGACCGACACATGCGCGCGCGGCCGCCCCGCCGTTTCCGCGGTGGCCGGCGCGGAAGCCAGCGACAACGGCAGCGGATGCGCCTTGACCGGTTTCGGCAGCCGGGTCGGCATCACCACTTCGGCCAGGGGACGCGTGGCAGGCGCGCGCTCGTACGTGAGCGCCGTGAGCCAGCTCGTTCCGGCGATGCCGATGACGAGCCCGAGCGCGCTGAGCGAGGTACTGGTGCGAAGTGCGAGCATGCGGGTGGTGTCGTAGACGTGGATCAGGGACGTTCGAGGATCGCCGTGACGCCCATGCCGCCCGCAGTGCAAATGGAGATCAGGCCACGGCCCGAACCCTTCTGCTCGAGCATCTTYGCCAGCGTGGCGACGATGCGCGCACCGGTCGCCGCGAAGGGGTGACCCGCCGCGAGACTGGAGCCGTAGACGTTGAGCTTCGACGGATCGATCGATCCCAGCGGGCCATCGAGACCCAACCGGTTGCGGCAATAGTCGTCGGATTCCCATGCACGCAGCGTGCACAGCACCTGGGCGGCAAAGGCTTCGTGGATCTCGTAGAAGTCGAAATCCTGCAAGGTCAGGCCGGCCTGCTTCAGCATGCGTGGCACGGCCACGGTCGGCGCCATCAGCAGGCCTTCGCCATGGACGAAGTCGACCGCGGAAATCTGCGCGTGCGTGAGGTAGGCCTGGATCGACAGGCCACGATTGCTCGCCCACTCGTCGCTGGCCAGAAGGACGGCGGCGGCGCCATCGGACAGGCCGGTGGAGTTGCCTGCGGTGAGCGTGCCCTGACCGGTGGTCTTGTCGAACGCCGGCTTCAGCGAGGACAGCTTCTCCAGCGTGGAATCGCCACGCAGGAAGCCGTCGCGCTTGAGACCGCGGAACGGCACGACCAGATCGTCGAAGAAGCCGGTCTCATAAGCGGCGGCCAGCTTCTTGTGGCTGGAGAGCGCGAGCTCATCCTGCTCGAGGCGGCCGACCTTCCATTCCTTCGCCATCAGCTCGCAATGGTCACCCATGGACTTGCCCGTGCGGGGCTCGGCCACGCCAGGGAAGGAAGGCTTCAATTCCTTCAGGGAGAAGCCACGCGTCGCGACGGTGAACTTCTCCTTGAGCGTCTTCGCGCGATTCAGCGCGAGCAGGCGCTTGCGCAGCTTCTGCCCGTAGACGATGGGCACGTCGCTGGTGGTGTCCGACCCGCCGGCGATGCCAGCCTCGATCTGACCGGCGGCGATCTTGTTGGCGATGACGATCGCATTGTCGAGCGAGGTGCCGCAGGCACGCGCCGTGGTGATGCCCGGTGTCGTCGGCGCAAGGCCCGACGAAAGCAGGGCCTCGCGGGCCAGGTTCCAGTCGGAGGAGTGGCGAATGACGGCGCCCATGGCGACCTCACCCAGCTCCGTGCCATGCAGGCCGAATTTCTCGACCAGCGATCCCAGCACCTTGACCGACATACCGAAATTGCCGACATCGGCATAGGCGGTGTTGTTGCGGCAGAAGGGAATGCGGACGCCGCCGACCACACCCACGCGCTTTTGCGTCTTTTCCATGCTCTTAAAAGGACAATCCAGGATCGAATGAGGGTGCCGGGGCGCAAGCCCGTTTGCAGGCGAAGGGATCGCGGACGCCGACGATCGCCGACGAACGCGTATCGGCAAGGCTAACCCGCATCCCCTCCCGGCGAAAGCCCGGGATGCACGGATGGTAGAATCGCGTTCCTTTGCCGTTCGGAAAACCCCCGCCGTGAACGAGTCGCTGATCGCCTGCCCCGCCCTCCTGGCGCTGGAACTGGCCGAGGGCGAGATGCCCGGCCGGCTCGAGCTGACGCGCGACGAAGCGCAGACGCTGGCCGGTCTGGTGGCCGACGACCTGCGCGCACTGCTCCCGGGTGTCGAAGCCTCGCGCTTCGCCCTGGTCGGCGCCCTGTTCGACGGCGTGGAGTTGCTGCGCCCCGGGTTTCCGGTCTTCGCCACCCTCGAGGAACTCGCCCGGCGCGTGCCTCGCGTGACCACGGCCGGTGGCGTGGTCGCCTTCGGCACCCATGAGGGCCACATGCCGGCGCAACCGCTCGTGCCGGATCCGCGCTATGTAGGCGGCCCCATGCGCCTGGTTCCCTGGATGCTGCTGGCCCCGGCCGAGCTCGCCGAGGAACTGACGGCAACGATGGAAGTGGAGCTGGTGGGTCGCGGTGAAGCCGGCGCCGCGACGGCGGATTTTCTCATGCGGACCCTGGGCGTACGCCTCGAACACGCGCGCTACCTCAGCCGCGACGACCTGCTCGCGCTCACCTGCGTGCAGTACGAACACGTGAACCTGGCCCCCCTGTGGACCATGCTCGAGACCGCCCTGCTCACACCCTATAAGGAAGAGACGGCGCTCGGCTCGCGTGGCCTGCCGCTGCGCTACGCCGAAGGCCGCGTGGGCATCCCCGGCATCGCCGGCTGGTTCGCCCGTGCGGGTGCGCAGCGGGACAACCCGGCCCATGAATTCGCCGGCACCATCTTCGAGCTGCGCCAGTACGCCGCCTTGCTCGCTGCGCATCACGTGCCCCTGCATCTCGAAGGCGAGCCCGCGCAGACTGCGGGTTATCTCATCGAAGCCATGGCCGAGGCCGACCCCACCCTGCCGCAGCCGATGCTTTACGCCCACGAAGCCGCCGGTCTCGGCATGGCCGCCGTCACGGTCGCCCAGCCGTCGCCGGGCAAGGCGCGGATCCTCGCCCATGGCTATCCGCTCGCCCCCGATGCGCTTGGCCCGTTGCTGGACACGCTGGCGGAACGCTATGACACGGCCACGGAGGTTCACGCGCTCGGCAAGGTCCTGCTGGATGCCAACGGCGTGCTTTCCGCGCCAGCCCCCTCATTACACTGACGGATTTTCACGAATCCTTCGATATACGCCGCCGCAGGGACGCATTAGAGTTGGGTCATCGTGTCTTCGGCGACCGCATGCGCCTTACCGCACCACCCGCTAACGACTCTCCGACCGACTGGGCGGCCTACTTGCTGGAGCGAGCGCCGGCGATGATGGCTTACGTCGACACGTCGTTACGCTACCGCTTCGCCAGTCCCGCGTATGCCGCCTGGATGGGCATCGAGCGAGACGGACTCGTCGGGCGCCGTCTCGATGAAGTCATCGCGCCAGCCGTGTACGCCCGCATCGAACCCGGTGTGACCGCCGCGCTTGCCGGCGATCCGGTCATCGCCGATCGCGAAGTACGCCGGGACGACGGCAAGTGCTATGCCCAGGCCACGTTCACCCCGGATATCGACGACGACGGCGCGATTCGCGGTGTGTCCATCCTTCTCGCCGACATCTCCGGCCGGCATGTCCTCGAAGCGCGTCTGAAGGAAAGCGAACGGCGCTTCTCGCAGGCCTTCCGCCATGCGGCGATCGGCATGGCCCTTGTCCTGCCCAACGGCCGCTGGCTGCAGGTGAACGAAGCGCTCTGCACCATGCTCGGCTACACCGATCAGGAACTGCTCACCGCCGCCTACCAGGACATCACGCACCCGGACGACCTGGCGACCGATCTCGCGCTCGTGCAGAAGATACTTCAGGGCGAACGCGCCTCGTATCACCTGGAGAAGCGCTATATCCGTCGCGACGGGCAGTTGGTGCATGCACTGCTCACCGTGTCCCTGGTGCGCGACGAAAACGGCGAGCCGCTGTACTTCATCTCGCAGGTCGTGGACATCAGCGAACGCAAGGCCTTCGAGGACGCGCTGTTCCGCGAGCGCGAGCTGGCCGAGGTCACCCTCAAGTCCATCGGCGACGCCGTGATCACGACGGACCCGTACCTCATCGTCACCTCGCTCAACCCCATCGCCGAAGCGATGACCGGCTGGACCAGCCACGAAGCCGTGGGCCGGCCCATGGACGACATCTTCCAGCTGCGCGACCCGCTCACGCGCCGGCCGATCCCGAACCCGCTACTCACCGCCGTGACCAAGAACACGATCATCGGCCTGACCACCGATGCCATCCTCGTGCATCGCAACGGCTTCGACAGCCCGATCGAGGATTCCGCGGCGCCGATCCACGATCACGCCGGCAATGTCGTCGGCGGCGTCGTGGTGTTCCACGACGTGAGCGAGACACGTGCGCTTGCGCTGAAGATGGCGCACCTCGCGCACCACGATACGCTCACCGGCCTGCCCAACCGCGCGCTGCTGCAGTCGCGCATGGAGTTCGCCGTAACCGTCGCGGCACGGCGCAACCAGCGCGCGGCCCTGCTCTTCGTCGACATCGATCACTTCAAGCAGATCAACGACTCCATGGGCCACGCGGCAGGCGATGCCTTGCTGCAGGAAGTGGCGCGACGTATCCGCGCCGCCGTGCGTCCCGACGACACCGTCAGCCGCCTGGGCGGCGACGAGTTCGTCGCCCTGCTGCCCCATGTGGACGGCGCCGCCGATGCGGCCACCGTCGCCGAGCGCGTTCTCGAAGCCTGCAGCGAAGCCGTAGGCGTGGATGCGTCGGCACTCGCCATCAGCTTCAGTATCGGCATCAGCGTGTATCCGGACGATGCCTTCGATGCGGAGTCGCTGCTGCGCAACGCCGACACCGCCATGTACGAAGCGAAGATGCAGGGCCGCAACGGCTATCGCTTCTTCAACCCGAGCATGAACGAACGAAACACCGCGCGCGTCCGCATCGAAGTGGAATTACGCAAGGCGCTCGCACGCAACGAACTCAGCCTGCACTACCAGCCCAAGGTCGACGTGAACCTGGGCACGGTAGTTGGCGCCGAGGCACTGCTGCGCTGGCAAGTGGATGGCGAAGACGTCTACACACCCGAGCAGTTCATCCCCGTGGCCGAGGATTGCGGCCTCATCGTGCCGATCGGCGAATGGGCGCTGCGCGAAGCCTGTCGCCAGGCGGAAATCTGGGCACG
The DNA here is from genome assembly GCF_056406135.1 of Luteibacter sp. P1_D3. NCBI lineage: Bacteria > Pseudomonadati > Pseudomonadota > Gammaproteobacteria > Lysobacterales > Rhodanobacteraceae > Luteibacter > Luteibacter sp. P1_D3. The sequence goes on along the minus strand of NZ_JBFUAT010000008.1, from coordinate 199,429 downwards.
TCTTTACCGCCCCTTGTCCGTCTCCGTGAATGTGTCCGCCCTGCAGTTCCAGCACACGCGCTTCTTCGAATCGCTGCGTGCCGTCCTCGCCGAGACCAGCCTGCACCCCACCCTGCTCGAACTGGAACTCACCGAACGCACCGTGATGGAAGGCGGCGACCACATCGCCGACCTGCTGCACCGGATCAAGTCGCTGGGCGTGTCACTCAGCCTGGATGACTTCGGCACCGGCTATTGCAGCCTGTCGTACCTGAAGCACTTTCCCATCGACACCTTGAAGATCGATCGCACCTTCATTCGCGATGTCGCCTGGGACAACGACAGTGCCGCCATCGTCAGCGCCATCATCGCGATGGGCGCCGGCATGAACAAGCAGGTCCTCGCTGAAGGCGTGGAGAGCGTTGAGCAGGCCAACTTCCTCAGCTCCGCCGGCTGCCCGCAAATGCAAGGCTTCCTCTTCGGCAAGGCCGTACCCGCCCGGGAGTTCGAAGAACGCATCGCCGCCGTCGACACCGGCGACCCGCGCGTCCCCCAACTCTAGCCGCAACACGGTAGGAGCCGATTCATCGGCGATCCCGCGGCAGCGGGCCAGGTCTCCGCGGATCAGGCCCCCAACATCGCCTCATACATATAGTAATGACACCGCTCCATCCCGAGCCCCGCATACGTCGCCTGCGCCCGCTCGTTCTCCGTCTCGACATACAAACGCACGCCCACGGCGCCAGCGCCACCGGCCATCGCCTTCACGTGCGCATAGAGCCCGCGAAACACGCCAGCTCGCCGTGCCTCGAGCGCCACATAAACACTCTGCACCCACCAGAAATCGCCGCAGCGCCAGTCGCTCCACTCGTAGGTGACCAGCAGGCAGCCGACCGCGACGCCATTGAGCTCCGCGATCAAATAGAACCCGCGTCGCGGCTCATCGAAGACAGCGCGCACGCCGCGACCGATGGTCGCCGGATCGAGCGCCTTGTTCTCGGTCTCCCAGGCCATGGCGATATTCCAGCCGGCGATCGCGTCGGCGTCGTCAATGCCCGCGCGGCGTATGTAGAGACTCATGCGTTTATCCGTTCGAAGGGCGTCGCTTACGCGAGGCGCCGAGTTTGCGTGTGAGGGTATTGCGGCCGACGCCGAGAGCGGCCGCAGCGTGTTGGCGATGCCCGTCGTTGGCGACGAGTGCCGCCTGCAACAAGGTCTTGTCCAGCGCATCGCGGGCGCGCGCATGCACGTCCACCTCGCCTTGCGCCAGGGCATCCTGCGCCCAGATGCGCAGAGCGTCGGTCCATTCGCTGCTGCGTGTTTCCCGCGCGGGCAAGACACCCAGGTCACCGGCGAGAATCTCCGCGCCGGGCGCAATCACGGCGAGGCGCCTGCACAGGTTCTCGAGTTCGCGCACGTTGCCGGGATAATCGCGCTGTTCGACCAGTTTCATCGCACCGCGCGAGAAACGCTTTGGTGGCAGTTTCAGTTCGGCGGCGGCCTGCGCGAGGAAGTGTCGCGCCAGTACGGGGATATCGCCACGACGCTGGCGCAGCGACGGCAAGGCGATACGCACGACATCGAGGCGATGCTTCAGGTCGGCGCGAAAGAGCCCCGCCGCAACGCGTGCATCCAGATCCTGATGCGTGGCCGCGATGATGCGCACATTCCCGCGCATCAGCTCACGACCGCCGACGCGGTAGAACTCACCGCCGGCGAGCACGCGCAACAGGCGGGTCTGCAAGGCGATCGGCATATCGCCGATTTCGTCGAGGAAGAGCGTGCCACCTTCCGCCTGCTCGAAACGACCGGCGTGGCGTCGCTGCGCACCCGTGAAGGCGCCGGCTTCGTGACCGAACAGTTCGCTTTCGAGCAGTTCGGCGGGGATAGCCGCGGTGTTCAAGGCGACGTACGGCTTGCCGCTGCGCGCGCTTTCTTCATGCAGCGCACGCGCAACCAGCTCCTTACCCGTGCCTGTCTCACCCGTGATCAAGACATTGAGGTCACTCGCCGACACACGGCCGATCAAGCGGAACACCTCGCGCATCGCGGGGCTTTCGCCCAGCAATGAATGCGCATCCACACGACCAACAGGCACGATCACTTCTTCGTGCGCCGCGGCCAGCGTGCGCTCCACCGCTTCCACCGCCATGTCGAGATCGAACGGCTTAGCCAGATAGTCGGCGGCCCCGGCGCGATACGCCGCTGCCGTCGTCGCAACATCGGTATAGGCACTCATGACGATCACCGGACCGATGTTGCGCCGGGTGAGGTCTTCCAGCAGACGCAGTCCATCTTCGCCCGGCATGCGCACATCGGTCACCAGCAGGCCCGGCCGGCCTTCGGCCAGCGCGGCACGCACCGCGTCACCCGCGCTGAATTCGCGCACCGTATGCCCCGCATCGCGCAGGGCTTCGGCGAGCACGAAGCGCACGCCGCGATCGTCGTCGGCGATCCAGATTTCACTCATGGTGCCGCTCCATCGGAAGGTACAGGGAGAACACCGTTTCACCGGGGCGACTGGTAAAGCGCAGGTCACCGCCATGTTCGAGCGCGATCTCCCGCGACAGCGCCAGGCCGAGGCCCGTGCCATCGGGACGGCCCGAAACCAGCGGCTGGAAAAGCGAATCGCGAAGCTCGTCGGGCACACCCGGGCCGTCGTCGATCACGTCGATACGGAGGGCGGCACGCACGGTGCGCTCGCCCAGGCGCGCGCCGTGCTCGACACGAGTGCGCAGCGTGATCGTCGTCGCGCTGGCTTCGCTGGCATTGCGCGTGAGGTTGAGTAGTACCTGGAGCAGGCGATCGGTGTCGCCGACGCTGTCCGGCAGGCTGGGGTCGTAATCGTGGCGGACGCGCAAGGCGTCGGCTTCGGCGCCGACCAGGCCTTCGAGGCGTTCCAGCAGCTCATGGACATTGACCGGCCCCAGGCGGGCGGCGCCGCGATGCCGCAGCAGGCCATCGGCGAGTGCGGCGAGACGATCCGCTTCAGCGATCACCATGCCGGCCAGCTGGCGGAGATCGTTATCGCCGACCCGGCGTTCGAGGAGCTGGGCCGCACCGCGCAGGCCGGCCAGCGGGTTCTTCACCTCATGGGCGAAACCGCGAAGCGTGGCCGAAAGCGGCGTGCCCGTGGCGGCGCTGAGTTCCGGCGCCAGCGGATGCACCTCGACCAGCAGCCGGCCGTCGTCCAGAGGTTGCATGGACAGGTCGGCGGTGATTTCGCGGCCTCGTGCCACGCCGAAGGTGACGCCCCGGAGGTTGAAGGGTCGGCGCTCGAGTAGGCACCGCTCCAACTGCGCGGCCAGTGATGCCTCCCTCATCAGGGCGTGCAGGGGCTGGCCGACGGCTGTCCGGGGGCCTACGTCGAGTACCTCGCCCAGGGCGGGGTTGAGCCAGTTGACGCGTAGGTCTGCGTCGACCACGGCGAGGCCGGTGCCGAGGAGGGTTAGAAGGTCAGCCTGATCTGGTGCGTGCATTGCACCAATGTAGGGAGGTTGGGTGGGGGCTGCAACCGGACAGATTCCGAGGCCGCATGGACGGAGGCAATCTTTGCAGATTGCGCACACTTTGCTAAATGGTGCGAAATCGATGACTTCAGAATGGCGCCGTGGCTGGATCGACCCCAAAAGCCTCCGAATTTTTCCTAGATGGGTTGGCGGATTTCCACCCATCCATTTAGCTAAGTGTGTACAGGCCCGAGGGCAGTTCGTGGAAAGTCGGCAAAATCTGGATTATCTGCCTTTCGCGCTGACCGTGGGCACTGATCCTGAGCTCACACCAGTGCTCCGGCACCGTCGCTCCCTGTTTGTCAACGCAAGTAATTGCTTTGTCCGTGGAACGTACGCTTTACGGACAAGCTCAGCATCGGCTTAGCGCCAATATGTACACGCCGACCAAGCCGCCAGAAGCTGGTGTTTGTTCCTCCGACGCTCACGCCCTTTGGTGGCGCGAGGCGGTACCATTAAGAATAAACCGGTACTCGTACCGAACAGTCAGGCCAAGATCGGGGATCTTTCCAAAACCAGCAGGAAGCTGCTGCAGCACTTCCTGCACTCCATCCATGTCTTTAGGCAGAGCGCCTGAATCGTTGTCGAAGACGAAGTGAGTTATGGGTTCATAGACCGGCGTGAGGTAATCAGCGACATCCTCCCGAATAACAAGCGGGTAGATCTTAAGCCTTTGCTTACTCACTTCAAGCAGCTTGCCTTGCTTGAACCTTCCCTTGCGCCTGCCACTGGGAACGTCGGTGAAGAACACCTCGACCATTTGATTCCCGAACTCGTTGCGCCCCTTTCTTAAAATGAAGTAAGGGCCGCCATCGCTTCGCGGCGGATAGTAGATTGTCGAACGCGTGACCATCCCAGATGCCCCCTAAATCCTTGAAGCCCGGCGGCTTTGTGTAGCCTGACAGATCAGTGTCGCATCCATAATAGCGGGCTACGTCATACTTCGCTTGACGCTGGGTCAAGGCCCAGAAGCAAGGGTTCGCGCATGGAAACCTGTCAGCGGAGCAACAGCGGAACTCTGTTCAATCGGAAATTCATGCCGGCCGCACAGATACTCCAGGCGCGGGCACATTGCGAGCACTCGGACCACAGTCCCTAGTCCTCTTCCGCAGCCGCCTCACGCCCCTGCTGCCGAATCAACGCCTCTTCCCGAGCATCATTAATCGACTGCCGAATGCTATCGAGGTCGACCTCAGACTCATCCGGCTCGAAATGCCCCGTCAGTTCCGTATCGGCACGCAGTTCACCGGCCTGGAACAGCGCCCACATCTCCTCGCCATACCACGTGTCCAGCAACTCAGGTGCTGAACGTCCAAGGTAAGCAGTGAGATTGTTCACGTCACGCAGCAGCATCGTGCGCGCCGCATTGTTTCCCGCCGCACTGACGACCTGCGGAAAATCGATCACGACCGGGCCATCCGGCCCGATAAGAACGTTGTAGGCAGAAAGATCGCCGTGAATCAGTCCCGCACACAGCATCAGCACGACCTGCCGCACGAGAATCGCGTGGTATGCCCGAGCGTCTTCGGGGCTGACATCGACCTCGCCCAGGCGGGGTGCGGAGAGGCCATCGGCGTCCGTGACCAGTTCCATCACCAGCACGCCGTGGAAATAGCCGAACGGCTCTGGCACGCGGACGCCGGCGTCGCGCAGCAGATAGAGCGCGTCGACCTCAGCGTTCTTCCAGGCGACTTCCTGCTGCTTGCGGCCGTACTTGCTGCCCTTGCCGATCGCACGGGCCTCGCGGCTGCTGCCGACCTTGCGGCCTTCCTGGTACTGGACGCGCTGCTGGAAGCTACGGTGCGCCATGTCCTTGTAGACCTTGGCGCAGCGGACATCGCCGCCGCTGCGGACGACGTAGACAGCCGCCTCCTTGCCGCTCTTCAGGGGCCGGAGCACGTCATCGATGATGCCGTCGTCGATCAACGGCTGCAGGCCTTGGGGCGTCTTCAATTGATTCAGGGGGTCAGTGGCATGGCGAGAGTGGCCATCGACCGACAATTTTCACATTTTCCGCGACTTAGCGCCAATTCCACCCTGAACCGGCCGTCTGGCCCTACACAAACCTCTCAAAAATGCTGTCGATCTCGACAGGGATCCCCATTGGCAGGGAGGACACGCCGATCGCACTCCGCGCGGGCAGCAACTCAGCCCCGAAGAGGTCACGAAGCAGGCCACTCGCCCCATCGGCGACCTTGGGGTGGGCGGTGAACGAGGCTTCGGACCGCACATACACCGTCAGGCGAAGGCAGCGCTTGATGTTATCGAGGCCATAGCTCTTCTCGAGACTGGCAAGGATCAGGAGCATCGTCATCCTTGCGGCGTCCTGGGCATCGCTCAGGCTCATGTCGCCGCCGACGAGGCCCGTCACGGGCTCGCCATCCTTGATCGGTCCCAGTCCCGAGACGTACACCTGGTTACCGGACGCCGTGACCACGTTGTACGAGCCAAGCGCAGGGAGTGGCGGGGGGAGTACAAACCCCAGCTGTTTGAGTCGATCCATGCAGCGCATAAACAGATGTCTCCTGAGGTTCCAGCACCGCGACATGGTATGCCGTGGTGCTGGAACCGATCGTTACTTGGCGGCCTGCTCGATCAACGCAGCGACCTCAGCCGGATGCGATACCGGCGAGGCATGGCTGGACGGAATCGTCACCGTCGTCGCCTTCATGCGCTGCGCGAAGAGTGTCTCCGCCTGCGGCGGAATCATCATGTCGTTGCCGGAAATCGCATAGTAGGTCGGCTTGCTGTGCCATGCAGCGATTGAGGCCGGCGTCCCGAAGGCCGTCGCGCTGATCGGCATCTGCGCCTTGGCGAGGGCCGCGCCTTCCGCAGCGGGCACGTCGCCCACGAAGACACGGGGGAACGCAGCGGGATCGATCGAAAGAAAACCCTTTGCGTCCGGATGCACTTCTTTCTGCCCTTCCGTCGGCGGACCGTTACTGGAAAGCGCCTGCACGCTCTCGCCCTTGTCGGGAGCAAACGCGGCGATGTAGACCAGCGCCTTCACCTTCGGATTGTCGCCGGCTTCGCCGATCACCACGCCGCCCCACGAGTGTCCCACCAAGACCGTCGGACCCTTCTGCGATTCCAGCACGTCACGCGTCGCGGCCACATCGGCTTCCAGCGACGTCATCGGGATAGCCACCTCGCTGACCGTGAACCCCTTCTTACGAAGGATCACGGCCACCTTGTCCCAGCTTGAAGGACCGGCGAACGCACCATGCACCAGCACGACATTCTTGGCCGTGGCAGCGCTCGCTGCGACGGGAGCGGCCGGGGCCATGGCGACGGCAAGGGCCGCCGCCGAGTAAAAGAGTTTCATCAAGAGATCCTGTTTGGCGTGATAGTTTTTGCGCGCCGCACAGATATACCTTCCGACGAGAAAGCGAACCATGACAGGGCATCCGAAAGACTTGACGATTCATCCGGACGACGAGGCAGGCACCTCGCCGTCGGCGGATCTGCTCTCTCACGTGCTCGCCCAACTTCGCCTCACCGGAGACAAGGTGACGTCGAAGCCGCTGCCGACACATCATGTCGTCTCTCTGGACCCGGCGATGGCGCACGTCATCGTGATCGAGGAAGGAGAACTCGCGGTCCACGCGGAAGGCGAGGCGACCATGCAGGTGCGCGCGAACGAGCTTCTACTGTTACCCCACGGTCCCGGGGACGTACGTCTCGAGACGATGGGAACGCCGGCGGCGATCATCGACTGCAGCTTCTGGTTCGATCCCGACAGTCGCCATGGCACGGCTCTGGCACTACCGCCCCGGATCCATGTCCGCGAGGAGGACTGCGGGGCGTGGCTCAGGCCCATCGTTGGCTTCATGTTGGCGGAGGCCGCCGACCATCAGGCGGGCGCCGCTTTGATGGTTTCCCGGCTGATCGACCTGGTGGTGATACGCACGCTTCGCAGCTGGGTCCACCAGGGCAACACGACCGGCTGGCTCGGCGGATTGATCGATGCGCGCATCGCCCGTGCGATCAAGGCGATCCACGAGAGCCCACGCGAACGCTGGAGCATCGACGCCCTCGCTGACGTCGCGGGCATGTCGCGATCGAGCTTCTACGAGCGCTTCACCGCGCTGGTCGGGCAGTCACCGCAACGCTATTCGAGCGAGTGGCGCCTGGCGCTCGCCCGGGAGCTGTTGGGCAAGGGCGATGCGCGGGTGGGCCAGGTGGGGCTGAGCGTGGGCTACCGGTCCGAAGCGGCGTTCAGTCGGGCTTACAAAGCTCTTTACGGGCACCCGCCCAGGGTCGAGAAAGGCAAATGACCGACACCCTCCGTGGTGCCGGTCATTTGCATCGCTCAGGGAACCAGCAACCAGCTCACCTGCTGGACACGTGGCGGTGGTGGCAGCCACCCACCCGATGCCGGGTAACCGTATTCATAGGTCACGGTGTCCTGCATGGCGAAGGAGTGCATCGGCTGGGCCTGGCAGACCACATCCCTGACCGGCATGACACCGGAGCTCAGGTATGCAAATTCCGTGCTGCGGGTGCAGGCGTTGTCGTCATACATGACGCCGTGCGTCGTCGCGTTGTTGACCAGCACCATCCGCGACGCGTTACCGCTATCCAACCGATCCTTCAGCGCTTCCGAATACGGCGTGGACGGATCGAACTCGTCCTGCAACATCAGGGCATGCACCGTCGTGCGCGCTTCCAGCACGCGATCGAGCACAGGCTGCCACGGCCAGTTCTCGCAGTTGTCGATCAGCGTCGATGCACCGATGGCCCAGTAGGTACGCACGTCCGCGATCTTCTGGTTGATGCTGCGTGGATCGGTGGAACCGGAGTCGTTGCACTGCAGGGCGAACTGCATCGGATTGAAACTGGGCAGCAAGCGCAGGTCGGCATAGGTGGCCGCCGCCATCTGCTCGGCGGCCGCGATATGCGCCGGATCGCCATCCAGCGCCTGTGACATCGCGCCCAGCGACGGCGAGACGAGCAAGTCCCAGAACACCCACATGCCCGTGCCATCCAGCGCACCGAGTGCCTGGTCCGGCGTGACGCTGCCCATGCGGTGCTGCGAGGTCGCCTGGTAAATCTGCTGGAACGTCGTCAACACCTTCTGCGGCGTCGTGCCCATGTGGAACTGGTCGTCATGGCGCGAGATGAAGGGGATGAAGGCCTGCTGGATATTCAGCTGGTCCATGGCGATGCGCTTCAACGATTGCCGTTCCCAGTCCAGGTGCACCCAGTTCATGTTGCTGTCGAGCACCACGCGATCGAAGGTGTCGGGGAACATGCGGTCGGCATAAGCCATGAGGCTGCTCCCGCTCGAGATGCCCATCAGGTCGGCACGACCAAAGCCCAGCACGGCTCGCACGAGGTTCAGGTCACGAACGTGATTGGGTGTGCTGATGCCTTTCAGGAAGGCGGCATGTTGCTGCAGGCAGGAGTGCATCGACCGGTTCCACCAGGTCTGCTGTGCCCGCAAGCTGGCCGCGGTCGGGTTGCGGCTGTCGCCGTCCATGAAATTCTCGGCGCCGGTGCGCGGCGCGTAATCACAGCTGACCTGGGTGCCGGTGCCGTCGGTGATGCCACGCAGATCGACGCCGACGACGAGGTGATCGACCATGACCTGGGGCTGCAACTGCTCCAGCATCTCGGCCTGCGACGCGCTGGAGTTGTCCGGGCCACCGGCGTTCACCAGCAGCAGGCGGGTATACGGCTGCGGGTTGAGCGGCCTGGAAATTCCGATGGTGATATCGCCCTGGCGCGGGTCGGCCCAGTCGATGGGCACCGTGACCAGAGCGCACTGGATCGTGCTGCCATCGGTGAACAGCGAGGGCGGGCACCCGCCCCAGTTGACCTGCTGGTGGTAGTACCTGGCGTAGGCCGGATCACTGCTGTGATCGTCGATCCCGTGGGCACTCGCCAGTCCCGGACACGCCATGCAACCGATCAGCGCCAGCAGCTTGGGCGCGGTCAACAAAAAGCGCTTCATTTTGATGCATCCTTGGTCAGTTCAGCCTGCGTAGACGCGATGATGTTCAGGGCGAGGAGAGCCGTAAATGACCGGTGGCGAGCTTTTCCGATGTGACCACTTCGGACTGTCACAAGGGACCCGAATGCCGGGACGGGGGAAAGCCGACGATCCGATGTACGTCCAGGTCGCCGAGTCGATCGGAAGGGATATCGATTCGGGACGCTTTCAGGTCGGCGCACGCCTGCCCGGAAGCCGCTCGATGGCCGTGGCCCTGGGCGTTTCCCGCACCGTGGTGCTGATGGCTTACGACCAGTTGGAGAGCGAGGGCTACCTGGACTCGCGCTCGGGCAGCGGCACGTACGTGAGCGCCCGCCCCGCCGCCACGTCGGCACGCGAGGTGCTCGCGGAGCAGCACGGCGAGGTGCCAGGAGAGGTGCGCTTGTCCCGCCTGGCCCGGCGGGCCGACCTGCCTGCCGCGCCCGTGATGGAAACGCCCGTCCCCGACGGCCACGTGATCGATCTCGCGCAACCTCGCGTAGCGTCCGACCCACGCAGCCTCAAGGCATGGGTGCAGAACCTGACGGCATTGCTGCGCCGGCGCCACACACCGGACTTTCCCGAGCTGCAAGGTGCCATCGATCTTCGCCGCGCCGTCGCCGGCTACTTGAGCGTCGAGCGTGCGATCGAGGTGGATCCCGACGATGTCCTCATCGTCAGCGGCGCGCAGCAGGCACGCGACCTCATCGCGCGTGTCCTGCTCGACGAAGGTGACAGCGTCGGCGTGGAAGAACCCTGCCACTGGAGCGTCCGTCATACCTATGAAGCCATGGGAACGCGGATCGTGCCTTGCGAGGTCGGTCCGGACGGCATGGACATCGATCGCCACGCGGCGGCGTTACACGGCGTGCGCCTGATCAACGTCGCCCCCTCGTTTCAGTTCCCGACCGGCGTCGTCATGACCGAGGATCGGCGCCGGGCACTTCTGCAATGGGCCTACGCGAACGACGCGTGCCTGGTGGAGGACGACTTCGATTGCGAGCACCGTTTCGGCGTACGTACGTCACCGTCGTTGTGGTCACTGGATCGCCACGGCCGGGTGATCCACGTCAGCAGCTTTGCGCGCTCCATGTTCCCCGCCTTGCAGCTTGGTTACATGCTGGTGCCGCGCGCGCTGCGCGAACGCTTCCTGGCGGTGAAGTGGCTGGCCGATCGAGGCAGCATATCGATGCAACAGCACGTGCTCGCCGCATGCATCGGCAGCGGCCAGTACTTGCGCGACCTTCGACGTATCGCACACGGCCTCGCTCCACGTCACCGGGTCTTGCATGGCACGCTGCAGAGCCGTCTCGGTGACGCCATGACCGTGACCGGCTCGGTGGCCGGTGGATCGCTCTTCATCCACTTTCACGGCTTGCCGCGTTCTGCCACCGACGCGCTGTTGGCCGAGGCACTGAACCGCGGCGTACGCATCCGTTCCGCCGAACGCTTCCACCGGGCGCCGCCCGATCACGTCACCTTGGTGCTCAGCTACGCCGGGGTATCGGAGGCGAACCTCAAGCGAGCCGGGGTCCGGCTTGCCGAGTCCTATCTGGCGGTTGCCGGTTCCTAGCCCGGGAAGAAAAGGTACACCGCGCTATAAGGCACGCGAACTTCCGCGTCGGCATGACCGGCATCGCAACCCGTCGCAGGTGCCACGCCGCCCTCCGTGCGCGTGCGCACCACGTACGCAACCTTGCTCAGCACGCCACTGCCCGTCGTCGACTTCGCATGAATGACGAGCCAGGGAATGGCGCCAGCATCCGGTGACGGCGACGCGTTCAACGCCTCACCGACGACCGTGCTGCCATCGTTCGCCTGCCAGCTCGGCCCCGCGAAGTGCTTGCCGATGACGTTGCCTTTGACGTCGCTCAACGTCGCCTCGGGTGCTTTCAGCGTCCAGGCGTAATTCGTTGCGACCGCCTTACAGGTGTAGATCTGTACGCCCTTGCCGAAGGCTTCGATGGCGGGCGGCTTCGTCGGAGCGCCCTGGGCGCTGGCGATACTTGCACTGCTCATGACGGCGAGAACGCAAGTCTGCAAGATCGTACGAAAGGCGAGCGATGTTTTCATGGGCGAATCCCGGATTGCGCGAGGCCCCGACTATATCGGGTCTCACTGCATCGACGCAGCCACGGCCTTCCCGATTTCCGCGAACCATGCATCGGCCTGCTTCGGTTTCGCGGGCGAATCGCTCAGGAAGACGGCGACGATCATGCGACGACCATCGGGGGCCGTGACGATACCCATGTCGTTCCATGCGCCCAGGCGGTCGTTGTAAGTTCCGGCAGTGCCCGTCTTGTCGGCCAGTTGGAAGCCGGCGGGCAGACCTGCACGAACGCGGTTCGGAATGACCTGCGCCGTCATCATGCCGAGCAACATGTTTGTCGAGGATGGCGACACCAGTGCGCCGGACTGGAGTTTGTCGAGAAAGGTCGCGGCGCCATCGAGGGTTGTCGAGTCGACCTTGCTGGCGAGCACCGCCTGGAAGCCCTTCTTCACACGCGCGTCGGCTGCCTCGTCGGACTCGCCGGCGACGGGCTTCTCGCCGGGCTTCCGCCCGTTCAACATCAGGCTCAGCTCGCGCTCGCCCATGTCGATGCGCATGCCGTGAACACCCTTGCTCTCGAGGAACCCCGTAGCGGCATGACCGCCGCCAAGCAGTCTGAGCAACGCATCGACGGCGGTGTTGTCGCTCTGGGTCACCGCGGCACGAAGCACTTCTTCAACGGACACATCCAGTGCACCCGCCTCGAGCCGCTTGCCGAGCGACGGCACGGCCGAGCCGGGGACGATGTCCGCCGGGACCAGGTGAACCTTTTGATCGAGTTTCAGTTCGCCGCTATCGACGCGCGCCAGCACCGCGGCGGCGATGGGCGCCTTGAACGCGCTCATCATCAGGTAGCTGCGGTCGTCGTTCACCTTGATCGACTTTCCGGTTGCCGGATCCATGACGACGATGCCGAGGGTGCCCGGGCGCGCTTCGCTGGCAATGCGGTCGAGGGATGCCTGCAACCCCGTATCGACGGGGGCGGCAAAGACCGAGCCGGCCACCAGCGAAAGCGTCACGGCACGAAGCATCTGCATCAACATCGGTAAGCCATTCATAGGAAACGGGCGCTCATCGTTGCAATAAATCGGGGTCGGACAACGACGAGAATGTGGCAATTGAGTGGCGGAGGGTGTCATGAACGCTAACGCTGGTGTGGACATGAAACTAGAGATCGTCGTGATCCCCGTGGCCGACGTCGATCGTGCCAAGCGCTTCTACGGCGATCTGGGATGGCGACTGGATGCCGATTACCCTTCCGACGACGGCTACTTCCGCGTCATCCAGTTCACGCCACCGGGTTCCGCTTGTTCCGTGATCTTCGGCAAGAACGTCACCGCCGCCGCTCCTGGTTCGGCGCAAGGCCTCTACCTGATCGTTTCCGATATCGAAGCGGCTCGTCAGGAGCTGCTCGATCGCGGCGTACCGATCAGCGACGTGTTCCACGATGCCGCTGGCGTATATGCCGGGACTGACGAGCCCTATCTCTTCGGGCGGGTACGGATTGGCGGCATCGATCCGGCACGTAGCAGCTATCGCTCCTTTGCCTCGTTCCAGGATCCGGACGGCAATGGCTGGTTGTTCCAGGAAATCACGCAGCGTGCGCCCGGCCGGGTAGAGGCCGCCACGACGTTCCGTTCATCGCAAGACCTCGCAGCGGCGTTGCGGCGGGCGGGTGCCGCACACGGTGAGCACGAGAAGCGCACGGGCGGCAAACACGACGAGAACTGGCCGGACTGGTACGCGGAGTACATCGTCCGTGAACAGGCCGGCGAGGAACTGCCCCTTTAGCGGACAGTTCCGCCGCCACACCCGCGTTAGGCGCGTGCGAGCACCGCCGCCGTCTCCAGATGCGGCGCCATGAACGTCTCCCGATCGGCGCCGAAGTTGAGCGCCATGGTCCCGTTCACGGTGAGCAGGGTGGCATCCGTCACCCCGAGAAAGCCGAACATGGTCTGCAAATAGGGGCCGACGAAGTTGTATTCGTCCCTCTGCGGGCCACCGGTGCCGACGATGAAGGTGGCCTTCTTGCCCGTGAGCAGGCCTGCCGGCGTCGTGCCGTCGCCGTACGAGAACGTGCGCTGGGCGCGCACTACCTGGTCGATCCAGAGCTTGAAGATCGCGGGTACCCCGAAGTTATGCATCGGCACGGCGAACACGTATTCGTTGGCTTCTTCCAGTTCGGCGATCAGCGCATCCGAGATGCGCCAGCGTCTGGGCCTGCGCGTCCGACCGCTGGTCGGCCGGCGTGCGCACGGCATTGACCCAGGACGCATCGATGGGGGGAATCGCCGTGGCATAGAGATCACGCGTCAACACACGGCCGCCGGGGTTGGCGGCGACCCACTGGTCCACGAACGCCGCGGACAGCTGCCGGGTGACTGAATTTTCGAGCATCGGGCTGGAATCGATGTGCAGTAGCTTGGACATGGCTTGGTTCCTAATAGACAAATGACGTTTACACAGCATATGTCTGCCAACGGTAATAGACAAGTGTCGTTTAGACGTCGGGTGCCTATGCCGGTATCCTTGAGCCCAATGACGCCTTCCGTGCCCGCCAGCCTGCCCGCCGTGCAGAAGATCGACCCGCGCATCCTGCGCAGTCGTCGCATGCTCATCGATGCGCTTGCCCGGTTGTTGACCCAGAAGTCGTTTGAAGAGATCTCGGTCCAGGACATCGCCGACGAGGCGACGCTGAATCGCGCCACGTTCTATCTGCACTATCCGGACAAGAGCAGCCTGCTGCAGGCCATGGCGGCAGCGCGCTTCCGCGACCTGGTCGAGCGGCGCGGACTGTCGTTCAACAGCTGCGAGGGTGGACTCCGGGCTATCGCGCTCGGTGTATGCGACTACCTGGCGGCGTCACCGGGGTGTCCGGGCGGGCTCGGCAAGATGCCGCTGGAAGATTCCATCATTGCGGTGGTGGAAGACATCTTCCGCGAAGGATCCGGCCAGCATCAGGTCGTGCCAGGCGTCGACCCGGAACTGGTGTTCACCACGGCGGCGTGGGCCATCTTCGGCGCGGCCCGCCTCTGGCTGACGATGCGCGATCGCGTATCGGCCGAGGAGATGGCGGACAGGATCGAAGCGATCGTCCTGCCCATGTTGATGCACGCCACCGAGCGATAACGCGTCAGCCGTCGGTCGATCGCGTCAGGCTCTCCCACGTGTCGATATCAGCCTTCATGGCGGCCAGCTTTTCGCGTACGAGAGTCAACGCATCGCTGCCGAGCAGAAGATGCGCCGGCGGCTCGGGCAGGCTGACCAGGGTCAGGATGGCCTCGGCAGCCTTCGCCGGATCACCGAGCTGCTTGCCGTTCTTTTCTTCCCGCGCCTTGCGGATCGGATCGAAGGTGGCGTCGTAGTCGGCGATGCTTCGCGGCGAGCGCTGCATCGACCGGCCCGCCCAGTCCGTGCGGAAGCTGCCGGGTGCGACGGCGGTGACATGCACACCAAACGGTTTCAATTCCTTGCCGAGCACTTCGCTGATGCCTTCGAGAGCGAACTTGCTGCCGCAGTAATACGCGATCCCGGGCATCGTGATGAAGCCGCCCATCGAGGTGATAGTGACGATGTGTCCGCGGCGACGCTCACGGAATCGCGGCACGAAGGCCTGGGTGACCGCCACGGCGCCGAACACGTTCACCTCGAACTGGCGACGCATCTCGTCGAGCGGCGACTCCTCGAAGATGCCTTCGTGACCGTATCCCGCGTTGTTCACGAGCACGTCGACCGGACCGAAGCGCGATTCCGCATCGGCAACCGCGGCGGGAATCGCATCAATCTCGGTGACGTCCAGCAGGATGGCGTGCGCGTGATCGTCGTGCAGCGCCTCGAAGGCACGGCGCGCTTCCTCGTTGCGAACGGTGCCGATCACTCGATGGCCGACGGACAAGGCCTCCCGGGACAATGCCCGGCCGAAGCCACTGCTGACGCCGGTGATGAAAAGGGTCTTGCTGCTAATGGATAGCCTCCTGGTCTGGACAGGTGGCCATCGTAGGCTTCCGGTGCGTTGGGCCCCATGGCCTGTCATATGGCGTGATTGCCTGATCCTATGAGTGGCGCTTGCGGAGACGTGCCTGAAGCCGGAGAGTGGGCGCATGGATACACTCGTCCGCCGTCGCATGATCGGCCTCCTCCGCGCCCTCGCGTCGGCGGAGGGCTACACCCTGACGCCGTTGCCGGACGTGCGCTTACTTCGTGCCGACCGACCGTTGAGTCGTACGCCTGTGCTCTATGAGCCCGGCATCGTCATCGTCGTGCAGGGACGCAAACGCGGCCTCCTGGGCGACGAGGTCTTCGTCTACGACGAGCAGCACTATCTGGTGGTGTCCGTACCTGTCCCCTTCACCATGGAGACAGACGCCACCGCAGCGGAGCCGTTGCTGGCGATCTATTTCCGTCTCGATCATGCGATGGCCGCCGAACTCTGCCTGCAGATCGACGAGCACCACGGCGCATCGGCGGCGGCACCGCGCGGACTGTATGCGTCGCCCATGGAAGACGCGCTGGCGGCATCGGTGCTGCGCCTGCTCGAGGCACTGGCGAGCCCACCGGAAGGCGAACTGCTCGGCGCGGCACTCGTACGAGAGATCTATTACCGGATCCTCTCCGGTGCACAGGGTGGGTCGTTACGCGCGGCGTTGGCACAGCAAGGCAAGTTCGGGATGGTCGCGCGCGCGATCCGGATGATCCATAGCCGCTACGGCGAATCGCTGAGCATCGACGAACTGGCCAGTGAAGCGGCGATGAGCGCACCCACCTTCCACGCGCATTTCCGCGCGATGACCGGCACCTCGCCGATGCGCTACGTGCAATCGACTCGCCTGCACCAGGCGCGATTGATGATGCTTCGCCAGCACACCACCGCCGCCGCGGCAGCCGCTGCCGTCGGCTACGAGAGCGCGTCGCAATTCAGCCGGGAATTCGGGCGTTTGTTCGGAAGACCCCCGGTGGAAGAGGTGGAACGCATGAAGCGGAACTTCGCCATGCCGGCGGCGCTGACGCCCTCGCCGTTCGTTTCGTCGCACTGAAGACGGGGCTATGTCACTGCTTTTATTGCTATTTYCAAGAGGGGCGGGCGGGAGATCGGAGCCGGAGTGAGGCATCCCTCAATACCCGGCCGGCCCAGTTCATCCTGCCGCAAGGAATTGAAAGGCACACTCGATCCAGCAATAACCCCGGCCTCGTGCCTCGTACGGAGATAGACCCATGCGCCATTCCGCCCTGCTGCTGGCCGGTTCCCTCGGCCTGATCCTGGCCTCGAACGCCTTCGCATCCGACCGACCCGACCCGGGCAAGCTGACCACCCGCTGCCTGGATGCCGCGGCGAAGAAGTACGACGTCAAGAACGACTACATCCAACTCCAGCCGATCCAGGCTGCGGACTCAGGCTCCGGTTACTCCATCGCCGGTGTCGCTGACGCAGGCATGGACGGCAAGAAGAACTTCACCTGCCAGTTCGACAAGAAGGGCAAGCTCGCTAACCTCGTTCCCGAAGGTAAGTAAGCGGGGAGATGGGTGGCCGCGCGCAGGGCGCGGTCACCTCCGCCCGGTAACAGGGCCGTACTGTTCATAGCACCGATGAGAACGCGAGAATCGAAGCATTGGCTCACCGCGATACTCAGCAGGAAGCTTCCGTCGATTTGACGAACGCCAGCTGCATTGCAAGAAATTCGGGGAACGGCAGATCGGCCGGTGAAATTCCTGCCTTCTGGCAGCTAACAGGAAGCGCTTTCTGAAAGCGCTGAAGATCGGCAATGATCCGCTTGGGGCCAGGAAGGTCCTGCCCTGTTTCCGTGCGTAGCCAGTTCCGCACTCTCAAAATCATTCGCTCAACGTCGCCATCGTGCGCCTGAAGGTCTTGGCCTGAGATATCCGAAAGGTACTTCTGATAGCTATATTTCTCTCTTTCGAGGATCAGCACCTTGTGCTTCGAGTGGCTGTCACCAGCGGCTCTGATCCCCAAAGTGAGGCCAAGCTCGAAGGGCATGTTAAAGCGCGGAAGGTGATTGGCTGCATCTAGCTCGACGGCAGAAAGATCGTGGATGCTGAGTGGCGATGCCTTGATGAGGCGAGCAATCTTGTCCATGCGAACTTCACCACCATCTCCGCTCTCGAGTGCAGACCTTGGTTGAAATCCGCAGGCCACAACGGCGAAGACCATGGCATCGAAGAGATCGCTATAGTCTTCTGTAAATGGGCAGTTGATGAAGACGTTTGTAAGTGACGTCCCGATCCCTTCATCCATGGCTACGGCTGGTTAGGCGCTTCGGTTATCCGAGGTCTCGGATACTTTTTGGCATCAAGAGGACCCTCAGCAGCGATCAACGCCAATGCCTCCTTCATGGCAGCGGAGCGCTGAGCATCTGTGAGAAGCGCACCAGGGGTGGGGAAGCCCTGAACAGGGTAGTTCTTCTTTTTAGCAGGCATGGTCATTCATCTCGCTTCGTATGTTGGAATACGGTGTACAACAATTGCCCTTGAGTCAGCGTTTCTTGGCTGTCCTGGATGCCACTTTGAGCACCAAGCGGTCCGTAAAACGCCAACCGACGAGCAGGCCCTCGACTGCCATCGACGCCAGCGCCGCATCCATCACAGCCGCGCGCTTAGCTCGTGAAAGCAGGGTCCCGCGGGTGGGATAGGGGATGTTCTCGATGGGATATTTCATTCGCTTTGCCATCCGCAAATGATATCCCTTTCGCTGACGACAACTTCGTCATCAAACGCTTGTACTCGCAGGTTTTGTCGCCCGAATTTTCGTAGGCAATCACTCAACCACTTCGTCCAAAGATGACGCGCAAGAAATACGCGCACCACACCTACAGACAACACGAAGTTGTTTTGCTACGTTCCTAACCGTTGCCCGCGTCGTCGACACAAACGCCTCGCAGACAACCATCGCCTCATGCGGTGAAGAAGCGCGAGCCAGAGGTGCAACGAACACCTCTGACCCGCTGACCAAAACCAACTTACGAGAGTTGATATGGCTGATACCAATCATACGGCACGCGCTCGCCCGCCGAATCCCCCAGGCGGCACACCCACCGGTTACCGAGGCGTCTGCTTTCGTCGCAGACACGGTTGACGAGTCGCGGCGCCAGCCCTTTTTCTAAGAAGTTTCTTGGCCGTCTTACCCGGCGCGTAGCCGCGTGGACCGCTGAAGCACGCTGACGCCGCAATCTACATCGTCAACGCACACCGTCCGTCGCCCGGTCACGGGCCGCCGGTGAACCCGCGAGTCCGTTTGGGCCGCGGCACGTCGTGTACTGCATGGCGTGCCGCACCCGGATTCGCAGCGACTATCGCAAGGAGAGACGCAGTGACTACATCCCGCAGCGACAGCATGGATGGCCGGCTTATGTATCACGTTGACCCGGAGGCGTCGGCACACGAACTGATGAACGCAGCCACGGAGTGGCTTCAATACGCGCGCGGCATCACGGGGCTGCTGGCCGATCTCGTTCATGAAGCCGAGGTGGTCGATTGCCAACGCATGGCTCTCGGTCTGGAAGCCATCGGTGCACTGACGCTGATGGGCGTTCAATGCACGGCACAGGCGCACGTTCGGCTCTGTTGGGAGCAGACGCAAACGCCCCTCACTCCATAAGCGCGGGCCACGAGGGTCGGTGTAACCGGTAGCGCCGTTGTCGCGAACTACCCCGCATGAACCGAACCTCGCTTTCCCGACTCACCACCGCGCCATGGCCCTTACCGGGCGGTTGGCACGCCGTGCCCCTTCGACTGATCGTCGGCCTTGGCTTCCTGGAACACGGCTACGCAAAGCTCGCCCGCGGCCCCGATGCCTTCATCGCGATCCTCCACGCGATGGGGATGCCGTTCGCGGATGTGCTCGGCTGGGCCACGATAGGTATCGAGGTCGTCGGCGGATTGTTGGTCCTGCTGGGCGCGTTCATTCCGGTGGCGGCGTTGCCGATGCTCGTGGTGCTGCTGGTCGCGACGGTGACGGCGCATCTGCCGAACGGCTTCAGCTCCATCAAGTTGCTGTCCTATGACGCGGCGGGAGCGCACTTCGGTCAGCCGGGCTATGAGACGGACTTGCTCTACGCGGCAGGGATACTTGCCTTGTGCCTCGGCGGGGCGGGCCCATGGGCGATCGATACCTACCGGATCGCTCGGCAGGCGAGAACGCGCCCCCAAGACTGAGGCACGGCCCGCGATCACCCACTGGCATCACCCCCGCGGACAAACCCGTTCAGCCGACGGCCGAAGCGCCCGTCGCTTGCGCCAGCTGGGCAGCAAAAGCCCGCTGGTACGCCGGCCGCGCCTCGCCACGTGCAACGTAGGCGGCCAGGTTCGGAAACTCATCCAGAATGCCGGACATCCGCAACCGGAGCAGCACGGACACCATGATCAGGTCGCCTGCGCTGAACTCGCCATCGAGCCACTCCGCATCACCCAAGCGGGCAGAAAGCGGACGAAGTCGCTGGCGGATGCGATCGAAGACCAGGGGCATCCGCTCTTTCGACCAGGGCTTGTCGCCTTCCGCAAACTTGACGACGACGATTTCAAGAATCGATGGCTCGACGGAATTGAGCGCGGCGAACATCCACATGATCGCCCGCGCGCGCGCATTCGCATCGCTCGGCAACAGCCCCGCGTAGTGTTCCGCGATGTGGAAGACGATGGCGCCGCTTTCGAACAGGCACAGATCGCCCTCCTCGTAGGTCGGGATCTGCCCGAAGGGATTCATGCACAGATGCGTGGACTGCTTCAGCGCTTCGAACGAGAGGGGGCGCACGTTGTACGGCTGGCCCACTTCTTCCAGCGCCCAACGCACGCGCGTGTCGCGCGAGAGCCCCTTGCCACCGTCGGGTGAGTGTTCGAATGCGGTGATCGTGATCGTCATGGCGTACGTCTCCTGAATCGGCCTTCGGGCGAGCGGGTTGCCTTGCCTTACCTATCCCGTCGAACGAGCGGCGTGTCGTTCGACATCTCACACATAAGGTGTCCCCGCGAGGGCGGCATCGACGCCTTTGAAACCCTGCGCCATCACTCTCTCAAACGCCGCCACCGGATCCTGCCCCTCCCGAAAGGCACGAAGCGCATCGCCGTAAGCCACCACGAGGGTGGAAACCAGCATGCACGCGGCGAGGCGCGCGTCGGGATCGGTGGGAGGCCTGCCCAGCGCATCGGCAAGCATCGCGGCAAGATCGTCGCCAAGCGTCACCTGCAACTCGCGCGCATAGGTCGTGAGCGAAGGACTCGCCCCGACGGTACGCCAGAACTGAATCGGCCGGGCGGACATCTGAAAGATCGGATGGCCTGTGTCCACGAGGGCCCGCATGGCAGCTTCGAACGCACGAACCGGGGACTTCGCTCCACGGTCCGTGATCGCATCGCGCACCAGGGCTCGAACCTCCTCCTCCCGATCGAAGATCAGATCCTCCTTGCGCAGGAAGTAGTTGAACACCGTCTTCCGGGCCACCCCGGCCTCACGCGCCACCTCGGCCACCGAGACGTTTTCAAAGCCGCGCTCGATGAACAGGCGTGTCGCGACATGGGATATCGCCTGTCGCGTCTCCGCCTTTTTCTTGTTCCGAAGCCCGTCCGGTTTTGACATCTGGCCCTGTGCCCTGTAGAAACTTACACCCAGTGTAACTATTTAGAGGGCGGCGTGCCTGCCGCCCACCTGAGGATATCGCCTTGATCTACGACGTTGTGGTGGCCGGCGCGGGCCCGGTCGGCCTGTTCCTGGCCTGCGAACTGCGCCTGGCTGGGCTGTCGGTACTGGTGCTGGAAGCGCAGGCCGATCCGCGGTCTCCCCTGAAGCGCCTGCCCTTCGGCATGCGCGGCCTTTCCGCGCCCTCGATCGACGGCTTCGACCGTCGCGGCATGCTGGATGAGATCGCGGCACGCCAGCCGGGGCGAGACGGCGTCGGTCCCGGCGCGGCGGGCGCCGCCCATTGGATGGACCAGACTCGACGCCCGGCCGGCCATTTCGCCGGCATCCAGTTCTACGAGGACAAGGTCGATCGCTCAGCCTGGCCTTGGCGCCAGCCGAGTCCGGCCGCCACCAGCATGATGGTCACCATGGAGTCTCTGGAGCTCACGCTCGAGGCGCGGGCCGTGGCGATGGGCGCGGATATCCGGCGCGGTGCTGGCGTCGATGGTCTCGACCAGGACGACGAGGGCGTGCGCGTCACCGCGGCGAATGAAGTGTTTCGCGGCCGTTGGCTCGTCGGTTGCGATGGTGGCCGCAGCACAGTGCGCAAGGCTGGTGGCTTCGACTTCGTCGGCACCGATCCGAAATTCACCGGCTACTCCGTGGATGTCGAGCTGGCCGAGCCGCATGCGCTTCGGCCCGGCCGCCACTACACGCCGACGGGGATGTACACGTACGGCGCACCCGGAACGGTTGCCATGGTCGAGTTCGATGGCGGCGCCTGTCACCGGATGCAGCCGATCTCGCTCGAGCACGTGCAGGGAGTGCTCCGACGCGTCTCGGGAACGGACGTGACGGTGACGGCACTTCGGCTGGCGACGACGTGGACCGATCGCGCCTTCCAGGCGACGTCGTATCGCCGTGGACGCGTGTTGCTCGCCGGCGACGCCGCGCACATTCACTCTCCCTTGGGCGGTCAGGGCCTGAACCTCGGGCTCGGCGATGCCATGAATCTCGGCTGGAAGCTGGCCGCGACCCTTCGGGGCGATGCACCCGAGGGATTGCTGGATACCTACACGACCGAGCGCCATCCGGTCGGTGCCAGCGTGCTCGACTGGTCACGCGCGCAGGTGGCGCTGATGCGGCCCAGCCGGAGTTCGCGTGCACTCGAGGCTATCGTCCGAGACCTGATCGACACGCGTGATGGGGCGACGTATTTCGCGGGGCGCGTCTCGGGTGTGACGCTCCGCTACGACCTGGGATCGGATCATCCGCTGGTGGGGCGTAGCGTCCCCGATTTTGAGCTGGCGGACGGAACACGACTAGGCGAACGCCTCAGAAGCGGCAAGGGTCTTCTGCTCGAATTCGATCCGTGCGCGCCGCTGCAGGACTTTGCAAACTTCGGCGATCGCGTCGAGTACATCGGCGGCAACACGAGCAACGGCAATGATCAACTGGGTTCGCGCGCCCTGCTCGTGCGGCCCGACGGCATCGTCGCGTGGGCGACCGAGGAAGAAGCGGCTCTTAATGACGTGATTTGTAACGTGTCGCGATGGTTCGGCGAGGCATAATCGGCGATTGCAGATAGAAGGGCGTGTGTCATGGCAGTCGAAGATTCGCAGCGTATCGTCATCGCCGGCGGCGGTATCGCCGGCCTCGCCACCTGGCGCGCCTTGAAGCAACGCGACATCGCGTCCCTCGTGGTCGAGCGCCGGCCCGTGGCGGCCGATGGCGGCCTTGCCATCAATCTTCCAGGGAATGCCATCGCGGCACTCGAGCAACTCGGCCTCAGCGCCGACATCGCGCGGCTGGGACACCCGGTGCGCAAGCGTGAGTACCGTTCGCGCGATGATCGCCTGCTTGCCGCGATCGACGAAGACAGCTTCTGGGGCGAGGCGCACCGCCCGCGCGCGGTGCGTCGCGCCGACCTGATGGCGATGCTCGGCAACGGCATGGAGGCTTCCGAACTCCGGTCGGATCGCGCCATCGCCTCCGTCCAGCAAGATCCTTCGACCGTCCATGTCCGCCTGGACAACGATGAGCAACTCGCCACACGCCTGCTGGTCGGCGCCGATGGCGTGCGCTCCACCGTGCGCCAGGCGGTCATGGGGGCGTCGCAGCCGTCCGCCGCGCATATCGCCTCGGCTAGCTGGCGTTTCATGGCGCCCAATCCCGGCGTCGATGGCTGGACGGTGTGGACGGGCGAGCACGGCACGATCCTGCTGCTTCCCATCGACGATGCGACGGTCTATGGCTGGGTCGCGGTGAGTTCCTCGGATGTCGCGGGCGACGACCTGAAGCAGTTGGACCGGGCCTTTCGCGACTTCCCCGAGCGCGTGCGCAAAGCGCTCGCCTGGGCGCTCGCTCATCCGGCGTCGCTCTACCATTCGCCCATCGAGGAAGTGCGCCTGAGCCGCTGGAGCGAAGGTCGGGTCGTCCTTCTCGGTGACGCGGCGCACGCCACGGCACCGGTGTGGGCCGAAGGTGCGGCGCTGGCGATGGAAGATGCGCTCGCACTCGCCGGCATCGTCTCGGACACCGGCGACATGGCCGCGGTCGGCCGGCGTTTCGAGCAGGCGCGCCAGCCTCGCGTGGCGCATGTGCAGGCCATGACGGATCGTCTGTCGAAGTCGGCGCGACTGCCTTATGGGCTGCGCCGTTTCATCATGCCGTTTGTCGTCCCGCGCAGTTATCGGGCCACATACACGTTACTCAAGCAGGCCTGATGCCGGCGCCACGGCCGTGGCGCAAATGACCCCAAAGTTGGCACTCGCGGCGATACCGTCCGCGAGTGCCAGCCGCCAGACTTGTCCTCGTCCCCATCGCGGTGCCTACGAGGCCAGTCCCATGACGCTTTCGCCCGAACTCCACACGCTGGCCCTCGTTTGCGCGGCCACCGCCCTGATGTGGATTCCCTATATGACGGCGCGCATCCTGACGCGCGGCACCGTCAAGGCACTGGCCAATCCCGATCCTTCCTTTACGCCCGATCCTGCGTGGGCGGAACGGGCGCGGCGTGCCCATGCCAACGCGGTCGAGAACCTCGCCGTGTTCGCTCCGCTGGTGATCGTGGCCTCGCTGATGAGCGTCTCCACCCCAGCGACCGTGCTTGCCGCCAAGGTCTATCTCTGGGCCCGTCTCATCCACTATGTCGTTTATTCGGCGGGTATTCCCGTGGTGCGGACGCTTGCCTTCGTGGTGGGGTGCGGCGCAACGCTGGTCATCGCCGCGGCTGTGCTGCTCTGATCGACGATCAGGTCGCCTTTACTTCGCCACCGTCCATCCGGATCGTCGAACCCGTCATCCACTTCGCGCCTGGCGACACGAGGAAAGCCATGAGTTCGGCAATCTCCTCCGGCTCACCGTAGCGGGCGATGCCCGCCTCGCGAGGGAACGCCGTGGTGGCTTCTTCCACCGTCATGCTGTGTGACGGTGCCCAATGCTCGAGATAGGAACGACGGCGGCCCGTCATGACGGGACCCGGCAAGACACTGTTGACCTGCACGCCATCCGCGATCCCACGATCTGAAAAGGCCTTGGCGAGTGCGACGATCGCCGCGTTGATCGTGGCGACGGCTGCATAGGGGGCCTTCGGCGTCTCGGCGGAATTTCCCGAGATGAGGACGACCGAACCGTGAGTCGCCTTCAGCGCCGGCCACGCTTCGATCGTCAGGCGACGCGCCCCGTGGAGCTTGAGCGCCATGCCTGCGTCCCATTGTTCGTCGGTCATCGCGAACAGATCGATCTGCGGTACCGCGCCGGCGATGTTGAGCAGGGCGTCGATGCGACCGAAGGTTGCCAGCGTCTGCTCGACCACGGCTTTCGCCGAGGCTGGTGCACCGAGATCCATGTCGATGACGAGTGCTTCCGCACCCTCCCGACGAATGTCGGAGGCCGTCGACTCCAGGGCTTCCTTGTTGCGCGCGACTAGCACGATCGCGCCGAAATCCCGCGCAAGGCGTAGTGCCGTGGATCGACCGATACCCTGACTTGCTCCCGTGACAATGGCGACTGTCTTTGACATGGCGATGCTCCGGCTCTCAGTGAATGACGCCGCGAACGGCTTCGAGGATCACGCTGACAACGGCATCGGGTGCCGTGACGCTCGGCGTATGGTCGACAGGTAAGGCGTGGACACGAGCACCCATGCGTTCAGCCATGAAGCGCTGGGTTTTCTCGACAATCATGCGGTCCTCCTCGGCCAGCAGGTACCACGCAGGGATGTCCTTCCACAGTGGACGCCCGACCGGCACCGTGATGCACGCAGGCGTGATCGGACGCTGGGTCGCCATCGCTAACGCCTGATCTTCGGGCGAAGCGTCCTGTGCGAATGCCGATGCGAATGCGTCACGCGGCAGCCAGATCAGACCGTGACTGTCGGGCGCGAGCGTCGGCGCAAGAGGATGCGGCTCGTTTCGGTAGAAGACATCCGCGACCGTCTCAGCTTCATCGGGTGCAAGAGCCGCGACATAGACCAGCGCCCGCACCTGGGGATGGCGAGCTTCGCCGATCACCGCACCTGCATACGCGTGGCCTACGAGAACGACCGGCCCAGCGACGCGGTCGAGGGTGCGCTCCAGCGCCTGGACGTCATCGGCCAGGCTCGTCAGCGGGATCGGTGCCGAGACCGCCTCGATGCCGTCGTTTCGGAGAAGGACGATCACCTTCGACCAGCTGGAGCCATCGGCCCAGGCGCCGGGGACAAGGACAACTTGGACGGTCTGCTCGGACATCGCTCGAAGCTCCACTGAGGGAATGTTGGGGAGGCGGCCCGCGCGATCTAGCGAGCACGGCCTAAGTAACCATCCAACGTACGTCAACAAGGTTATTTGCGTCCTTGTAACTTGTCAACTCCGTTTTAGGCGGTTACTTTGTTGTCATCACCTAAGGACGACCATGCCTTCCCCTACCCCCGCCATGTTCATCGCCGACTCGGCCGGCCTCGATTTCCTCAACTCCATCGCGACGCCGGCGAACGTCACGATCGACTGGATCGACAACGGCGATGGGTTGATCGACTGGCTCGGACAGGCCCACCTGGTGCCGGCGGACGTCCTGGTCGCCATGCGTGGCGGCGCCATGCCGGGTGAGCTCGATCGGCTCGCTGAGCAGGTTCGGGATCTGCGGGAGTGGTTCCGGGGATTCGTTCGGGAGCACAAGGGCAAGCCGCTCACATCGGCGAGCCTGCGTGAGCTCGACCCGCTGAATCGCTTGCTCGCGCGCGACGAAGGCTACGGCCGTGTGGTCGCGCTCGACTCGGGCACCATGGGCTTCGAGCGAGTGCGCCGGTGGACGTCACCCGAGTCGCTGCTCCTTCCGGTCGCCGAAGCCATGGCGACGCTGGTCGCCGAGGAAGACTTCTCTTACGTAAAGGCCTGCGAAGGTCCGACCTGCACCCTGTTGTTCGCCGATCACACGCGCGGTCACGTCCGTCGCTGGTGCAGCATGTCCGCCTGTGGCAACCGGGCGAAGCAGCTTGCGCATCGACAGCGAGTCGGTGCACGACCTTGAGGCCTCACCGCACGCCGGCCACCACAAGATACAAACCGACGATCACGCCTGTAGCAAGACTATTGGCGACCACCGCAGTGCCCATGGCTCGCCACCACGAAAGTTTCAGGAGCCGCGCGTAGATCGCAATCTGCGCCCACGCGTACCAGAGGCAGCTGAGGATCAGCAACGCTGCGCCCACGAGTATCCAGTCGCCCTTCGCGAAGCTGATGATGGTCGACGCTATCGCCAGTCCGAGCGCGAACGGGGCGAGCAGGTAGCAGTGGATGTAGAACGGATGGCGCAGCGACTCCCTGTTCGTCGGCTGTCGCTGGAGCCTTAGCATGGCCATCGCACCGAACAAGCCAAAGAAGCAGAAAACGACACTGCGCGTCGCGATGACCATCTGTTCGGAAGAGAACAGCTCCCTGCCCAGGACGGTGTCGATCGTTGGCGTGCCGTGACGCGTACCCAACTCGATAAGATGCGCCAGCACGATCGTCAGGATCAGCATCAGCGGCGGGCTGACCATCTCGGTGAACTGCTCCTCGCGCGACTGCTTCAGTTGCTCGCCCGTGTAGACGGCGACGGCCACCGGATGCCAGAGCGTTCTCCATAGGGCCCGGGGGTAAAACACCAACCAGCCCATGATCTCGTAGAGGAACTCTTCGAGCGACTGCAGGATACGCATGAAGTCCATCGAGCATCCTCACCTGGCTGGTCGGAGCGACAGCTCGGACTGTACTGCCACGCGCGTTGACTCCCAACCCGGCGTCCGTCACGTGGAGGATGGTGCTCGGCAAGCCCGTTCCGATATAGAGTCCGCACAGACGGCCCGGGCGCTGGCTATCGCGCCTGTGGGGTGCGAACGATCGGATCGTCAGCCAGCGCGGCTGGGATGATCCAAGCTACGGCACGCCGAACGTCCTGACCTGCGAAGTGCCCGATGCCGGCCACTTCCCGTGGATCGAAAACCCGCGTGTCGTCGGTGAGGCATTCCGCGAGCTGTCACGGCGGCTCCTGGCGAGGTAGTCGCGGCGATTGTTGCCGCGATGGAACCATTCCCGTGCCGTCGCCGGACCTACTGCCCACCTTTACGCGTCCGTAGCATCAAGCCGCATGCCGGCTTCTTCGGCATCCGCCCGATGCGAACGCGAGGTAGGTATGAATATCCTGGTCATGGGTGGCCACGGCCTCGTCGGCCGGAACGTCGTGGCGCGGCTTCGGGCAGCGGGGCACGAGACCACGGCCGCCTCTCGGTCAACAGGCGTCGATGTCACGACCGGCAAGGGGCTGAGGCAGGCACTGGTCGGCATCGACGTGGTGGTCGACGTCAGCAACTCGCCTTCGTTCGACGACGTCTCCGCCTTCGAGTTCTTCAAGGCCGCGAGCGAACACCTCCTAGCGGCCGAGACCGAAGCCGGCGTTCGTCACCACGTTTCGCTTTCGGTCGTCGGCACCGGCCTGCTCGACGATAGCCACTACCTCCGGGGCAAGGCCTTGCAGGAAGTCCTCATCCGTCACTCGGGCATCCCGTTTACGGTGGTGCACGCGACGCAGTTCTATGAGTTCCTCGTCGACATTGTCAGCTCGGCCGTACGCGACCAGACGGTGCGGCTGTCATCGGCCTTCATCCAGCCCGTCGCCTCCGACGATGTCGCGGCAGTGGTCGCCGAGGCGGCGGTATCGATGCCGGTCAACGGCTCGATCCAGGTTGCCGGGCCAACGCGCGAGCGCCTGTTCGACATCGTCCAGCGCTTCCTGATCGACATCGAAGCGCCCTGCGACGTCATCCTCGACGCCGACGCACTGTACTTCGGCGCCATTCTGGACGAGGACGTTCTGCTGCCCCGTGCGGACGCAACGCTTGGCGCGCGGGGGTTCCAGGAGTGGCTGGAGCAGTCGGAGTACGCGCGCGTCGGGTGGTAGAGCGGCTCGCAGGGAGGAAGCTGCCTGGAACGTGATCTTCGACAGCAGCAAGCCGACGGATTAAGCTTAATCGGTGGACGTTTATTGCTAAACGGGTGACCGACATGGTCGAGCCAATCAAGCTTGAGAATCTGCGCGACCTGATCTCGATGGGTGCCGTGAAGACGGCGACCATCCGTGGTCAGAAAGGTGGGTTCGCTGTCCTGGCTAAGGCCGGCGTGACGGAGCGCATCCTCGCCAACAAGGTTGGCCAGGTGAGGATGTTCGCGACGACGGACACCGCGGTGAAGGAGCTTGCGAGACTTGGCCTGTCTTTGTTCGTCGTCGACATTTCCCAGTACGAGAAGGGGCTGCTCCGCGCGCCACGAACCGACGTGACCGAACGCGCCCGGCGGGCGGCCGCCGCACTGGAACACGAGCAATGGTTCCGTGCTCAGGTCGATGAAGCCCTACAGCAGGAAGAATCCGGCGTTGCTACCGTGCACGATCACGACGACGTGTGGGCGGAAGTGAAGAAGGCGACTGCGGCTGCACTCGCCAGGAAGAACCTAGAGCCAGCGCCCTCAACTACGGCCACACCGGCGCGGGAGCGAAAGAAAAGATCGTAAGCGTGGCGTTGATTTATCTCGGCTTGGCCGTGAAGGATCTGATTGGAATCGCAGGAAACTAGGCCTTGGCGCCGAGCTCCGCCACGATGAAGTCTACAAAGGTCCGCGCTGCCATACGCGTGGCACGTCCCAGTGGAAAGTACGCGTGCACGGGAAGGTCCGCCATCTTCCACTCCGGTATGAGCTGGACGAGCGCACCGCTTTCGAACTCCCGGCGACATGCCCACGACGTGGTCGAAGTGAGGCCAAGGCCGGCAACCGCTGCCGCCAATGCCCCTTCCGTATCGTTGGTGGACACGTTCGGCTGGACATCGATCGATGTCGACTCGCCATCGCGCTCGAACTGCCATGAGGTCGCGGTCATCCCTGCAGGGCCGCGGACGATGCGATGACCGACGAGGTCCTCTGGTCGCAGCGGTGTGCCACAACGGTCGAGGTATCCAGGCGAGGCGACAACGACGCGGTGCATCTTGCCGATCAGACGGGCCGTGCCGCCCGAGTCCGGCAGGGGCCCGACCCGAATGCCGACATCGACCGCCTCGCGGACCATGTCCTGGCGTTTGTCGTCGAGCAACAGTTCGACCTGGAGCGAAGGATGGCGCTCGGTGAAGGTCGACAGCCGGGGGATCACCACGCGGATCGCCAGGGTGGACGGCATGCCGACGCGAAGCACACCGCGGAGCTCGCCCGTCTCCCGCACGCTGTTCTCGGCGTCTTCGATAGCCGCGAGGATCGGCTCCATGCGCGCAAGAAATTCCAGCCCCGCTTCCGTCGGCAGCACGGCGCGTGTGGTCCGCGACAGCAACCGCGCGCCAAGGCTGGCTTCCAGCTCGGCCACCATGCGCGACACCTGGGACTGCGCCAGGCCGCTCTCGCGGGCGGCCGCGGAAAAGCTGCCGAGACGCGCGACGCGGGTGTAGAGCCGGAACGTAAGAATGTCCTTCAACTTCCCCCCGGCATTTATGCGTAGCCAGCATGGATGCTAGCTCGGTGGTGTGGATGGCGCCACACGCTGCCCTCGCAAACATGCAATTTCGGCAAGTAGACCTGCGGCAGGATGGCCATAAACGATGGACGCCCGAGCGTGCTTCCGTCGCGGAACTTCGCCTACTATCACGCGATGAACACACCTCTCGTAGCGCCTCCCAAAAACACGCGCCAGGGCAGCATCGCCATCGTCGGCATGGGCATGACCCTGGGCTCCCACCTGACCCCGCTGTCACGCAGCCATATCGAACAGGCTGACGTGATCTTTGCCGGGCTTTCCGACAACATCGTCGAGCAGTGGCTCCAGCGCATGAACGCCGATGTGCGCAGCCTTCAGCCTTATTACAAGGAAGGCAAGTCGCGCCGGAAGACGTATGAGGAATGGGTCGAACTGATGATGATCGAGGTCCGGGCGGGCAAGCGCGTCTGCGGCGTCTTCTACGGCCACCCGGGCATCTTCGCCTGGTCGCCGCACAAGGTCATCGAGGTGGCCCGTGCCGAGGGCTTTCAGGCCCACATGGAGCCCGGCGTCTCCGCCGAGGACTGCCTTTACGCGGACCTGGGTATCGATCCAGGCAACGTCGGCTGCCAGCACTACGAAGCCGGCCAGCTTCTTTTCTACGAGCGCCGCATCGATCCCAGCAGCTACCTCATCCTGTGGCAGGTCGGCCTGGTCGGCGATCGCTCTCTCGCCCGCTTCACCACCGGCGGCGCATACCGTCAGGTGCTGGTCGACGTACTGGCCAAGGACTACCCGCTAGACCACGAGATCATCATCTACCGCGCCGTGACCCTGCCGATCCAGAAGCCGCGCATCCGCCGTATCGCCTTGCGCGACCTGCCGTTCGTCGACGTGCCCACGGAGGAGACCGTCGTCATACCGCCTGCCGTTGCGCTCAAGCCCAACCACGAGATCCGTGAGCGCCTCGCCGCGCTGGACAAGCTGGAGCAGGAAGCCTCGCTTGCCTGAGGACGTGATTTACATGCCATCGAGCCAGATCGCCCTGTCGAATGCGTTACAGCACAAATAAAGAGGGAGTCACTATGGACACGATCGAAATACTGGAAACCATCGGACGCGATGCGTCGCTTCGTCATGCCTCGCAGCACGATCTCAGCGTGGCCCTTGAACGCGTGCACGCCTCAGCAGCCCTGACCGCCGCTGTCGCCACGGGCGATAGCTCCCGGTTGGGGGTTGAGCTTGGATATAAGCTCATGCACGTGCCACAGGTCTCGCAGTTCTTCTTCGGGCCCGCTGCCTAAGGCCCGGTTTAACGGCATACTGCCACGCGCAGGCCGGATATCGACAAGCGGACACATCGCCCCGTCTGGGTTGCACCGGGCGGCCGAGGTGCTGCCTTGGACGTCTCAAGAAATCCGACAAGCTGCCGTCATCATGCTTCATGCAACCACGCAAACAGGGGACCACATGTCAGACACGATTGAATTACTCGAAGCTATCGGCCGCGACGCATCGCTGCGCCACGCTTCTTCGGACGAACTGACTCGCGTCCTTCAGGATGCGAAAGCGTCCGACGTCCTGAGGACCGCCGTATCGCTGGGTGACAGCACAGTGTTGGCTGCCGAGTTTGGCCAGAACACCAACCAGCAGCCCCAGGCGAGCCAGACCCCGGGCTATGACGAAGACAAGCCGGATCAGGAAGAGAGCGACACATCGGACGCGCCCTCGAAATCCGACAGCGGAAAGTCGCCGGCTGACCAGCCGACCAAGTAAGGATGGCAGAACTGCCGAGCCGGACGAGGTCATGGGTCGCCACGGTGGCCCTGGCCTTTTGCGTGCTCGCGCAGTCGCCCTACGTCATGGCGGGCGACGACCAGGCACAATTCCTCGCCGACACCGAGAACCTGCGGACCAAAGACCACCCTCAGTTCGTCCAGCGCCTCGCCGAGATCCGCCGTGAGACAAGCAACCTGACCAAAGCTGAGGAGTGGCATTTACGCTATCTCGATGCATGGGAATCGTTGTTCGAAGGCTCGTATACGAGATCCGAGGCGCAGCTCACGGACGTTATCGAGCATTCCGGCGATGCCACGCTCGTAACAAAGGCGTCGGCGCTCCTGCTGAGCAACCTGGCGTTCAATCGACGCTACGAAGAAGCGTTTGCCTTGGCTAATCGCCTTGCGACTACGCTGCCTACAGTATCGGACCCGCTGGCGAGGTCCATGCTCATCTCGAATTTATCGCAGATGATGACGTTTGCGGGCCAGTCCGACCTTGCGATCAAGTATGCCGACATGGCTGAGAGCACGGTCCCTGCGGGCGAAAGCGGGTGCCAAGCGGCTTGGCAGAAAGCGGTGGCGCTCTACGGCGGAAAGCGCCTGACCTCATCCAGTCCCGAGCTGAAGCGAGCGGTCGACGCGTGCGTTGCCGCTCGGGAGAAAGTGGTCGCCAATAGTGCGCTCCTTCTCACGGGGAGCGTGTACCTCGACGAAAATCAGCCATTGAAAGTGCTTGCGCTCCTCGAGCGCATCGGCGCCAGCGTTCGCATCAACAAGTACTTCCCCCATGAGGAACTGGCGCAACTTCAATGGGCCGAGGCGTACCTGAAGCTGGGTCGCGACGATGAAGCCAGGACAGCGGCTCTGGCCGTCATTTCCATGAATAGCCCGGATGCTATCAGCGACTGGGTGAGGGAAGCCTACGAAGTCCTCTACCGAGTCGAGAAACGCAAGGGAAATGCAGCTGGCGCCCTCGCCTACTACGAGAAGTTCGTGGTCCAGGACAAGGGCTATCTCAACGATCTGGGGGTTAGAAGCCTCGCCTACCAAGTAAGCCAGCAACACCAAATGGTAGAAACGTTATCGACAGACGGCTTGAGCAAGCAGAATCGCATTCTGCTTTTGCAGCAGTCGCTGGACGCCAATACCGTAGCTACCGGCCGGCTGTACATCACGCTCCTCCTGGTCGTCGTGGCATCCATCGCCCTCCTGCTGTTCCGCGTGAAGCGCTCCCAGCTCCGCTTCAAACGCATGTCCACGCTCGATGGTCTCACGGGCATCCTCAACCACCAGCATTTCATGAGCGAGGCCGAGCGGATCCTGCGCATCCAGGAAAAGAAGCTCGGTAGCGCATGCCTTGTCTCCATCGACATCGATCATTTCAAGCAGGTCAACGACACCCACGGCCACGCCATGGGCGACATCGTTCTCCAGCACACGGTTGCGGTCTTACAGGAAGATCTCCGGCCGATCGATCTCTTCGCCCGCCTTGGTGGTGAGGAGTTCGGCATCCTGCTCGTGGGCTGCACGAGCAGCCAGGCGATGGCAACAGCACAGCGACTCCGCATCGCTATTGAGTCAGCGCCGGTCGAAGACAACGGGCGGGTGATTTCGCTATCGGTAAGCGTCGGCGTCGCGTCGACGGATCGTTGCGGTTACCAGCTCTCGCGCCTGTTCCGGGAATCCGATGCCGCCCTCTACCGAGCCAAGCGCGCCGGCCGCAACCGCGTGATGGCCGACTTCGAGAACGACAGCCTCAGCGCCGCCTGAATCGCGCTACAGCACCATCCGCCAAAAACGCGTCGAACCCTGCTATCCGGGCCCCTGCCCGCATCTGACACTCAGGCTGCCGTTGCATCCTCGCCACGGCCCGCAGTGGGGGAAAAGCAACATGCCTGGCATACGACTGATCTATCCGGTGGCCTGCGCCCTGCTCCTGGCCGCCTGCAGCGGACACGGTGCCGCGCCCGCGGCGGGCCCGGCCGAGGTCGACGTGGCCACGGTGGTCTACAAGCCGGTCACCGACTGGCAGAGCTACTCCGGCCGCCTACAGGCGATCGATCATGTGGACATTCGCGCCCAGGTGCCGGGCACGATCATGGCCGTCTATTTCAAGGACGGCCAGATGGTGAAAAAGGGCGACCCGCTCTTCCTGATCGACCCACGTACCTATGCAGCAGCCGTGGACCGCGCCGCCGCGCAGCTCGCCGCCGCACACGCGCATGAGAAGTTCACCTCGGCCGATTCCCAACGCGCGCAGAAACTCCTGCAGGGCAACGCGATCTCCCGCCGCGACTTCGACGACCGTTCCAACGCCGCCCTGGTGGCGACCGCGGACGTCAAGGCCGCCGAGGCCGCGCTCGAGGACGCCAGGGTCAATCTCGGCTACACGAAGATCGTCGCACCGGTCGACGGACGCATGTCGCGTGCCGAGCAGACCGTCGGCAACATCGTCGCGGCAGGCTTCAGCTCGCCGGCACTGACCACCCTCGTTTCGATGAATCCCATCTACGCCGGCTTCGACGTAGACGAACAGACCTACCTCAAGTACCTGAGCCAGGCTGCGAATCACGACGTTGCCGTGAGACTCGGCCTCGCCAACGAAGCCGGGTTCTCGCGTACAGGCAAGATCGCCTCGGTCGACAACCAGCTCAACAGCACCACCGGCACGATCCGCGTACGCGCCTCCTTCGACAACGCCGATGGCGTGCTGCTACCCGGCATGTTCGCCCGCGTCGCCGTGGGCGGCGGCACGGCGCATCCGGCCGTCCTGATCGACGACCGGGCAATCTCCACGGACCAGGCGAAGAAGTACGTCCTGGTGCTCGACGACAAGGACCATGCGCAGTACCGCGAGGTCTTTCCCGGGCTGATGGTCGATGGATTACGCGTGGTCGATTCCGGGCTCAAGCCCGGCGAGCGCATCGTGGTGAACGGCCTCCAGCGCGTGCATCCGGGTGACCCGGTACACGCCAAGGTCGTCCCGATGGCCGGCGAGGACACCGTGGCGAGTAGCCCCTGATGAATATCTCCCGCTTCTTCATCGACCGGCCCATCTTTGCCGGGGTGCTATCGACGCTGATCCTCCTGGCCGGCGTGATCGCCATGTTCCAGCTGCCGATTTCCGAGTATCCGGAAGTGGTGCCGCCGTCGGTCGTCGTTTACGCGTCGTACCCAGGCGCCAACCCCAAGGTCATCGCCGATACCGTCGCCGCGCCGCTGGAAGAACAGATCAACGGCGTGGAGGGCATGCTCTACATGCAGTCCCAGGCCAGCAGCGACGGCAACATGGCGCTGACGGTCACCTTCCGCCTCGGCATCGATCCGGACAAGGCCCAGCAGCTGGTGCAGAACCGCGTGTCGCAGGCGCTCCCGCGCCTGCCGCCGGATGTGCAGCTGCTCGGCGTGACCACGATCAAGTCCTCGCCCACGCTGACCCTCGTGGTGCATCTGATCTCGCCCGACGCGCGCTACGACCAGACCTACCTGCGCAACTACGCCCTGATCAACGTAAAGGAGCGCCTGGAGCGTCTGAGCGGTATCGGCCAGGTGGTGCTCAAGGGATCGGGCGACTACGCCATGCGCATCTGGCTGGACCCGAAGAAGCTCGCCGAACGAAGTCTCACCGCCTCCGACGTCGTCGCCGCGATTCGGGAACAGAACGTGCAGGTCGCCGCCGGTGTCATCGGTGGATCGCCCATGGTCGGTGCCGTACCGCTGCAACTGAGCATCAACGCCAAGGGACGCCTGCAGACCGAGCAGGAGTTCGGTGACATCGTGCTCAAGAGTGCAAACGGTGCGCTGACCCATATACGCGATGTGGCGCGCGTGGAGCTCGGCGCGGCGGAGTTCGGCTCGCGCGCCCTGCTCGACAACAAGCAAGCCGTGGCGATGTGGATCTTCCAGCTGCCCGGCGCGAACTCGCTGCAGTTGTCCGAGGACGTGCGCGCGGCGATGAAGGACCTGCAGAAGGACATGCCGCCGGGCGTCGAGCACAGCATCGTCTACGATCCGACCACCTTCGTCCGTTCCAGTATCGAGGCGGTGATCCACACGCTGATCGAAGCGATCTGCCTTGTCGTGCTGGTGGTGATCCTGTTCCTGCAAACATGGCGTGCGTCGCTCATTCCCCTGCTCGCCGTACCTGTCTCGATCGTCGGCACGTTTTCGCTGCTGTTGTTATTGGGTTACTCGATCAACGCCTTGTCCCTGTTCGGCATGGTGCTGGCGATCGGTATCGTGGTCGACGATGCGATCGTCGTGGTGGAGAACGTCGAACGAAACATCGAGTCCGGCTTGTCGGCACGCGAGGCGACCTACCAGGCGATGAGCGAGGTGAGTGGACCGATCATCGCGATCGCCCTCACCCTGGTCGCCGTGTTCGTGCCACTGGCCTTCATGTCCGGCCTCACCGGTCAGTTCTACAAGCAGTTCGCGATGACCATCGCGATCTCGACGGTGATCTCGGCATTCAATTCGCTGACGCTTTCGCCGGCGCTGGCGGCCCTGCTGCTGAAAGGTCACGACGAGCCGAAGGACTGGCTGGCTCGCGTGATGGATCGCGGGCTGGGCGGCTTCTTCCGCGTGTTCAACAAGGGCTTCCACCGCGCGTCGGAGGGTTACGGTCACGGCGTAACCCGGGTTATCGCGCACAAGGGCAGCATGCTCATTCTTTACGTGGTGCTGCTCGGTGGCGCGGTGTTGATGGGTCGCATCGTGCCCGGCGGCTTCGTGCCGGCACAGGACAAGGAATACGTCATCGCCATCGCGCAGCTGCCCAACGGTGCCTCGCTGGATCGTTCCGAAGCGATCACTCGCCAGATGGGCGAGATCGGCATGAAGCAGCCCGGCGTGGACCACGCGGTCCAGCATCCCGGCTTGTCGATCAACGGTTTCGTGAACTCGTCCAGCTCGGTGGTGATGTTCCTCGCCCTGAAGCCCTTTGCCGATCGCCATGGTTCCGGTGAATCCGCGGGGGCCATCGCCATGGCCTTGAACCAGAAGTACGCCGCCATCAAGGGCGCGTACATCGCGGTGTTCCCACCGCCGCCCGTGCTCGGTCTCGGCACGCTGGGCGGCTTCAAGTTCCAGATCGAGGATCGTGGCGCGCAAGGCTATACAGCGCTCAACGATGCGGTGAAGGCCTTCCTGGCGAAGGCGGCGAAGGCGCCGGAGCTCGGGCCCACCTTCACCAATTACCAGATCGACGTGCCGCAGCTGAAGGTGGACCTGGATCGCGATAACGCCAAGCAACTCGGCGTCGCAGTGACCGACGTCTTCAACACCATGCAGGTCTTCCTCGGCTCGCAGTACGTCAACGACTTCAACCGTTTCGGTCGTGTGTTCCAGGTGCGTGTGCAGGCCGATGCACCGTTCCGTGCCCATCCCGACGATATCGGTCTGCTGAAGACACGCAACGCGGATGGCCAGATGATTCCGCTGGCGTCGCTGGTCAAGGTCTCGACGACGTTCGGCCCCGAGTCCGTGGTGCGTTACAACGGCTACACGGCGGCCGATATCAATGGCGGCCCTGCTCCGGGATTCTCGTCGGGTCAGGCCCAGGCCGCCGTCGAGCGCGTCGCTGCCGAGACGCTGCCGCGTGGCTTCAAGCTTGAGTGGACGGACCTCACCTACCAGCAGATCATCGCCGGCAATGCGTCGTTGGTGGTTTTCCCAGTGAGCCTGTTACTGGTCTACCTCACGCTGGCCGCGCTCTACGAGAGTCTGACGCTGCCGCTGGCGGTGATCCTGATCGTACCCATGAGCCTGCTCTGCGCGCTCATCGGTGTGTGGCTGGATAGCGGCGACAACAACATCTTTACCCAGGTAGGCCTGATGGTGCTGGTTGGCCTGGCGTCGAAGAATGCGATCCTGATCGTGGAGTTTGCCCGCGAGCTGGAAATACAGGGCCGATCGATCGTCGATGCCGCCATCGAGGCGAGTCGCCTGCGTCTACGCCCGATCCTGATGACGTCCATCGCTTTCATCATGGGCGTGCTGCCACTGGTGCTGTCGTCGGGTGCGGGCTCGGAGATGCGTCATGCCATGGGTATCGCCGTGTTCTTCGGCATGCTCGGCGTGACGTTGTTCGGCCTGATGCTGACGCCGGTGTTCTACGTGATCCTGCGCCATCTCTCGGGCGGTCATCGTCTCGAAGACAAGCATGGCAAGAACGGGCGCGTCATCGGCATCGAAGACGCCGGCCCGGGGAGTCCGACATGAAAACCATGCCAGGGTGGGTTTATTGCAGCCTGTTGGTCGTCGGTGTGAGCGGGTGCTCGCTTGCGCCCAAGTACAACGTACCGCCCGCCGCGGAATCAGCCGCCTTCAAAGAAACGCTGAGTCCCGCCGAGGCAGGGACCTGGCAGCCCGCCGTGCCCGCCGAGGATGCGGCGCGCGGGGAGTGGTGGAAGGTGTTCAAGGACAGCCAGCTGGATGACCTGGAGAACCAGGCACTGGCGGCCAACCAGAACCTTGCCGCGGCCGCGGCGCGTGTGCAGGAGGCGCGTGCGATCGAAGGTGTCACCGGTGCCGCACGCTTCCCGAACCTGTCCGCCGGTTTCGGTCCTTCGCGCCAGCAGAATTCCGCCGACTCGCTCGGCGTGCCTCCCGGTGGCCCACGCCCCGACGCGCAGACGGTGTGGCGGGCGCAGGCCAATATCTCCTACGAGGTGGACCTGTTCGGACGTGTCGCCTCGTCGGTCCACGCGGCCCATGCGGATACGCAGCAGAGCGAAGCCTTGTTCCGCTCCGTGCAGCTGGCCTTGCAGGCCGATGTCGCGCAGAACTATTTCAATTTTCGCGAGCTCGATGCCGAGCTCGCCGTCTACCACCGCGCCGTCGAGCTGCGTACCGAAGCCTTGACCTTCGTGCAGCACCGCGCGGACGCCGGTGAAGTGAGCGATCTCGAACTGGCCCAGGCTAAGGCGGAGCTGGCCTCGGCCACGTCGGATGCGATGACCGTGGAGCGCCAGCGTGCCGCGTCCGAACATGCCCTGGCCGTCCTGCTAGGCAAAGCGCCATCGGAGTTCTCGGTGGCGCCACGCCCGCTCGACCCGGTGGTGATCCACATTCCACCGGGCATGCCTTCCTCGCTGTTGGAGCGCCGGCCCGATATCGCTGCCGCCGAACGCGCCATGGCCGCCGAGAATGCACGCATCGGTATCGCGCGCGCGGCGTACTTTCCGTCGATCGTGCTCACCGGTACCGGTGGTTACGAGTCGTCCGCCTTCAGCGACTTGTTCAAGTGGTCGAGCCGTAGCTTCCTGCTCGGTCCGCTGGTCGGCACGGCGGCGACCCTGCCGATCTTCGACGGCGGCGTGCGCAAGGGCAACCTGGCCAACGCCAAGGCGCGCTACGAGGAGAACGTGGCGAAGTATCGCCAGCAAGTCCTCGTGGCTTTCCAGGAAGTCGAAGACAACCTGGCCAACCTGCGCATTCTCGAGAACCAGACGCGCGTACAGGGTGACGAGGTGGCCGCTTCGTCGCGCGCCGCCGAGCTGTCTAAGGTGCAGTACGAGGATGGCTCCGTGGCCTATCTCAACGTCATCGATACGGAGCGTGTGGTGCTCCAGGCGCGCCTGACCGCCGTCAGGTTGTGTGGCGTCCAGGCTACCTCGACCGTCAACTTGATTCGCGCCCTGGGCGGCGGCTGGGGTGACACCCCGGCAACCGCATCGCCCGCGACGGAATGATGCGACGCGGCATGCCGTTCACACCAATGACGTCCGTCCTATAATCAGGGCATCCGCTTCAGGAGACCGCGACCATGGCTGCAACGACGTTGGGTGCGATGCTTCGAATCACCGAGAGGTGCGCCAAGGCTGACTGCCTGCGCGATCTCGAGCAACAGGCGAACCTGCAGGGCCCGTGTGCAGAAAAGGACCTGCGCCTCGTGCAGGAATTCCTCGACATGGCGAAGACGCAGTTCACCACGCGCATCCTCGCCGGCGCCGAGGTGACGCCAGTACAGTTGGGCGCCGGCCAGAACACCACGGTGGCGTTGATCCTGCAGACCTTCCGCTGGGCACCGGACTACGACATCCGCAATCCCGCGCATCCGTACAACGCGGCGTGGAAGCCTTTCGTCACCTGGTGCGAAGAAAACGACCTCGAGCCCGTGCTGCGCAAGTATCACGACGCCAAGGGCAAGGAACACTGGTACACGCTCAGCGTGCGCTCTGCCCCAGAACACGTGGAACAGCAGGCATCGGCCGCCGCGTCCTGACGAGCCGCCTTTCGTTTCCGAAAAAACCGTGGGATTTCGAAAGGCATCCGTACGGCCGCCGGCCACCATGAGATGCACGGCGATCCGTCGGCGTTTCAGGGGGAACACCACCGATGTATGCGATCGTCGTCTCGCTGGTCGTGCTCGTGCTTGCCTGTGGCAGCCTTTACCTGGGTGGCTGGATATCCCGACGCATGCCGGAGGACCACCTCGTTTACGAGGCGCAGAAGGCGGCGCAGTTCGGCATCAGTATGATGGCGACGCTCGCGGCCCTGGTGCTGGGTTTCATGGTCACCTCGGCGCGGGCGACATTCGACCGCGCCAATGACGACATCGTCGGCGTCTCCACCTCGATCCTCCTGCTCGATCGCGCGCTGTCCGGCTACGGCCCGGAGACGGCGCAGATTCGTACGGACGTGCGCGCCTTCCTCGCCCATGCCACGGAACGTGTCTCCCCAAGCGGAGAGATGGAGAAGGTGGTGTTCCGCCTGCCGCATACGAGCTTGAGCCTGATCACTCAGTTGCAGGCCTCGATCCTCACCCTGAACCCGGACACGGAGGCGAAGTGGTGGTTCCAGCGGCGCGCCCTCGACATCACCGCCGATCTCGGCAAGGAACGCATCCTGACCTCCGAGCACGAGCGATCGTCGGAGCCCACCTTCCTGCTTATCGTGGTCACGGCGTGGATCGTGCTGATCTTCATCGGGATGGGTACGTTCGCCATGCACAACGCGTCCGTTCGCCTCGTGCTTTTCTGCGCTGCGCTGGCGTTTTCCGGCTCGATCTTCCTGATCATGGAAATGGAGGCGCCCTATACCGGTGTACTGCGCGTATCCGGCGAACCCCTGCTGCAGGCTGCCACGGAGCTCGCCCTGCCATGAAAGCCCTCTTGTCCGCCGCCTTCCTGCTCGTCGCGACAGGTGCCGCCTCGGATTCGTTCACCGTTCCACACGTGAAGTTCGGACCGCCTGTCGTGGCGACGTATCGTTGTCCCG
The DNA here is from genome assembly GCF_056406135.1 of Luteibacter sp. P1_D3. Classification (NCBI taxonomy): domain Bacteria; kingdom Pseudomonadati; phylum Pseudomonadota; class Gammaproteobacteria; order Lysobacterales; family Rhodanobacteraceae; genus Luteibacter; species Luteibacter sp. P1_D3. Next base: position 158,316 of record NZ_JBFUAT010000008.1, on the reverse strand, counting down.
CCGGCAAGCCGTTCACCGTGACCTACTGGAACGGCGACAACGGGCAGAGCTTCGCCCTGATGCCGATTGCCGGCAAGCCGACGTTACTGGTGAACACGCTATCCGCCGATGGCGTGCGTTATGCCGCAGGGTCGATCGTGTGGTGGACGAAGGGGAGTAGTGCGGATCTTTACGATGTTCGGGTGGATCAGGAGAAGCCGATGTTGGCGGGGTGTCGGTCGCGGTGAGGGACGGTTCCCGTGGGGGACTGGGGCTAGGACCCTATCGCCGCTGAAGCGGCTCCCACATTCACAGTGAGAGCTGGCTTTACTGTGGGAGCCGCTTCAGCGGCGATGCTTTACTCTTGGGTGATGAACATCACCCTCGACGAAATCCAGAACTTCATCGCCGTCGTCGATACCGGGTCGATCACCAAGGCGGCGCAGCAACTGGACCAGACCGTGTCCGCGGCGAGCCGCACGCTAGGCCGGCTGGAAGAGAAGCTGCAGACCACCCTCCTCCGCCGCACCACCCGGCGCATCGAGCTGACGGATGAGGGCGAGGCCTTCCTCGAACGTGCGCGCGATATCGTCGCCGCCGTCGAGAACGCCGAGGAGCAGATGGCCACGCGGCGCAGCCGGCCCGCCGGTCGCCTTCGCGTCGACGCCGCATCACCCTTCATGTTGCACGTAGTCGTCCCCCTGATCGCCGGCTACCGCGAACGCTTTCCCGACGTGGACCTCGAGCTACACAGCAGCGAGGGTTACATCGACCTGCTCGAACGGCGAACGGATGTCGCGCTACGCATCGGCCGGCTCAAGGATTCCACGCTCCACGCGCGTCCGATCGGCAGCAGTCGCCTCCGCTGCCTTGCCAGTCCCGCTTACCTGGAAGCACGCGGCACGCCTCGCAAAGTGGCCGAGCTGTCGAAGCATTCGCTGCTCGGTTTCACCGAGCCCGATACGCTCAACGACTGGCCGCTGATCGACGAGAAGAAGCAGCCCGTGCATATCAAGCCGACGATCGGCGCCTCCAGCGGTGAAACGCTGCGTCAACTGGCGTTGGAAGGTAACGGCATCGTTTGCCTGTCCGACTTCATGACGCGCGAGGATCGCGAGACAGGGCGACTGGTGCAGGTACTGCCCCGCCACACAGTCGAGTTCCGTCAGCCGATCAATGCCGTTTACTACCGCAACACGGCGATCTCCGCGCGCATCGCCTCACTGGTGACTTATCTGGTGGAAGCGATCGGTGAGAACGGCTTCGATCACTAAGTCGGTGCGTCGGCACCGCCACGCCGACGCATTGTCGGCGAACGACCGGTCACCCGCTTGAACGCGTGGCTGAAGGCACTTTCGGAGGCATAGCCCAGGGACTCGGCCAGTCTCGCCAGAGGAACGCGACCTTCGGCCAACGTGCGCTGGGCCAGGCGCATGCGCCACTCGGTGAGGTAGCGCATCGGCGCAATGCCCGCGACCTTGCTGAAATAAGCGGCGAAGCCCGCCCGCGACATGGACGAGGCCGATGCCAGTTCGTTGAGCGTCCACGCACGCGCGGGATCGGCGTGCATCATCCGCAGCACCGGTGCCAGTCGCGCATCGTTCAACGCGCGCAACCAGCCCGCCGGCATGCCTTCGGCGCTCGCCATGTATACGCGCAATACGTGCACGAACATCAGCTGGATCAGTTGCGCGGAGGCCGCCGACTGCCCTGGCCGTTGGTTTTCCCGCTCCTGGAGCAACTGCCCGAGCAGCCAGCGGATCGGTTCTGCCTCCGGTGAGTCACCACGCACATGCACGAAAGGGGGCAGCACGTCACGCAACAGCCGTTCGCTCTCCTGACCCAGTTCGACCATGCCACCAATGAGGAAGAAGTCGTCGCCCTCGCCGACGTGGGTCACTGCATCGCTGTTGGCGGCACGGACGTCAGCGAGCCAGACAGGTGGAACATCGACGTCGCTGCACAGGCGCGCGGGTCGCGGCGCGATACGTAACAGCACGTCGCCCTGCACGAGACGAAACGGCGCGGTGTCCTCATCGCTGACATGCCAACAGCTGCCACGCACGACGCCCCAGAACTTGATCTGTTCGGCACCGGGAAAGGCCACGGCCCAATCGCCGCCCGCCACCAGGCCGCCAGCGACGACAGCGCGAGCGTCAAGCAACTGGAGGAAATCGGAGAGAGGGTCGATGGTCACGCCTGGATTTTCACGCATGAATGATGGACCGACAAGCATTCATCGTCTTCGAATGTCGGATTAGTCTGGTCACCTACCTCACCGAGACCTCCACCATGCCCCAGCGCAACTGGCTTATCACCGGCGCCAACAGCGGCTTCGGCCGCCTCATGACCGAACAGCTTCTGGCGCAAGGCGACCGGATCGCCTGCACCGTGCGCGACCCCGCCAGCATGACCGAGCTGAAAGCGCGGCATGGCGACCACCTGTCGGTCCACCGTCTCGACCTCACCGACTTCGCAGCCATCCGGCCCGTTGTGGATGCCGCGTTCGCCGCGCTGGGACGCATCGACGTCGTCGTCAGTAACGCCGGCTACGGTCTGCTCGGCGCGGCGGAAGAAGCCACCGATGACCAGGTCATCCACCAATTGCAGACCAACCTCACCGGCTCGATCCAGCTGATTCGCAGCGCGCTTCCGCACCTGCGCAGGCAGCACGGCGGGCGCATTCTCCAGCTGTCCACCGTCGGAGGCCAGGCGGCGTTCCCGGGCGGCTCGATGTATCACGCAGGCAAGTGGGGCATCGAAGGTTTCGTCGATGCCGTGGCGCAGGAAGTCGCCGTGTTCGGCATTGGTTGCACGCTGGTCGAGCCGGGCGGCGCGAGGACCAACTTTCGCTATGTGAGCTCGCGCGTCGGACCGAAGATCGATGCCTACGATGCTTCGCCGTCGCGCCACGTCAATCGCATGCTCGAAGAGGGCACCGCAGTGGCGATCGGTGATCCCGCGAAGATGGTCGCGTGCATGATCGCGTCCGTCGACCAGGATCCGGCGCCTAAGCGCCTCGCCCTGGGTTCCGACGCGTATACGGTGATGCACAAACAGCTCAGCGAACGCCTTGCTTCCCTGGAAGCCCAACGGGACCTGGCGTTCTCGACAGACGGCTGATTCAAACCCCGGGCGGATTCGAATCGATCACCTGCACCTTGCCGCCCGTGGTCTCCGGTTGCACGCTTTCGTCGGTCGCCAACAGCACCGAACCCGGCGCCAGCAACGGCACGATCTTTTCCATGAACTCGCGCGGCACCGAGACGCGGTCGACCAGGGCTTCGTCCACGACTTTCCCGGCCTCGTCGCCGTGCCCGGGGATGCCGATGGTGATCCAGTTCGGCATTTGCAGACCGGCGCGTTGCGGCGCGTCGGGCATGTATCCGGAAGCGACGATGAAGGCGTGCGTGCCGACCAGCGGGTCCTTGACTTCTACACGACTGCGACCGATTTCGATGCCGTTGCGGAACACGATCACGCGGCTATCGGCGACGCTGAGCACCATCGAGATGGGCCCGGTGGGTGAAGCGTCCGGGTTCCAGCGATAGGGAACGCCATCGGCCAGCGGCGCAAGCGGCAGATCGCTGCCGTTGCGCGGATCGATCGGGATAACGGCGCTGGGATGGACGACGGTGACCGGCGCCGTCCCTTCTTCGGCGACGACCACGGTCATGCCCATGTTCGTCGCATCGAACAGCAGCCGTGCGAACTCGGTCGGCATGTGCACGCAGCCGTGCGATTCCGGATAGCCCGGCAGGCCGCCCGCATGCAGGGCCACGCCATCCCAGGTCAGGCGCTCCTGATAGGGCATCGGCGCATCGTCGTACTTCTTGGAGTGGTGGTCCTTGTCCTTTTGCAGGATGGTGAACACACCGGTCGGGGTCTCATGGCCCTTCTTCCCCGTGCTGACCGTGGTCACCCCGATGAGGATGCCGTTGCGATACGCATAGGCGCGCTGCTCGGTGATGCTGACGATCACCGCCATCGGGCCGGGTGAGGCGCCGCGACCACCCCATATCCACTGTCCGGGCTTCAGGTCGCCCGGGCGGGTGTCCGCGGGACTGGAGGTCTTCGCGCCCCAGACCGGAATGGGATTGGCGGCGAACGACGCCGTGGAGAGCGACACGAACAGTACGACGGCAGCGGCAACGCGTTTCATCCGGATCTCCGATGTTCCCCTTCGCGTAGAGCGTAAACCGGGAGCCGCCGCACGCGCGAGTATGGCGTTTGCGCATCCTACGGAGCGGGCAGCTCCTCCGCTTGCACGTCTTCGCCTTGCGGCTTGCGCCGGTGGCCCGCTTCGCCGGTGAGGATGCTCAGCATCGGTCCACGCGCGCCGGGTACTTTGCCCAGCGGCCCGAAGAACACATCGCGACACCAGCCGAGCAGGCTGCGATCTGACTGGAACAGGGGCGTCAGCCAACGGCTCATGCGCTGGTAGATGCGCACATGGTTGTGCCGTTCGCGCCGGTACGCCGCGAGGGCGTCGTCGAGTGCGTCGTGCTCGTCCAGGGCATCGGCGAGCGCAGCAGCGTCGAGCAGGGCCATGTTCACGCCCTGCCCCAGCTGAGGGCTCATGGCGTGGGCCGCGTCACCGATCACGACGAGTCGATCGTGATGCGGCTGGCGCAGCACGACGTCGCGATAACGTGCGCGATTGAGCTGCTCGGAATGTTCGAGATGGGCGATGTGCGGGGCCAGCTCCGGCCAGATGCCCGCCACCGTCGTCTTGATCGCCGCAACGGCGCAGTCGTCGAAGGTCTCGACTGCTTCGCCCGGCAGGCTGAAGTAGAACGTCACCCAGCGGCCTTCGTGGCCGGGCCGGGTGCCGACCGGCAGCATGCCGATCATGGCCCGCGTGCCCGCGTAACGCTGCAGCAGATGCGTGGGCGCGGCCCAGTCGTCGATGCGCAGCAGGCACCACACCGCGCCCCAGGGGTAGAGTTTTTCCCGGCTGACCTGGTTCTCGCAGCGGGAGCGCAACACCGAGTGCGCGCCGTCGGCGGCGATGGTCAGGTCGAACGGACCATGCGACGTGCCGTCGTGGTCGACGACCGAGCGGGTCGCCGCGTCGTAACCGGCGATGTACACGCCCGTGCGGACCTGCGCAGCGTCGTGGTGCGCCTCGCGCAGCAGCTCGAACAGGGCGCCACGGGTCATGCCCAGCCCGAAGCAATCGGCGCGGCGGTCGCCGTAACGCATGGCCATGACGGGTCGGCCACGGGGTGTCGCGCCGTGCAGCTCGTCGATCCGTTGGCCCAGGGCCAGGGCGCGCCCGGCAAGGCCAAGACGCTCCAGCACGGCGATGCCGGTGGGTTGCAACAGGAAACCCGCTCCGACCGGGCCCAGCGTCGGGCTTTTCTCGAAAACGGTAACGTCGTGTCCCTGTGCAGATAGCAGGATGGCACTTGCCTGTCCCGCCGTTCCGTAGCCTACGATGGCGACTTTCATCCGTGATCCTCCTCGTTGATGGAGGATAGCAAGACCGATCCAGCGGCGGCGTCCGCCGCGTGTCGAAATGCCCGCTTCCCGTTCGACGTCAAGAAGAAGCCCGTCTTCACGTTACCGATCGAGGTGCATGCGATGCCATTGAAGTTCTATGCCCATCCGTTCTCGTCGTACTGCCAGAAGGCCCTCATGGCCCTCTACGAAAACGGCACGCCCTTCGAGTGGAAGATGCTTTCGCCGGAGCAGCCGGAAAATTACGTCGAGTTCGCCGATCTCTGGCCGCTGCGACGGTTTCCCATCCTGGTCGACGGCGGGCGTACGATTACCGAGGCCAGCACCATCATCGAGTATCTCGGCCTCTACCACCCGGGCCCCGCCCCCATGCTGCCGGACGACCGCAAGGCAGCGCTGGAGGTACGCGCCATGGACCGTTTCTTCGACAACTACATCTCGACGCCCCAGCAACGGATCGTCTTCGATGTCATCCGGCCAGGCGGGCAACGCGACCCCTGCGGCGTGACCGAGTGCCGGCAGATGCTCGATACGGCGTACGCGTGGCTGGACAAGGTCATGGCGGACCGCGAATGGGCCGCCGGCGAGGACTTCAGCCTGGCCGATTGTGGCGCCGCCCCGTTCCTGTTCTACGCCGACTGGACCCACCCGATCCCCGATACGTTCACCCATGTGCACGCGTACCGGCGACGCCTGCTTGCGCGCCCCTCGTTCGCCCGCGCCGTCGACGAGGCTCGCCCCTACCGTTCGTTGTTTCCTCTCGGCGCACCCGACCGCGACTGATCCAGGAGAGCATGCATGAGCAGCCAACCGCTTACCCCCGCCAGCGAACTGGCGAGCCGTAACCCCGTCCGCATGCCGAACGAGAGCGCCGAGTACCGCTGCGCACGCAACGCGCTACTCGCCGAGGAGATCGAGCTGCGCCGGCATATCGAGCGTGTCGCCGCGTTGCGCCGTGCGCTGCCACCGGGCGGCGAAGTGCGTGGCGATTACCGCTTCGAAGGCGTCAACGGCTCGGTCGATCTCGCCGGCCTTTTCGGCGACAAGCAGACCTTGGTCGTCTACAGCTACATGTTTGGGCCGCAGCGCGAACGTCCCTGCCCGATGTGCACCTCGTTGCTCAGCGCATGGGACGGTGAGGCGCGCGATATCGAACAGAACGTGGCCCTCGCCGTGGTGGCGCGTTCGCCGCTGGCGAAGCTGCTGGCCTTCAAGAAGGAGCGCGGCTGGCAACACCTCTCGCTCTACACGGATCTCAACGGGAACTTCAGCCGCGATTACCACGCCATTGCCGACGACGGCAGCGACATTCCGGCGTTCAACGTGTTTACGCGCCGCGACGGAACGATCCGGTTGTTCTGGGCAGGCGAAATGGGCGGCGAGTCGGCGGATCCGGGACAGGATCCGCGGGGTGCTCCGGACCTGATGCCATTGTGGACCGTACTGGATTCCACACCGGAAGGGCGGAGAGCGAAGTGGTATCCGAGTCTGGATTACGCGAGGTGATCACTTGACCTGAAAGGTCGTCCAATCGGGTGCTATGACGTCACCGACCGTGTGCTTGATCAGTTCCAGCTCGTAGACGCGTCCATGGACAACGAACAGCGCCACGTCCATCGCCGCGCCGTCCGCATCTCTCACCAGGCCTTCCACAGGAAACCGATCCTTTCCGCGAAACGTCTCTTGCCCATGGTGCGGAGGGCGTTGGTAGCCATCGATGTGGAATCGCAGGATCGAGCCGTCCGGGTTAGCGCTCTCGACGAAACAGTGCTCGATATCCAGAAGCAGCTGCTGGCGCTCTTCGTCGGGGCCTACCTCCTCCGCCAGAGCCAGGAGGGCGGCGTACTCGCCTTGCGTTGGCCTTTTCATCCGATCGCGACGGAGTGCCTTCCCGATCATAGTCGTCATCATGATGGCGCATCCCACTGCCACGGTGGACGCGTAAGACACGTGGATCGGAATGGCGTGGCATATCAGCACCACCGCAACGGAGGTGACGACGGTTATCAGGACCCTGATCCCGGCACCCGGTGATCGCCCCCTGCGATCTACCCATCGATCGATCAGTCTCGAAACAGCCCAGCCCACGCACCCGAAGCCGACGAACGTTCCCGCCACGACAAAGGCGTCCGAGAGTGTAAAGGGCGGGCTCTGCGTCGCCACCACACGGAAGTGCACACCCTTCCCGCCCACGGGCAAGAGCAAAGGGAAAATGACCGCGACGCAAATGGACAGCGCGACGATGCCCACCATCCACGCCGCCCATTTCATCATGTCGAATCTCGAAACACCGTCCCTGCTCATGACATCCCCTATCGAAGGCCTGACCGACCTCGCGGACGGAACGATGCTCGACTCGCGGTGCCCTTGCAAGGGCACGCCGACAACAAGTCCATTCTGGACAATCCGTATCTCGACCGGGATGATCGGCTCATGGCCGACCTCCTTGCCCCCTACCTCCCCGTCGCCGATGCGATTGCCACCGTATTCAAGCCGCATGCCGAGGTCGTGATCCACGATCTCGGTACGGGCACGATCCGGCATATCGCCAATCGCCTCTCGCCACGGAAAGCCGGTGACGACTCGCTGGCTGATCTGAACGATCTGGGCTCGCTCGACGATGCCGTCATCGGCCCTTATCCGAAGACTAACGCGGACGGCCGCTCGCTCAAGTCCATCACGGCCGTCCTGCGCGATGGCCGTCGCAAGCCTATCGGCCTGCTTTGCATCAATGTCGACGTGAGCATGTTCGAAGCGATGCAGGCGATGTCGAAGGACTTCCTGCGTTTCGCCGACAACGCACCGCGCCCCGCCGCGTTGTTCCGCAACGACTGGCGCGAGGAGGTGAACGATATCGTCGGCCAGTTCCTCGGCGACCGCGGCACGACGCTCGCCAGCATGGGCGTCGTCGATCGCGAAGCGCTTGTCACCCTGCTCGAAGAACGCGGCCTGTTCGATGTACGCCATGCGGCGACCTACATCACGCAGCTACTCGGCCTCTCGCGCGCGACCTTGTACAAGACGCTCAAGGCCGTGCGCGAGGCGGGCTAGCCGCCCCGTCAGGCGGCCTCACCCTCCAACACGAAATACGCCATTTCCTGTCGCAGGATTTCCGCGCTCTCGCGCATCGCACGGCTGGCCGAGGCCGCCTGTTCCACCAGCACGGCGTTCTCCCGCGTGGTCTCGTCGATGCCGTGGATGGCGCCGTTGACGCGCGCGATGCCATCACTCTGGCCACGGGTGGCCTCCATCACCGAGCCGACCAGACCGGACAACTCATTCACCTGCTCGCCGATACCGGTGAGCACGACACCGGCGCGATCGACGGACGCGGCGCCCGCCTCCACGGCTTCATCGCTATCGGCGATCAGGCCGCGGATGTCCTTGGCCGCCGCCGCACAACGTTTGGCCAGCTCGCGCACTTCCGAGGCGACGACCGCGAAGCCACGACCATGCTCGCCGGCACGTGCGGCTTCGACCGCCGCGTTGAGGGCAAGCAGGTTGGTCTGGAAGGCGAACTGGTCGACGGTGTCGAGCACTTCGGTCATACGCTCGGTGTGACGGCGGATCTCGCGCATGTTGCCGATGGCGTCCATGGCGACGCGGTGCCCTTCGTCAGTCATCAAACGGGTCTGCGCCACGGCACGGTGGGCCGCGCTCGCATGGCTCAGGCCACCGGCGACAGCACCCGTCATGTCCTCCATCGAGGCCGAGGTGGCACGCAGGTGCTCCGATTGGGTGCGTGTGCGGTCGTTCAGGGCATCGTTGCCGTGTTCGATGCCGCTAGCAGCATGGGCCACGTGATCGGCGCGATCGCGCACCTGCACGACGACGTTGCCGAGCTGCGCGTCCATGGCAGCCAGGGAGGTCAGCAGGGCGCCGATCTCGTCGCTTCTTCCGCTGTCGATGCGGGCACCCAACGTCCCGCGCGCGATGTTTGCCGCCACCTCGGCGGCCTGGCGAAGGCGACGACCCAGTGAGCGGATGATCGTGAGGTCGACCACACTGGCCAGGAGCAAGGCGATAGCGAGCAGGATGGCCGAGGCGATGCCGCCACGACGAATGTCGACGTGTTGCGCTTCGGCTTCGGCCTTGCCGCCGTCCAGCGCGAGCGTGAACAGATTGGCGAAGTCGCTCTTCAGCGGCACCACGGCGGACTGCACATCGTTCGAGAGCTGCAGCTGGGCGAGATCGTATTGCTCGGCCTTGAGCAACTCGATGACGTCGTCCACGGCTTTATCCGCCGCCTTGCGGTGTTCAGCGGCGAGGGCGACGCCCTTGCTCTGCGCCTTGCCCAGTCCGCTGGCGGTAAGCGCCTTCCATTGCTTGTCGATGTCGTGGCGATCGCTGCCGATGGCGGTGACGGCATCGTCGACCGAGGACGGCAGGCGGGTCAGGGTGGCATGCACGAGTGCGTCGAGGAGGTCGTTGTAGTCGTTCTGGATGCGGCCGACATTGGCGACGGGGGCCAGGGTTTCGTCGACCACGGATTGCAGCCGCTGGTCGGCGGTGCGTAGTTGCAGGCCGCCGACGATCCAGAGGGCGAGGAGAAGAAAGATAGTGGCACCCATGCGCAGCAGTAAACGAACGCGCAGGGTCAGCACGGGCAACTCGATTCGGGGAAATCGCATGACGTACTCAGGGGGCGGGGATGCCTCCCTGTCGGCCGCATATTCGGCAACTTTAGCGTTATTTTTTGCGGATTATGCTTTTATTTCAGTGGCTTGAATTTATCGTTACACGACAGCCGGATGTTGCGCTTCGTAAGTCACCGTATGCAGGCCGCTGCCTGTGTTCTTGGCCACGCGCTTGGCCGACGCGGCTAGGCTCGCCACGGTCTCCGGATCGACCGGGTAGGCATCGACGAAGCACGCCACGCCGACGGCCACCGTGGTGATGGGGAAGAAGCGCTGGTGCCCGTGGCGATCCTCGCTGTCGATGCCACCGCGGGCACGGTCGATCTCGTCGAACAGGTTCCCGCTCATCGCGTTGAAACGCAGCCGCATGCCTTCGCAGCGCGCAGCCCAGTCGTCGCCCTGGAAGATGACGAGAAAGTCGTCGCCCCCGATATGACCGACGAAGTCGGCGTCCTGACGCAGATCCCCGGTAAGCGTGCTGGCCAGCAGGCGGATCATTTCATCACCGCGGAAGTAGCCGTACTGGTCGTTGAAGGGCTTGAAGTTGTCGAGGTCGAAGTACGCCGCGGCAAACGGACGACCGGTCTGCAGCAAGCGCACGATGTGTTCGGTGACAGGCAGGTTGCCCGGAAGGAAGGTGAGCGGATTGGCATAGCGTGCCGCTTCCACCCGAATCTCGGTCACCCGGCGCACCAGTGCTTCGCCCGTGCCGAGCCCGAGGTAACGACCATGCGAGGTGATGATGAAGCCGTCACTGAGGTAGCGTTGGTCTTCGCCGCGCAGGATATCGGCCATGCTTTGCAGCGACATCTCTTCGTCGCAGAGCAGTGGTTCGGGATGCATGAAACTGGTACACGGCTTCCGTCCGAACAGCTCGCGTGCGAAGGGCTGCGCCATTCGCTCGGTGAACGTGCGTCGATTGACGATACCGATGGGCAGGCCCTGCTCGACGACGGCGATCGCGTGCAAACGCGGCTGGCCGGCGAACAGGTCCACCACGTCTTCATTCGATTGCGTCGGCGAAACGCAGGGTGCGTCGATCAGCATGTGGCCCGCCGTGAACGGCCGCGCCGATACCGGCCCACGTGGTCGCGGGGGCACCGGCACCTGGGTGACGGACAACGCGGCGATGACATTCGCGGGCGCCTCGATCGTCGAGCCCGCGGAGGGCCGCGCGACCAGGAAGCCCTGGGCGTAAGGGATACCGAGCTCACGAAGCATGAGCAGGTCCGCTTCTTCCTCGACGCCTTCACCGACCAGCTCGGCGCCCAGCGTTTCCGCCACCGAGATCAGCGCGCGCACGATCGCCAGACGCTCCGCGCTGTGCGCCAGGCCATTGATGAGGTAACGGTCGATCTTGACGATCTCCGGATGCACTTCGTTCCACATCTCGAAGTTCGAGTGGCCGTTGCCGAAGTCGTCCAGCGCCACGCGGATGCCTCTCGCCCGGAGGAAGCCGAGCGAGTGCGCCAGCCGTGCAGGATTCTCGACGATGTCGCGCTCGGTGATTTCGATGGTCACCCGACCGAGATCGAAGCCGGGAATGGAGAGGGCATCGAGAACGTCCTCGGCACGCACGCCGTCCTGCATGATCGCCTGCGCACTGAGATTTACCAGCAGCCGCCCGGTGAGCGCACGCGCGGCAAAATGGGTGGCGACGCAATGCGCCGCGGCGAGCTCGAATTCGCCAAGACGTCCACGCGCCCGCGCCAGATCGAGCAAGTCGGGCGGCGTCAGGTTGAAGTGCGGCAAGGACGAACGAATCAGCCCCTCATGCGCCACCACTTCGCCGGTATCCACGCGAATCACCGGCTGGAAGACCGCCGTCAACGAGTCTCCCGCGAGGGCCTGCTCGATCAACGACGGTTCGCGACCGCCGGTAGGAGTGTTCATGGGCATCGTCATCGGAGGGCCGGGGAACTGCGAGGGGTAACGGCCGAGCGCAACGATACTTTAGAAAATCCTTTTGCAATCAGTTATTTCTGTTTTGTTACACCAAACGTTACGCGTCGTCGTCGGCGGCGTAAGCGACGTCACGTTGCGCGCGGAGCTCATCCAGTCGCGCGCTGAGGCCCGCATCGACATGCGCGTAAGCATCGCCGCCCAGAGTCAGGCGACGCGGCATGACGGTCGCGTCGATCGTTTCGATCATCGAGTCGACCATCTTCGCCGGATTGCCGCGCAGCGTGAACGCGCCGGAGTCGATGCCGCGACGCAGTTCCCCGGCCGGCGTGTCGTCGTAGATCGCCATGGGTTCGGGGCGGACAAGACCCTTGCCGAAGTCCGTTTTCGACGGGCCCGGCTCGACGATGAGGAACTCGATGCCGAAGGACGTCACTTCCTGCAGCACGGATTCGACGAAGCCCTCGATACCCCACTTCGACGCGTGATAGAGGCTGAAGTTGGGATAGGCGATCTGGCCGCCTTCCGAGGATACCTGCACGATGCGACCGCCACCTTGGTCGCGCAACTTCGGGATGGCGGCGCGAATGACCTGGATAGAACCGATCAGGTTGGTCTTGAGCAGGTGACGGATCTGCTCGTCGGTGACCTCTTCCGCCGTGCCGAACAGGCCGTAGCCGGCGTTGTTGACGACGACATCGATGCGCCCCAGGGCGGCGAACGCGGCATCGACGCTGCGCCGGATGGATGCCGTATCGGTCAGGTCCATCGTCGTGATCCACAGGCGATCGCCGTGGGTCGCCTTGAGATCGTCGAGGGCGCCGGGTTGGCGCAGCGTGGCCGCGACGCGATCACCGCGAGCGAGCAGCTTCTCGGTCAGGAGACGGCCGAAGCCGGAGGACGTGCCAGTGATAAACCAGGTGGTGTTCATGCGCTGCCTCATGGAGTTCGCCACGAAACGCGGCGGGTCACGAGGAAAGCTAGGGCCGAAGGCGCGACAAGACTATCCGCCAGATCGCGGATGAATCGATGCACGAGACAGGACAATCCCGGGACGGCAGGATCAGGCTTCGACGAGCACCTGACTGTCGAGGTTCCAGCGGTCGACCACATAGGCGCCACCGGCCACCATGAGCGGCGTGTACGCGCAGTTGCCGTGGCGATAGCTGGCGTAGTCGCCGCCGTCGCGCAGGGCGCCAAGCAGGGCCGTGAGGCAATGGCCATGGGTGATGACGGCGACGCTTCGGTACGGCAGCGCGCAAACGGCCTCGAGCGCGGGAAGAGCGCGCTGTGCGACCTCGTGCAAGGATTCGCTGCCGCCGGCCGCGGCGAGCGGATCGTGACCACGAACGACCGCGGCCCATTGGGGATCCTCGACGAGGGCCTCGGCAACGAAGCGTCCTTCCAGTTCGCCGAAGGCCCTTTCGACGAAGCGTTCGTCGACACTCACTGCGCAGCCGATGATCTCCGCGACCACCTGGGCGGTGTGCATGGCGCGACCGAGCGTCGATGAGACGACATGCTCGACGCCGCGTGCGGCGAGCGTGCGGCCGAGGGCGCGTGCCTGCTCGATGCCGGCCGCCGTGAGCGGGCTATCGGCACGGCCCTGCGCGCGGCCCGCGATGTTCCATTCCGTCTCGCCGTGGCGGGCGAGGATCAGGTGTTCGAGCATCGCGTGGGGTCCGTGCAGGGGTGGGGAGCTGCGTAGTTTAGTCCCTTCAACGGAGCTGGCTGTCCTTGCTGCCACGGCGGTTGTATCCGCTGAAGCTGGCTTCCTCGCGATCGGCCTCTTCCTGGCAGGGCACGCACAGGCGCACGCCAGGCACGGCGTTGCGGCGTGCTTCGGGAATCGGCTTGTCGCACGCCTCGCAGCGCTCGAGGCTCGGCCCCTTGGGCAGGTGGCTGCGTGCCCGCTTCACCGCGTCGTCGATGGTCGCGTCGATCTGGTCCTGCACGGCGGTATCGCCCGCCCATCCGGTTGCCATGGATCACCTCCCGGTGGCTTGCCTCAAGCTCCCGACATGGTGGCAAGTCCTTGGTTTTAAAGGGCGTGCCGTGCTCGGTAGGAGCCGATTCATCGGCGATGCTCTCGTCAGCCCGGAGACGCCCGCACAAAGTCCACGAACGCCTTGAGCACCGCAGGCAACTGTCGCCGCCCCGGGTAATAGAGAAACAACCCCGGGTGATACTGACACCAGTCTTCGAGAACGCGCACCAGACGTCCCGCCGCGATATCGTCTTCCACGGCTTTCTCGAACACGAAAGCGAGGCCGGCGCCATCCAGCGCCGCCTGCGCACAAAGGCTCATCTCGCGCAGGATCAGCGGGCCGTCCACGTGGATCTCCAGCTCGATGCCGCCGCGTTCGAAATCCCAGTGGTACATCGCGCCGCTGGGAAAGCGTTGTCAGATGCACGGCAGGCCACGCAGGTCCTCGGGCGTGACGGGTTTGCCGTACCTCGCGAATACCTCGGGCGTCGCCACCACGGCCGAGCGCATGCGCGGCACCAATGGCACGGCGATCATGTCGCCTTCGATGCGTTCGCCRAAACGCACGCCCACGTCGAAGCCCTCCGACACCACATCGATCAGCGCGTCGTCACTGACGATCTCCACTTCGACGTCCGGGTGGGCGGCGATGAAGCGGGTCACCAGGGGCATGACCGCGAGCCGCGCAGCGATAAGGCCGACGCTGATGCGCAGCTTGCCGGCCACCCGACCCTGCGAAGCATTGAGGTCGTCGAGGGCGTCGTCGATGTCGCGAAACGCCGGACCGATCCTGCCGACGAGGCGCTCGCCAGCCTCGGTCAGGGCCACGCTGCGCGTGGTGCGATTGAGCAGCCGGACGCCGAGGCGTTCTTCGATACCGCGAATGGTGTGGCTCAGCGCCGAGGGCGAGACGCCGAGGTCCACAGCCGCCCGGCTGAAGCTGAGTTGCCGTGCCACGGCGAGAAAGCTCATGAGGTCGGCTGGCTTGATGCCACGCATTATTGAATGCTCCTCATAAACCCATGCGATTCTTTTGGGATTATCACATGAAAGCCGTCGGCCCAGACTCTCTCCACGCACTCACCCCACCCGCTAGGAGAAGTCATCATGCGTACCTGGTTCATTACCGGCGCCGGCCGTGGTTTTGGCGCCCTGATTGTTGAAGAAGCCCTTTCGCGCGGTGACAACGTCGTCGCTACCACCCGCGATCCCTCCGAGCTGATCGCACGCTATGCGGATCAGCCTCGCCTGCTGGCCCTGCCGCTCGACGTGACGGACGAACAACAGGCCCACGCGGCCGCCGCCGAGGCCGTGCGCCGCTTCGGCCGGATCGATGTGCTGGTCAACAACGCCGGCTATGGCCTGCTCTCCGCCGTGGAAGAAGCCAGCGCCGAGGAGATCGTCAATCAGTACCGGACCAACGTCTTCGGTGTGTTGGCGGTGACCCGGGCCGTCCTTCCGCACATGCGTCGTCAGCGCGCCGGCCATGTGATGAACATCTCGTCCATCGGCGGTTACAGCGCCTACCAGGGCTGGGGTGTTTATGGTTCGACCAAGTTCGCCATCGAAGGCATCACCGAAGCGATGGCCATGGAGCTGAAACCGCTCGGCATCCACGCGACGGTGGTGGAGCCGGGCTTCTTCCGCACCGACTTCCTCGACGAGCGCTCGCTGCATCGCTCGGCGAACGTGATCGAGGATTACGATGAAACCGTGGGTGCGATGCGCCGCCTCGCGACCGATGTGAACCACGCACAGCCGGGCAATCCCGCGATGTTGGCCAAGGCGCTGATGGTGCTGGCCGATGCCGAGCAGCCGCCGGTCAGGCTGCCGCTGGGAAGCGATACGGTGGCGCGTATCGAGGCGAAGAATCGCCTGGTCGCCGAGGAGTTGGCGCAGTGGAGGGAGCTGGCGTTGTCGACCGATTTTTGATTCGTCGAGAGCGATCGCCGATGAATCGGCTCCTACCGAGCGGGGTGCGCCTTGCCTGGTAGGAGCCGATTTATCGGCGATGCCGGCGTCAGCCGGCGCGGGGTTCGTCGTAGATACCGAACTCGGTAATGCCCGGTTGCTTACCGACAACGCTCAAGCGCACGCGACTCGCCGTGGTCCGCGGCACTTCATGAAACTGATAGTGCGCGGGCTTCACACCGGCAACGACCTCCACCCATGCGCCGTCGCGCTCCACCTCCACCTTGTAGCTCGCGATACGGCTCGTCTCGCTGTACTCCTCGGCGCCGAGCGGCTCGACGATCGACAGTGTGTTGAACGACACCGGCTGTTCGAAGCGCACCTCGATCCAGGCGTCGGTCTTGCCACGATCGGCCAGCCAGTAACTGCGGAAGTTGTCGTCGAAGGCCTGGTCCGGACCGACGGCCTCATCGCTGGCGCTGGCCCACGCGGGCTTGCCGGCGGCGAGGTCCGGCGTGGTGATGGTCACCGAGCGTCCGATCGTCGGTGCGGGTCCGCTATTCTTCCACAGCGTGCCGATCTCGGCGAGACGGGCTACCGCGTTGTCGTCGAAACGGCCGTCGCGGTTCGGCGCCACGTTGAGGATCAGGTTGCAGTGGTTGTCGTTGAACGGTCGCAGCCAGTCGTCGACGATGGTTCGTGCCGACGCCAGTTCCGAGGTCGGATACGCCTTCTTCCAGAACCAGTCGCTCTGCAAGGTCGTGCCCGATTGCGAAGGCACGGGACTGTTCGGCGGGATCTTCTGGCCCGCGTGCTGCTCGTACTGCTTGATGTCGGTGTAGTAGAGCGCCGTGCCCGGGTAGCTGCCGGCATTGTGGTCGGTGACCAGGCAGTCGGGCTGCAAGGTCTTCACCAGGTCGTAGATCTCGCGGTACGGAAGCTCGGCATAGGAGATGCGCGACCAGGCCGCATTCCAGCCGTCGAGGATCAGCGCGGTTAGCGGACCGTACTGAGTCAGGATCTCGGTGAGCTGCGCCTTGATCAGCGCGATCTTCTCCGGCGTGACCGTGCGCGCGCGGATATCGGCGCGCAGGTCGAGAATGGAGAAGTACAGGCAGACCTTCAGGCCCGCCTTGCGGAACGAATCGACGTAACGCCGAACCACGTCATGCGGATACGACGACTGCATGATGTTGGCACTGCCGGTTTTTGTCGGCCAGAGGCAGAAGCCGTCGTGATGCTTGGTGGTAAAGCACGCGTAGCCCATGTTCGCCGACTTCGCCGCCCTCGCCCACTGGTCCGTGTCGAGATGCTTCGGATCGAAGAGCTTCGGTGACAGCGTTGGGTCGCCCCATTCGCGTTCTTCGAAGGTGGCCATGTTCAAGTGGATGAACATACCGAAGCGAAGGTCGAGAAAGGCTTGTTGCAAGGCCTGGAGCCGTTGCGGATCGACCGCGACATGCCCGCCCGCAGGCTTGGGCGATGGCTTTGGCGCCGCCGGGCCCGATGCGGCCAAGGCCTGCGTGGCGGACCACGTTCCACTTCCGATGACGCTGGCTATCGCCAGCGTCTTGGCAAATTCACGTCGATTCAACGGCCGCACTCCGCATGGGATGACGACCGACTTTCGCTGGCATCGCCGTGGCTGTCAAACGGCAACGGGATATTCCGTGACGTTCAGCGGAATAATTGCACCGCGATCAGGACCAGGAAAAAGATCAGGACCAGAAGCACCGCGTACAGCACCCAGAAGATGCCCTTGGGCGCGTCTTCGATGACGCCGGTGCGCTGCCAGTTGGCGATGCGGGTCAGCTGCCCCTGCAGATACCAGGTCGTGAAGAAGAACAGCGTCACCCCGCCGATATCCATGGGCAGGCCGCGTTCGATGCCGAAACGCTTCAGCGACGAGGACATCGAGAAGTAGCCCGCGTAGATGAATACGATGTCGACCAGTTGCAAGCCATAACCCAGCGCCGTGTAGCGATTGCCGAGTCCCGCGGCAAAGCCACACGCGATTCCGATGATGAAGTACGTCGTCGCACTGCTACGCGGGTCGATCTTCTTCACCCACGTCGACTGCACGAACAGCCAGACAAGAACGAAGATGCCCAGCGTCAGCACGCTGAGCAAGGCGACCCAACCCCAGTGCAGCGAGGGTGCGACAGGCACATCATCACGCGGGGCGACGGCGACCGGTGCGCGCGGCGTCAGCCCCGGCGGCGGCGCTTCGAACGACGGTGGCTCACCGACCGTGTCGGCCACCGGGTTCTCACGCAGGAAGGTTTCCAGCGGCAGCCACTCCATCATGCCTTCGCGCCAGCAGAGCGTGCCGCTGTCGAGGATGCCCTGCTGCTGCCAGCGTTTGACGGTTGCGCCGGTGTACGGCCCGAACCGTTGGCCGTTCAGGCCAAGCCAGATCTGTGCGTCTTCCAATCGCCTGCCCCTGTTTCCGTGTGGTGGTCACCGCGCGGCCATCATACATAGCGACGGCTACCGCGTCAGAGGGTGTCGAAATGCGCGGGCGATGCGTCACGGAAGTGGTCGACGAGCATGCCGACAAAGGCCGAGACCTTGCCCGCCACGTGCCGTTGCGGTGGATACAGCGCCCATACTTCGATGGACCGGCCCTCCACCTCGCCCCAGGAGGTCAATGCGCCGCTGGCGATGTCGTCGCGAATCAGCGAGGCCGGCATCATGGCCGCGCCGACGCCTTCGCGCACGGCGTCATACACCAGGGCCATCGACGAAAGGCGGACGATCTCCTGCGGCAGCATCGTCTTCGTCCGCCCTTCGGCAACGAGCCGCCATGCCGACAGCTGGCTGCCACCCAGCATGATGGCCGGGAAGGCTCCGCCGTCCGCGGGCTGTGGCAGCGACGGGGCCGCGGCGACGACGAGGCGGTCACGCAGGAAGCAACGACCGGCGAGGTCCGTCGAGGGCGCGGGGTTCGCGCGGATCACGACATCGAAGCCCTCCTTGAGCGGGTCGACGAAGCGATCGTCGACGACCACCTCGAGATGCACGGCCGGGTAATTCATCGCGAACCGGGCCGCGAGCCGCCCGAGGCCGCGGTGCGCGAAYAGCACCGGCGCACTGACGCGAAGCGCGCCGCGCGGCGCGCCCGCCCGGGCCACCAGACCCTCGGCGACGTCTTCGATGCGACCGAGCATGGCGTGGGCCTCGGCGTGCAACGTGGCGCCCTCCTCGGTCAGCCGGAATGGCCGGGCACCGCGTTCGATCAGCCGGACGCCGAGCGCGTCTTCCAGCTCCCGGACCCGTCGGGACAGCGTCGCCTTGGGCCGCCCCGTGGCGCGGGTGGCCGCGCCGAAGCCGCCGTGGAGCGCCACGACATCGAAATCGGCCAGGGCGAGCAAATCCATACGTGTTCCATGAGTGAGACGACGCGTCCCGATTCTGCGGCTTTCGTCCTCGAGATGGAACGCCCACTCTTGGATTCATCCACCACCCAGGAGTTGATCATGAGCATTCTCGTTACTGGCGCCACGGGCAACATCGGTTCTGCCGTCACCGCGCGACTGGCCGAGGCCGGCGCCGAGGTGCGCGCCCTCACCCGCAACCCGGACAGCCTGAAGGCGCCGAAGGGCGTTCGCGCCGTGGCAGGCGACCTCACGGATGTCGCCTCCGTCCGTGCCGCGCTCGAAGGCGTCGACACCCTCTTCCTGCTCAATGCCGTCACGCCCGACGAGCTGACGCAGGGGCTGGCCACGCTCGGCCTGGCCCGCGATGCCGGCATTCGCCGCATCGTCTATCTCTCGGTATTCAATGGCGATCGCTTTGCCGACGTACCCCATTTCACCGTCAAGTACGCCATCGAGCGTGCGATCGAACAGTTCGACCTGCCCGCGACGGTGCTGCGCCCCTCGTACTTCATGCAGAACGACGCGAGCCTGCAGGTGCCGCTCACCGAGCACGGGGTGTACCCGATGGCGCTCGGCAAGGTCGGCGTGTCGATGGTGGATATCCGCGACATCGCGGATATCGCCGCCGCCGCGTTGCTCCGTCGCGAGCGTGCTTCCGGCGCGCTACCGCGCGAAGTGATCGAACTGGCGGGGCCCGACGCACTCACCGGTGAATCGGCCGCGCAACTCTGGAGCGAGATACTCGCCCGCCCCGTCGCCTACGGCGGTGACGACCTCGATGCCGCCGAGGCGGCGATCGCGCGCAACGCGCCGTCGTGGGCGGCGTACGACCTGCGCCTGATGCTCGCCCGTTTCCAGTCGGACGGCATGCTGGCCAAGACGTCCGCGACGGACATCATGACCTCGCTGCTCGGCCGCGCACCGCGCAACTACCGCGATTTCGCACGCGAAACCGCGGCCGCCTGGAAGCAGGCGTAGCACGAAGAGCTCAGGCCGCCGCCTTCATCGCCGCGATGTCGATCTTCTTCATCTGCATGAGGGCGGCGACCGAGCCAGGGTGCTGCACCAGGGCCTCGATGTCGTCCGGCACGATCTGCCAGGACAGGCCGTATTTGTCCTTGAGCCAGCCACAGGCTTGTGCCTGCGGATCGCCACCGGCGGAAAGCTTGTCCCAGTAGTGGTCGATCTCCGCCTGGTCGTGGCAGCGCACGACCAGCGAGAGCGCCTCGGTAAACGTGAAGATCGGGCCGCCGTTGAGCGCGGTCAGTTGCTGGCCGTCGAGCTCAAAAGCGGCCGTCATGACCGAGTCCACCGGACGGCCGGACGCTTGCGCGGATTCCCTTGTATAGCGGGTAACGCTGGTGATCCGCGAGTTCGGGAAAATCGAGACGTAGTGGTTCGCGGCCTCTTCGGCCTGGGTATCGAACCAGAGGAAAGGCGTGATGCGCTGAAAACGACCTGACATGGGAGGCTCCTCCAGGGCCGCGATATGGGCCCTCATGGAAACGTCGAATAGGCCACAGGCGGATCGACAGGACTTAAGGCAGGGGCCGGCACGCCCCGCCATCGCCTAGGATGCTCCGGGCAAAGGAGCATGGCGATGACAACGGAACAATGGCTCGCGCAGGGCATCGACACCGCCTGGCGGGTCCTGCTGGTGTGGTGGCTATGGAGCGCCTGGGGTAACAAGACCGCCGCGCGCGGCGAGCCGTGGCTGACCCGGCTGGCCCTTTATTGGTTGCCGCTGGCCGTCGCTTTCGTCCTTCTCGGACCCGGCGAATGGTACGGCCACACCTGGCTTCGCGAGGGCATCGTGCCGCACACGGTGCCTTTTTTCGCCATCGCTTTCGTGCTCGTCGTGACGGGTGTCGCGCTGGCGATCTGGTCTCGCGTGGTGCTGGGACGTAACTGGAGCAGCGTGGTGCAGATCAAGCGCGACCATGAGCTGATCGAGACAGGCGCGTACCGTTACGTTCGCCACCCCATTTACACCGGCATCCTGCTCGCCTTCATCGGCACGGCCGTGAAGGTAGGGGACGTGCGCGGCATCTTCGCGGTGCTGATCGTGTTCGCTTCGTTCTGGCGCAAGCTGCGCATGGAGGAGCGCATGCTCGGCGAGACGTTCGGCGAGGTGTACTCGGCATATAGACGCCGGACCAGGGCACTGATACCCGGTCTCCTCTAAAACGCCTTGGCCCCGGTGCCACGCTCAGGCTGTCGGGTCGGGCTTGTGTTGAGGATCGCCGGAGCCGGTGTTGACGGGCTCGACAGGCTTGGGACCGTCGCCGTGCGTGGGATCGCCGGAGCCGGTGGTCGGTTCATCGTAGGTGTCCCGCTCTTTCATGGCAGCCTCCGCGTTGCGAATCTCAAGCAGATCACTAGCGCTGTCAACGTCATGTCCAAGGCGGCCGGACCCTTGTCACGCTAGGCTGTAGCGATGAGCAACCCCGATACGCCTCCTTGCGACGACCCGACCGGCAGCGACGCGGTCCCCTGTAGCGAATCCGCGCGTCGCTGGACCCTGGTCGCCGCCGTGGTCGGCTCGGGCATGGCCTTCGTCGACGGCACCATCGTGAACGTCGCGCTGCCCGCCATCCAGCGCGCCATGAACGCGACCACCGCCGACGCGCAGTGGGTGATGGAAAGTTATGTCCTGCTGGTGTCCGCCCTGTTACTGGTGGGCGGTGTCCTCGGCGATCACTACGGGCGACGGCGCGTCTTCGTCATCGGCGCGGTCGTGTTTACCCTCGCGTCGTTGGGCTGCGCCGCGTCGGTGAGCGTGGCATGGCTGATCGGCATGCGTGCCCTGCAGGGTTTCGGCGCGGCGCTGCTCATTCCCGGCAGCCTCGCGTTGCTCAGCTCGGCCTACCCGAAGGAACGACGTGGCGCCGCCATCGGGACGTGGTCGGCGTTCAGCGGCATCACCGCCGCCATCGGTCCCGTCCTCGGTGGCTTCCTCGTTGAACACGCGTCGTGGCACTGGGCGTTCCTGGTCAATCTCCCGCTCGGCATCCTGCTGGTCGTCGTCTGTTTCTGGCGGGTGCCGGAAAGCAAGGGGATGAATAGCGGGCACATCGATATCGCCGGTGCCGTCCTCGCGACGATCGGCCTGGCGGGCGTCGTTTACGCTTTCATCGAGGCGCCGTTGCAGGGATGGTTTTCCGCAGGCGTGATGACCTCAGTGATCGTCGGAATCGTCGGACTGGTGGCCTTCGTCATCGTCGAGATGCGCATCGCCGCACCGATGCTGCCCCTTGGACTGTTTCGCGATCGCGACTTCGCTGGCGCCAACCTGCTCACCCTGCTGCTCTACGCGTCGCTCGGCGGCAGCATGTTTTTCGTTCCGCTGAACCTGATCCAGGTACAGGGTTACGGCGCAACAGCCGCGGGCGCCTCGCTGCTGCCCTTCATCGCCATCATGTTCCTGCTCTCGCGCTGGACCGGGCGGCTCGTCGATGTCGTCGGCGCACGCCTGCCGCTGATCGTCGGTCCGACCACCGCCGCCGCTGGCTTTGCGCTCTACGCCCTGCCCGGCGTCGGTGGTTCCTATTGGACGACGTTCTTCCCGGCGGCCTGCGTGCTCGGCCTGGGCATGAGCATCACCATCGCGCCGCTGACGACCACCGTCATGAACGCGCTCGATCCCGCGCTGGCCGGCACGGCCTCGGGTGTGAACAACGCCGTCTCTCGCGTGGCTGGCCTGCTTGCTATCGCGGTGTTCGGGATCGTGCTGACGCAGGGTTTCGATGCGGCGCTGCAGGCGGGGTTGTCAGGCATTCCCGCGGATGTCGTGCAGAGCGTGATGGCGCAGAAGGCGAAGCTCGCGGGCATTCAGGTGACGAACGACGCGGCGCGGCAGGTGATCGACGCCGCGTTCGTTGCGGGGTTCAGGCGGGTGATGCTGCTGTCGGCCGGGCTGGCCGTGCTCTCCGCCATCGCAGCCGGCCTCATGATCCGCCCCGTCAAGAAAATATAGGGGCGGATTCATCGGCAAATGTGGGAGCCGCTTCAGCGGCGATGGGTGCTCGCGGAAAATCTGGCCCGCTGCCGCGGGATCGCCGCTGAAGCGGCTCCCACAGGGTAATCGCGAGCACCCTATCGCCGATGAATCGGCTCCTACAGAGAGAGGTTCGCTTAGAAGCCTTTCTGGATCTGCACCCAGGCGCGTGTGTCGTGCGACTCGCCGGCCAGTTCGGGGCGCACGCCGATCGGGTGCGACACGTCCGCGCTCAGCGACCACTGGTCGTCACCCTGCCAGCGCATGCCTAGGCCGATGTCTTGCATATGCGCGCTGTTGGTACCCGGTGCGAACCGGTCCTTGTAGATCGTCACGTGGCCGGCGTCGGCGAAAACCAGCGCCGTCAGGCTACCGGGCAGGCCGAGGTGCAGGCTGCGACGGAACTCGAGGTTGACCATCTGTCCCTGCGTACCCGCCAGCACGCCGGTGTCGTAGCCGCGGACATTGTTGGCGCCACCGAGGTAGAACTGCTCGGCAGTGTCTAGGTTCTTGTTCGCCCACTGGCCCTGGACGCCGAGATACACCGCATTGTTCTCGGAGAGCTGCTGCAGACGGCTGATCGAAGCGGTGTACTTAAGGTAGTGCCCTCTCGTCTGCGCGCTGATCGCATCGATGAACTGCGCGAAGGCATCGTCGAATCCGAGCAAACCATAGGTCGCCGCCACATTGAAGTTGGTGACGCCATGCGCATCGCGCTGATCGCCAGCGAGGGTGCCGGTCCAGCCGTACGTGTGGCGCAGCGTGCGCAAGCCGACGATATCGATCGAATCGTTGAGATGACGACGATCGTAGCCAAGCTGGCCGTAGAGATTTCCATCAGTGGACCGAATGAACGGATGGCTGACGAACAGGCTGGCCACCTGTGCCGTGCCGTGCGCATCGAGGACACGCAGATCGCCCTTGAGCTTGTAATCGAGCGAGGAGACGGAGGCACCAAGCACCGTGCCTTCGCCGTTGAGGAGATAGCGGTAACCGAGACGACCGTAATTCATGTTCGAGCCCGCGGACAGCGCGGTGGCATCGAGCAGGTCGCCCTGGTGGAACAGGCCGTTGACGTTGAACGTGCCGGTGAGCCGCGCACGGCCGGTGTACTGGTTGCCGTAGTCGTCGAGCGCGACCAGACCGGTGTAGCGCGGACGGTCGTCAGCGCGAACGGCGAGGTCCGAGGTGCCCGGCTCGTCACCGGGACGGAGTGCCGAGGTCTCCATCACTCCGGGGATGTCACCGAGCAGGAGCAGGCTGCGATCGAAACCATGCGAGCTGATCGGTGCACCACTGGTGAGTGGATCGAGTGTCGCCTTCAAGGGACCGTCGTGCGTGGCGCTATGGTTCTCGAACACCACCTTGCCCAGACGCGCCTCCTGCACGGCGATGCGCACGGTGCCACCGCTGAGCGTCTGTGCGGGGACATAGGCCAGCGTGAGCGGGTAACCCTTCGCGCGGTATTCGGCGGTGATGCGGTCGGCCAGCGCATTGAGCTCGCGCAGCGTGATGTCCTTGCCTTCGCCCGACGCGACCAGCGCATGCAACTGGTCCACAGGGATCAGGGTGGCCCCGGTGATCTCGATGGTCGTCACGTGGAAGGGCGCGCTGTCGCCCTGGTCGGCTCTGGCCTGGGGTGTCAGCTTGAGACCGGTGTCGTCGGACTTCGACGGCGGCGGGGTCACGGGCACCTGCCGCAACAGATCGCCGCTCTGCGGCGGACGGACCTGCGCGCCAGCCGTGGAAGCGAGCCCGAGGAGGATGCATGCACCGAGAACGTTCGCGGCGCGCTTGGAGAGAATGGCCATGGTCATCAGGAGTTCGATACGAAAGAGGGAATGAAGGCGTGCGGCGCGGAGCGAGGCATCACTGCATCGCGTCCGCCGGAAGCCGCACGCCGCCATCGACGACCTGCAACGACAGGCCCGGGACAAAGTCGGCGCGTTGCACGTTCTTCTCGAGCGGCTGGCGGGTCTTCTTGTGGTTTCCGGAGAACGGGCCGACCGTGACATTCGACGCGACACCGTAAGGGGTCGCGATCTGGTCCGGGCCGAGCACCGAATCGAGCTGCACCAGGGTGATCGCCGAAGCGCCCTGCGAGGAGCTCTGATTGATGCTGGCCGTGGTCTCCGCCGTGGTGTTGAACGCGTAGTTACCCGCGTCCGGACCCGTCGCATAAATGCCGGAGACCGACACCGCCTTGCCGACGCCGACCGTCGAGTCGCCGAACAAGGCACTGACGGCACCGAAGGCGATCACGTCACCCGGCAGGATGCCCTGGCTCGAGAGCACGGCGCGATCCGACGTGTTGCCATCGAAGAACTTGTCCGTGCCCTGCGCCCCGACGACAACCGGCCGCTTGGTGATGCTCGCCGTGGTGGTCGGATTGACGATGAGCATGTAGTTACCGGCGTCGCCACCCGAGATGGTGCCGCCGACATTCACGGTCTTGCCGTTGCCTGCGTTCTTGTCGACGAAAGCACCGTTGGTCGCCAGGCTCACTTGGTCGCTGCCGAGCACGCCGCTCAACACACCGTGCGTGACTGCCGCCGTATTGCCGTCGTACACCTTGTCGTCCGCAGTGATACCGGCGTGGATGCCGAGCGGGGTGACGGTAGCGATATGGTTACCGCCGACGAGCGTGTAATTGGAGGCCAGGCCCGCGCCGTCGTCGTTCAGCGCCAGCGAGCCGAGCGCCGCCAGCGCCAGGTCGGTTGCCACATTCTTGCTGCCGAGCACACCCTGCCCACTGAGAATCAGGCTCTCACCGGCCACACCAGCGATCACGCCCGCGCTGCCGAACATGCCAGCCGAGGCGACGGTGCCGCCGTCGTAGACGCGGGTACCATCGAGGTTGAGCACGACCTTGTAGATGTCGGCCGTCGTCGTGGCGTTCGTGGTCAGCGTGTAGTTACCCGCATCCACACCCGTGAGCACGCCGGCCACGTTCACGCCCTTGCCATTGCCGGCGTTCTTGTCGGTAAAGGTTCCCGTGCTGCTCACGCCCAACTGGTCGCCGGCAACCATCCCGGTGACCGTGCCGCTGGTCTGCGCCGTGGTGTTGCCGTCGTACGTCTTGTTGCCGGCAACGATCGTGCCGGTGATGGCGAGCGGTGTGATGTTGGCCGTGGTCTGCGCGACGTGATTGAACGTGTAGTTGCCTGCGTCCGTGCCGCCGCTGACGATGCCAGCCACGGTCACGGTCTTGCCGTTGGCCACATTCTTGTCACTGAACGTGGCAGGATTTCCGCTGAAGGTCACCACGTCGGTGCCCAGGATGCCGCCGCTACCGAGCGTGGCGGTCGCGCTGTTGTTACCGTCGTAGACCTTGTCGCTGGCGGTGGCACCGACCACGATGCTGAGCGGGGTGATGTTCGCCGTCGTCTTGGCCGTTGTGTTGAACAGGTAGTTACCGGCATCGGCACCCGAGGCGGTGATACCCGCCACGTCCACTTCCTTGCCATCGGCAACGTTCTTGTCGAGGAAGCTGGCCGAGCCCGCGGTGAAGGACACCGCGTCGCCGGTGATCACATCGCCGCTGCCCACGAGGGCATGGGCGGACGTGTTGGCGTCGTAGACCTTGTTGTCCGCCGTGGCACCGACCGTGATCGTCAACGGGGTGATGTCGAGCGTGGACGTGCCGATGATGTAGTTGCTGGCCAGGCCGCTGTCGTTGCCCAGCGTCATGTCATGGGCGCCGTCGAATACCTTGCCGTTCTGGACGTTCTTGTCGGCGACGTTGGAGCTGCCGTTGAGCGTGAGCGTCTCGCCGTTCGTGCCGTTGACCACGCCATTGCCGAACAGCAACGAGCTGACGTCGGTGCGACCGTTATAGACCCGTGTGCTGTGCAGGTTGATGATGAACGGCGTAATGTCGGCCGTCGTGGTCGTCCTCGTATTCAGCAGGTTGTAGTTGCCTGCGTCGCCGCCGCTCACGGTGATACCGTCGACCTGGATCGTCTTGCCGGTGCCCACGTTCTTGTCGTCGAACGCGACCGAACCGTCGCCAAGCACGATGTTGTCGCCGGCCACGGCATTGCTGCTGAGAAGGAGGCCGGGATCGGCCGTCGTGCCGTCGTATACCTTGTTGTGGCCCAACGCGCTTACCGTCAGGTCGAGCTTGCCGATGTTGGCCAGCGCGGTGCCGTTGGTAAACGTGTAGTTACCTGCATCGCCACCGGTGATGCCCATGCTGCCGGTGACGGTCTTGCCGTTGCCGACATTCTTGGTATCGAAGGTGCCCGCGTTCGCATTGGTCAGCGACACGTCATCGCCGGTGATCTTTCCGCTGGTGAGCGAACCATTCGCCATCACGAGCCCGGCGTTCATCAGGGCAGCGAGGGTGGTGCCATCGTAGGTCTTGCTGATGGCATCGAACGTCGCGGTCAGCGGCCGCGCCTTGATGGTGAGCCTGTCCGTACCGCCGACCAACGTGTAGTTGCTGGAAAGACCACCATTGGTGCCATCGGCGATGTTGAGGGTACCAAGACTGAAGCCCTTGTTCGTGCCTACATTCTTGTCGGCCGTCGCGCCCGTGCCCGCAAGGACCAGTGTCTCGCCCGCCAGGCCGGTCGACAGGACGCCGCCCGGAGCGAGCGTATTGGCGTCCGCATCGAGTGTGCCGTCGTAGAGGCGCGTTCCGCTGAGGTTGAGCACGCGCTGCGTGATGTTCGCCGTCGTCGTCACCGTGGTGTTGTCGACCACGTAGTTCCCGGCGTCGGTTCCCGCACCATTTACGCCGGTGACCGTCACAACCTTATTGGTACCGACATTCTTGTCGTCGAACGTTGCCGATCCGAAGGTGAAGTTGACCGAATCGCCACCGATCACGCCGGCACTCTGCACCTTCGTACCCGGGTCGGCCGTAGTGGCGTCGTATTGACGGTCCTTGCCCGTGGCGGTGACAGTGATGTGCAGCGCGCTGATCGATGCCGTCGTCGTGCCCTGGGTGAACGTGTAATTGCCGATATCGTTGCCGGTGATCGACATGTCACCGGTGACCGTCTTGCCGGTGCCGACGTTCTTGTCCGAGAAGTGCGCACTGTTCGGATTGACCAGGGTGATGTCGTCGCCGCTGACCAGGCCATCGAGCGTCGCCGGCGCTTTCAACCCGGCGATCGCGTTGGCGTTGTAGATCTTGTCGAAGGCCAGGAAATCGGCAGTCAACGCCTTCGGCGTGATCGTCACCCAGTCGACACCACCGACGAGCGTGTAGTTGCTCGCAAGGCCCCCGTTGCCGCCGTTGGTCAGCGCGAGATTGCCCAGGTTATCGAAGGACTTCTCGTCGCCGACGTTCTTGTCGACGAGGGTGCCACTGCCGCTGACGCCGAGGGTTTCCCCGTTCACGCCCTGCAGTACGCCGAACAGCGAACTGTCGGCCGTGGCGGTGCCGTCGTAGACGCGCGTGCCGGTCAGGTCGATCACCTTCGACTGGATCACGCCCCTGTTGCCCGCACCGGCGGTCGGAAGGATGTAGTTCGAAAGATTGGTACCGGCGTCCGCAATGAAGTCGGAGGTGACCAGGGTCGAGACGACACCAAGACCGGTGCCGACATTCTTGGTCACGTAGTTCGCCGTGGCGGACTGTGGCACGGATGCGCCCTGCCCGCCGACGAAGCCGTCCAGCTCGTAATCGGCGGCGGTCAGCGTCGCCGAGTCCGTGCCGTCATACACCTTGGTCGGGCTACCGATGATCACGGCGGTCAGCTGCTTGGGATTGATCGTCGCCGTCAGCCCCGCGGGCTGCTGCAACTGGTAATTGTTCGAGCTACCGCCACTCAGGATGAAACCACCCACGGAGACACCCAGGTTGGTGCCGGCATTTGCCGTGGCGAACTGACCGGACGCGCCCGTGCCGTCAAAACCGACCGTGTCGCCGCCGAACACACCGTGCAACGCGGCGTTACCCGCGATGGTGAGCGTCGCACCCGTCGTGTTGTCATACGTCTTGTCGTTGGCCGTCACGCCGCTCAGCGTCAGGATGGCGCGCGTGATGTTGGCGGCCAGGCCAGTGACTGGCTGCAGGATGTAGTTCGCCGCCGCGCTGCCGGTGATGCCGAAACCGGTCGCCGTCACGCCCAGGCCGGTGCCGACGTTGGCCTGGCTGAAGTTGGCCGAGACACCGGACAGGTCGAGCGCGAGCTTGCTGGCATTGCCGGCGTCGGTGCTGACCAGACCGGCGAGGCCGGCCCGGGCCAGGTTGAGCGTGTCGGTCGTCGTGGTGTCGTAGCTCTTGTTCGTCGCGAAGACACCGGTGACGAACAGCGGTGCCTGGTTGATCGTGCCGGTGCCGGTCGCCGTGAGATCCACGTTGTAGTTCGACAGCAGCGTGCCGTTGCCGAGGACGTAGTTGCCCGGCGTCAGCGTCGCGGTGACGGTCCGGCCATTCGTGGCGCTCGCGTTCGCGCTGTCGTAGCTGGCCGTTGCGCTGGGATTGATCGTACCGCTCTCGCCGTTTACCCAGCCGCCCACGAGGAAGTTGCCCGACGAGAGCGCTGCATCGGTGCTGCCGTTGTACGTCTTCGTCGGGTTGTTCGTGATGGTGACCGTGAGCTGCGCCGGTGTGATGTTGCCGATACCCAGGACGGGCGCATTGATCGCGTAGTTCGCCAGGTTGGTGCTGCCGCTCGGTGTCAGGTCGGAGGTCGCCAACTGGGCCGACAAGGCCAGGTTCGTGCCCACGTTCTTCTGGCCGAACGTCCCGTTGATCGTGTGCGCGACGACTGCGTTGTCGCTGCCGATCCAGCCGCTCAGGGTAAAGTTGCTCGGCAGCAGACCGATGTTGAACGTGCCGTCGTAGATCTTGCTGGCGTTGACGATGCCGACATCGAGGACGGTGAAGTTTCCGGTCAACGGCGCGGGAATGATCGAGCCCGAGCCCTGGTAGCCGGTGGGCAGGAGGTAGTTGCTCAGCAACGTGCCGCTTCCCGCGGTGAAATCCGCACCGGGAAGGCTACCCGCACTGACGCCACGCGCGCCGGCATTGGGGTTGTCGTACGTGCCAGCCACCGTGCCGCCAAAGCTCGCACTGATGCTCTGACCCGAAAGCAACCCGACCAACTGAAGATTCGACGAAGCCAACGCGGCGTTGGTGGTGCCGTCGTACACCTTGGTCGGATTACCGACGATCTGACCGGACAGCTGCAGCGGATTGATCACGCCCAGGCCGAGGCCTGTCACCGTCGGCGCGAACGTGTAGTTGGACATCGATGTGCCACTGCCCGGTACAAAGTCGGACGGCTGCAGATTGGCGGTGACGTCGATGCCGGTACCCGCGTTGGCGGTGGCGTACGTGGCCGAGCTCTGACCCACGCTCGCACTCTGGCCAGTGACGAAACCACTGATAT
This sequence comes from Luteibacter sp. P1_D3, assembly GCF_056406135.1. NCBI lineage: Bacteria > Pseudomonadati > Pseudomonadota > Gammaproteobacteria > Lysobacterales > Rhodanobacteraceae > Luteibacter > Luteibacter sp. P1_D3. Next base: position 127,711 of record NZ_JBFUAT010000008.1, on the reverse strand, counting down.
TGAAGTTGCCGCTGCCCAGCGAGACGGCATTCGTGCCGTCATACGTCTTGGTCGGGCTTCCGGTCATGCCGATGGTCAGCAGTTTCGGTGTGATGTTCGCCGTCAACGCGGGCGCGGCCAGGATGTAATTGCCTGCCGCCGCGCCGACGAGGGCGAAGCCACTCGCGGTCACGTCGAGGCCCGTGCCCACGTCGGTCTGACCGAACATGGCGGTCGCGCCGCCCACGTTGAGCGTCACGTCGTCACTACCTACCTTGCCATTGAGTGCGTTGGTGGTATTGCCGATGGAAAGCGTGGCGTTCTTCGTGTTGTCGTAGACCTTGTCGTTGGCCGAAACCACGGTCGGATCGATGGTGAGTGTCTTCGGCGTGATGTTGGCGGTGAGGCCCGTGGGCGCCACCAGCACGTAGTTGTTCGCCTTGTCGCCGGTCAACCCATAACCACTGACCGCCACGCCGATGCCGTTGGCGACGTTCGCGTCGGCAAAGAGGCCGACGATGCCACTGGTGACGAGCTGCACCTGGCCGCTGTCGGGCTGGATCACACCGAACAGCTTGGCGCCGCCGGTGATGATCGAATCACTGGTGTTGCCGTCATAGATCTTGTTGCTGGCCAGCAGGCCGCTGATCAAGAGCGGCGCCCGATTGATCGTGCCCATGCCGGTGGCGGCAGTCGGCAGGATGTAGTTGGCGAGGTTGGTGCCTGCGTTCGCCGTGAAATTCGTCACGGAGAACGTCGCGTTGAGCGCCACCGTGCCTGCGTCGGAACCGGCATAGGCGATCGAGCTCGGTTGCTTCACCGTGGCGCCCTGGGAGCCGATGAAGCCGTCGATCTGGTAGTTGCCCGAACTCAGCGTCGCGGTGGTGGTGCCGTCATAGACCTTGGTTGGGTTGTTGACGATCTGGGCGGTGAGCGGCGCGGGTGTGATCCGGCCGACCTTCGCCGTGACCTGCGAGCCACCCAGGGCATAACCGTACACAGGAATCGTGCCTGAACTGTCGGTGATGATGAAGTTGCCGATCGCGCCCGGCGAGGTCACCGAGAGGTTCGACGCGGCATTGACGGTGGCGTAGCTGCCACCGGTGGCGCTGGCGATCTTGTTGCCATCGGCCAGACCGGTGGCGGTGAAGTTGGCCCCCGTGAAGCTCGCCGCATCGGTGTTGTCGTACACCTTGCTGACCGTACCGTTCAATCCGGTGATCGCCAGCGTCGGCGCCAACCGGTACAGAAATCCATTGCCCGTACCGAGCGGCGCGGCGCCCGCGCCAGCGGCGTACTGGATGAATTGCGGTGCGAGCCCGCCACGCGTATCCAGCGAGGGGTCGGAGGAATAGACCAGCCACCTGCCCGACGCCGAACTCAGCGCCGCTGCACCGGCGTTGTTGATGAAGTTGTTCGCCGCGGTCAAGGTGACGCCCGCGCCGCCAGCGATCGTGGCGCCACTTGCCAGGGTGATGTTGCCACCCGTGCCTGCGGTGCCATTGGCCTTGAGCACGACGCCACCCGTACCGGAGATCGGGGCATTGACGTTGATGCCGCGGTACGCGTCGAGCGTCAGGGTCGCGGCCGCGTTGTTCCAGGTGATCGCCGAGTTGACGTTGATGTCGCCGACGCCGGATGCATTCTTCACGCCGTCGCCCGAGGCGCCCGTCGCGGTCGTCGTCTCGGTGACATTGGTACCGCCGTTGAGCGCCGCCGAGATCGTGCCCGCGGCCGCGCCATCGATCGTCAGGTCATACGGGTCGACCAGCCACGTACCGGCTTTGCCTTTCGGTGCGCTCGCATTGATCGATGCGGCACCGATGTGTGCGAATGCCGCCGAGGTTTCGATGCTGCCGCCGTTACCACCGTTCGGCGCGCTGGCGTCCAGCGTGCCTTCGACATTCACATGGCCGGCCTGCATGCCGCCGAGCAGCACGATCTGGCCGTTGTGGTTTTCCACCGTCTGCGCGCGAACGACACCGGTGTTGTTCACCGTGCTGGCAAGCAACGAATCCGCCGCGCCGGCGGTCATCAGGACGCGGCCACCATCGGCCTGCACCAGCTGGCGGTTCTCGACGAGGTTGTCCAGCGTGCTGCGATCGACCTGCAGATGAAGCAGCTGGCTACCATCGAAGGTCAGCGTGACCGCGCTGCCGCCACCCATGGCGACGGTGCCGAGCTGCGCACTGATCGTGCCCTGGTTCGACACCGTGTTGCCGAGCAGGGCGACGTAGCCGCCGTTGGCCGCGCGGATCGATCCCTTGTTGACGATGCTGCCCTTGCCGTCGCCGCTGAAGCTGCGGGTGTTCGACGAGAGCGAGCTGTCCGACGTATCCAGCGTGGAGGCGACCAGGCCGCCGACATTCACTTGCGAGCCCTGGCCAAACAGCACGCCATTCGGATTGATCAGCCAGACCTGGCCGTTCGCATTGAGGTGTCCGTAGATCTCCGACGCGCTGTTGCCGAGGATGCGGTTGACCGCGATCGCATCGCGACCCGGCTGGACGAAGTTGACCGTTTCGTTCGGCGCGATGTCGAAGCGCTGCCAGTTCAGCGACAGCTGCTGGCTGTTCTGGTTGATCGTGGTGATCGCGCCGTTCTGGTTGATCGCGCCACTGCCGGAGACGATCTGTCCACCGGTCTGGCCGGCATGCGCGGTACCTGCGGCGCCAAGCGCCAGCGCGATACACGTTGCGATCGACGCGATGCGAGGGCCACTTGAGGCGGACGTGGTGCGTGCCGCAGGACGGCTGTTGCGAGCGAGTTCACTGGCAGCAACCCACTGCGAGGTAGCGGCATTCCAGCACAGGCGATAGATACGATTCATTTCGAGCAACCTTCGGTCGTGAGCGCATGCGACGTGCAGAGGCGTACCCAGCGTTGGCCGAGTCGAGATGGTTGCTATTGGGCCCCCCTGCGGGCGGCACCGGATCGTTTCGACCCCGGCGCGTTTTCGGCATGTTAGCCGATAAGTGTGATTGGCATCACATTTAGGTTGTGAAGACGATCGCACTCGTGGCATTTGACCCGGGTAAATCCCGTTAACTTGCCCGGCGCCCCTCAGTGCGGGGAAGCCAGCTCCACGCAGAAGTCGACGAAGGCGCGGACCTTCGGCGGGGCGTTCTTCCGGGAGGGATAAAACGCGTACAACGGGAAGCTTTCCTCGGCCCAGTCCGGGAACAGTTCGACCAGCCGGCCGTCGGCGAGCGCATCCTGCACGCTCACCGCCAGCACCTGTGCGATGCCAGCACCGGCGATGCACACGGCGAACATGATCCCGGAGTCGGTGACCAGCAGGGGGCCCGTCGTTTCGACCGGAACCACCTTGCCCTTCCGATGGAATTCCCAATCGAACGGTCGCCGCGTGACCGGGTCGCGGAACTGGATGCAGCGATGCCGGGCGAGGTCCTTCGGCGTCGCCGGGCGACCATGCGCCGCGAGGTAGGCCGGTGCCGCGACAGTGAGGACCCGGGTCTCGAGTAGCTTGCGGCCGATCAGCGAAGAGGACGGCGGCACGCCGAAGCGAACGGCCACATCGATACCGTCGGCGACGAGATCGCCCAGCTCGTCACGGGTGACGATCTCGAGCTCCAGCGCCGGATATCGCTCGAGGAAGGCCGCGAGCTGCGGCGCAATGACCTGGCGGGCGAACATGGCATCGAGGCTGACCCGAAGCCGGCCACGTACCGCCTGCGAATCGCCGGCGGCGGCCAGCGCCGCATCTTCGATGCCCGACAGCAGGGGACCCACCTGAGCGTAGAGGCGCTCCCCTTCGTCGGTCAGGGTGACCGACCGCGTGGTCCGGTGAAGCAGGCGCACGCCCAGCCGTTCTTCCAGCCGACTCACCGCACGGCTCACACCCGATGGCGAAAGACCCAGCGCGTCGGCCGCACGGGCGAAATTGCCCGTCTCGACGACGGACACCAGGACGCTGAGGTTGCCGAGCAGGCGGCCATCGGAGGACATGAAGGGCGACTCGTGATCATGAGTCACGAAAGATCTTCCTCCACGGACATTCCGTCAATAGAGCGTGGCGCCTATGCTGGGCCCCTTCCCTTCTCCCGGAGCCTTCCCATGACCACCTCACGCCCACGTACCGCACTCATCCTCGGCGCCAGCCGTGGCCTCGGGCTCGCCCTCGTCGAGGAATACCTGCGCCGCGACTGGCATGTGGTCGCCACCGTGCGTGGGGAGACGCCGGCCGCGCTGTCCGGTCTTGCCGCCACATCGGAGGGACGCCTCCGCGTCGAGCACGCCGATATCGCCCATGGCAGTGATATCGACGCACTGCGCCGAACCCTCGACGGCATCGCCTTCGACCTCGTCTTCGTCAACGCAGGCGTGATGACCCAGGCGCGCGACGCGAACGGGGCAACGATTTCCGACGAAGAGTTCGCCCATGTCATGGCGACCAATGTCCTTGGTCCCATGCGCGTGCTCGAAGCCTTCGAGTCGCTGGTACCGCGTTCCGGCACCCTGGGCGTGATGTCGTCCGGGCTGGGCAGCATCGAGAACAACGTCGACGGGGCCTGGACCGTGTATCGCGCCAGCAAGTCGGCCCTGAACCAGATGCTCCGCAGCTTCGCCAATGTGCGCAAGGGCGACCCGCGGGCCGTGCTGGCCATCGCACCCGGCTGGGTTCGCACCGACATGGGGGGTGCGGACGCCGCCCTGTCCATCGAGGAAAGCATTCCGCACGTCGTCGACGTGATCGAGGCGCATCGCGGCAAGGCAGGCGCGCACTACGTCAATTACCAGGGCCAGATCCTGCCCTGGTAAGACCTCAAAGCCAGATACGGATGCCGGCAACCCAGCGACGGTCGGTGATACGACGACCGTCGCTGCGCGCGAGGTCCGCGGTGCCGCCGGTGAGATGCTCCCACGACACGCCGATGTACGGCGCGATGGTGCGGCGGATCTCGTAGCGCAGGCGCAGGCTGCCTTCCACGCTCGATACGCCGGCGCGCAACTGCCGCTGGACGTCATCCTTCCCGTACGCGTTGACCTCGATCTCCGGCTGAAGGATCAGGCGTTGCGTAAACAGGAGTTCGTACTCCGCGCGCACGCGTGCGGCGGTACGGCCGCCCTCCCCCGCATAGCCTGTCGCTTCCAGCTCGAACCAGTACGGCGCCAGTCCCTGCACGCCGAAGGCCGCCCAGTTGCGTGTCGGGCCTTCGCCGAAATCATGCCGGGCACCGAGCTGGGTATCCCAGTACGTCGCGACGGCGTGGCTCCAGAACGCTTCGACATCGCCGTCGCGCGGCCGGTTGCCTTCGCGTTCGCCTTCGCTGCGCAACCAGAGCTTGTCGCTGTCGTTGCCGTACCAGGCATCGGCTTCCCAGGACTGACCGTGCCCGCCCTGCCCCGCGAACGATTCCAGGCGATCCACCAGCAACATGCCGACGGGCGCCGTGTCGTCCATGTCCTTCATCGCCATGCCATGCATGGCACTCGACGGCACCCCGTCGGACCAGTCGGGACTGCGCGCGTCGGCGGGTGCCATGCCGCCCTGCATGGCGCCCATCTTCATAGGGGCCATGGGCGCCATACCCGGCATGGACGACATGTCCTGCATCGACGACATGTCGTGCGGCGGTGTCTCGGCAGGCGGCGGCGCGGCGGCGTGCTGCATGCCGGGCATGTCCTTCATGTCGCTCATGCCTTGCATGTCTTGCATGCCCCGCGCAGGCTGCGACCCTTGCGCGTCCTGGGCAAGAACCGGCGCGATCGAGGCAAGCGCAACCAGCGCAACGACGAGGCGCCTCACGACACCACCACTTCGCGGAACATGCCCGCTTCCATGTGGTAGAGCATGTGGCAGTGGAAGGCCCACCGCCCCGGGTTATCGGCGTTCACCGCGTAAGTCACCTGCTGGGCCGGTTGCACGTTCACCGTGTGCTTGCGCACCTGGAAGTGACCGTCCGGCGATTCCACTTCGCTCCACATGCCATGCAGATGGATCGGGTGATTCATCATGGTGTCGTTGACCAGGCGCACGCGCAGACGCTCGCCGCGACGGAAGTGCACCGGCGTCGCGGCGGAGTACTTCACGCCATCGAACGACCACGCGAAACGCTCCATGTTGCCGGTGAGGTGAAGTTCGATCGTGCGGCCGGGTTCGCGTGTATCGAGCGCACCGCCCACCGTGTGGAGGTCGGCGTAGGTGAGCACGCGGCGGCTGCGCTCGCGCAAGCCGGCGCCAGGATCGTCCAGATTGGTGCGTGGCATGTCCACGCGCATGTCGACGCCGGGGCCGTATTCGGTGCTCGCATGATGGGCCATCACCATCTCGCCACCCTTGCCGCCCTCCGCTCCCATCGAACCCATCATGTCGCTCATCGCCAGGTGGGTTCGTGGATCGAGCGACGGGACCTCGGCCTGCATGCCTTCGCGCGGTGCGAGCGTGGCGCGTGCGAAACCGGAGCGATCGATCGACTGGGCGAAGATGGTGTAGGCGCGATCATCGCGCGGCTCGACGATCACGTCGTACGTTTCGGCCGCGGCGATCCGCAACTCATCCACCAGCACCGGTTCCACATCCTGGCCATCGGCCGCCACGACGCTGAGGCGCAGCCCGGGAATACGCAGGTCGAAGATTGAATTGGACGAACCGTTGATCAGGCGCAGGCGCACCCGCTCGCCCGGCCGGAACAGACCGGTCCAGTTACCGGCGGGAGCGCTGCCATTCACGAGGTAGGTATACGTCGCGCCGGACACGTCAGCCAGGTCGCCCGGGTTCATGCGCATGCGGTTCCACATGCGACGCATGGCCAGGGCGTCGCCGATACCCTTGGAGCGCGCATCGCGTACGAAGTCGGCAACGGTCGGTTGGGCGTAGTTGTAGAAATCACTGCGCGAACGCAGCCTGGCGTAAACGCGCTCGGGGTCTTCGTCGGTCCAGTCGCTGATCAGGATCACGTGCTCGCGATCGACCGCATGACGTTCGCCATCCTTCGGCGCAATGACGATGGCGCCATAAAGTCCGCTCTGCTCCTGGAAACGACTGTGCGCGTGATACCAATACGTGCCCGACTGCTTGAGCGGGAAGCGATAGGTGAACTCGCTGCGTGCCGGTATGCCATCGAAACTCAGGCCCGGCACGCCGTCCTGATCGTAGGGAACCACCAGGCCATGCCAGTGAATCGACGAAACGGTGTCGAGCTGGTTACGCACATGCAGGATGGCGGTCTCGCCTTCGCGCCACCGCAGCGTCGGTCCCGGCACACCACCGTTCACGGTTACCGCCGTGCGTGCGCGACCGGTGAAGTCGACGGCGGCCTGACGAATGTCCAGCGTCATCTCGGGGCCGCTCAGCTCACCCGCCGGTCGCATCGCGTCGGTCGCGCAGGCGGGACGGACGACGCCGAAGCCCAGGCCGACGCCAGCTACCGCCAGGCCCTGGACGAAGCGGCGGCGGGGCAGGTGGATGGTGGATTCGCCGTGGTCGCGCATACCGTTGTCTTGACCCGCAACACTGTGAGAAAGCCGAGCGTAGCGAGCATGGATGGGGTGCGACAACTCTGGAGCAGGCTCCTTGCGGGTTAGCGGTAGCTCACATTGACCACGATGGACGCGTTGGCCTCTCCGGGTGCCACCGAGGGACCGACACGGCGGTAACGCGCACGAAATCCGTAACTGCGTCCTTCGTGTACCGCCGGCAGGATCAGCGGCGACGTGCTGTTGGGAATGGCCTGGGCATCCGGATCGTCGCTGCGCAGTTCCACGGCGACACCCGTGGCGGGGCGCGCGCCGGTTACCTTGAACAACGAGGCGTCCTGCTCGTCCGCGAGGGCGGTGAAGCTCATGAGGATCTGGGTGGCGTTCCGGCAACCGGTCGAGACCAGCGTCTGCATCACCCAGGGGCTGCTGCCTGTCGCCTGAAGGTCGCGGCCATCGACCTTGTTCATGGCGAAGGTCAATCCATGCGAGGTGAACGCGCAGGTCGGTCGCTCGGGCTGCACCTGCGTGTCGGTCAGATCGACCCAGGCCTGGGCCTGATCGTCCCAGCCGCCCCGCGCCAGCGTGCCCGAGGTGAGTGCGCCGCCGGCATCCACGATGTCGGTCTTGATGAGCTGGACGCGAAAGTGGGCGTCGTTGAGCACGGCATCGAAGATGAAGGGAATGGACGTGCGCTCTGGAACGAGTAGTTCGCCATGCTGGGAGTTGTGGAAGTAAGTGCGGATACCGACACCCGGGATGTTGGTGGCGTAAACCCCGCCCCCCACCGGGCTGGGCGTGGTGAAGATCCCGAGGCTGGCCGTACGCGTCGGGTAGAGGCACTTGAACCGGGACGATGTCCAGCCGGCGCTGCGTTTTTCGGCGAGCACGCTGCCGACGGGCGCGTCGACGGGGACGTTCACGGTGCCGAAAGAAAGGATCTGCGGACTGCCCTGGGAAGGATGTTTCAGGCAGCCCGCGTGCGCCGGCGCCATGACGACGGCGACAAGCAGGCAGGTGAGGCGAACGCGGCGGGCGCTGGGCATGGCGATGACTTCATGGAAAGAGACAGTGTCGAGTCTGCTCAGGCAGCTACGCCGTGCCCATCAAAGGATTCTGAAATCGCACTGACAGCGAAGTACCCAGGATGCACGGCCTGTTCACCGCAACGCGCCAATCATCCGGCCATGAGCCTGCAGGAATATCGCCGCAAGCGGAACTTCACCAAGACACGCGAGCCCTCTCCGGAAGGCTCCTCGCGCGGCAAAGGGCGGGCGATCTTCGTGGTTCAGCTGCACCACGCGTCGCGGCGGCATTTCGACTTTCGCCTGCAGGTCGGCGATGTCCTGCGCAGCTGGGCCGTCCCCAAGGGCCCGAGCTACGACCCGAAGGTGAAGCGCCTCGCCGTCGAAGTCGAGGACCATCCCGTGTCGTATGCCGGGTTCGAAGGCGAGATCGAGGAAGGCTATGGCAAGGGACACGTCGACACGTTCGACCGTGGCGTCTGGTCCACCGCCGGGGATGCCGAGGCGCAGCTGCTCAAAGGTCATCTCACCTTCGAGCTCTTCGGTGAACGCCTGAAGGGGAGCTGGCATCTGGTGCGCAGCGGAAAGAAGGAGCGTCAGCCGTCATGGTTCCTGATCAAGGCGGAGGACGCCTACGCAAGCGATATCGAGGCCGACGATCTGCTCGACGCAAACATGCAGGAAAGCACCCGTCGCGCACAGAAGTCTCCGGTAGCCAGGGCGTCGGCACGGAAGAAGACGCCGGCCACCAAGGCGACGTCGAAGACCCGTCGCGTGCCTGTCGCGACGCTGACCACGGCGGCCGGCGCACTGGAAGGCGCACGCAAGGCCAAGGCTTCCACTGACTTCTTTGCGCCACAGCTCGCACGCTTGCGCGAAACGCCACCGCAAGGCGACGCCTGGTTGCACGAAGTGAAGTGGGACGGGTATCGCATCCTGGCCAGCGTCGCCAAGGGCAAGGTGATGCTGTGGTCGCGCAATGCCCTGCCCTGGAACGATCGCCTGCCGGAGATCGTCGCCGCCGTTGAAGGCCTGGGCCTGGACAGCGCGCGCCTCGATGGTGAACTCATCGCGCTGGATGCGCAGGGTCGCAGCGACTTCAATGCCCTCCAGCGCACCCTGTCCGGCGAGATGCAGGCGCCGCTCGCGTACATGCTTTTCGACATGCCCTATCTGCAGGGTTACGACCTCGGCAAGGTCACGCTCGAGACACGAAAGGCCTTGCTCGAACGTTTGCTTTCGCATGCACCGCGCCTGCTTTCGTACAGCGGGCACCATCTCGGTGGCGGCGACGAGGTGTTCGCCATGGCCATGGAGCAGAAACTCGAAGGCATCATCTCCAAGCGTGCCGACGGCGGCTATCACCCGGGACGCAACGACGACTGGCTGAAGATCAAGCGCCTGGAGAGCGACGAGTTCGCGGTGGTCGGTTACACACCGGCCAAGGGCTCGCGGCTGACGTTCGGTTCGCTGCTGCTGGCCAGGCCCGATGCGGATGGCGGCTGGACCTATGTGGGGCGGGTCGGCACGGGCTTCAGCGACGACATGCTGCGTGAGTTGGGCAAGACGCTGGCCAAGGGTGGATCGAAGAAGCCGACCGTGCGCATCGACGCCGTCGACCCGACGCTGCGCGGTGCACTCTGGGTGCCGCCGACGGCGGTGGCCGAGGTTTATTACCGCGGCATCGGCAACAAGCATCTCCTGCGCCAGCCCAGCCTGAAGGCGCTACGGGTGGACAAGGCGCCCGGCGACCTGCGCGACTCCGATCGGAAGCCTGCGCCCAAGCGAGGCGCCAAAGCCGCCGCCGCAAGCAAGTCCGCAGCCGCCGTCGCCTCGCCGGTCGTCATTACCCACCCCGACCGCGTCGTCTTTCCTGACGACGGGATTACCAAGCAGCAAGTGGTCGATTACTACCGCGCCGTCATGCCCTGGCTCCTGCCCGCCATCGCCGACCGGCCGACCTCGACCATTCGTTGCCCGGGCGGCATCGGCTCGCCATGCTTCTTCCAGAAGCATGTGATGGCAGGCCTCGAACACGTCGGCACCGCCAAACTGAAAGAGGAGACCGGCGCGCAGGCGGTATACCTGTATCCGCGGGACGCCGCCGGGGTGATCGAGCTGGTCCAGTTTGGCGCCGTGGAATTCCACCCCTGGGGCTCGCACATCGGATCGCCCGACATCGCCGATCGCGTCGTCTTCGATCTCGATCCCGGCGAGGATGTCGAGTGGCGCCGCGTGATCGCAGCGGCGCGCATGGTCCGCGGCTTTCTCGAGGAGCTGGGGCTGGTGTCATTCGTGCGGACGACGGGAGGCAAGGGGCTGCACGTCGTCGTTCCCCTGAATCCCGGAGCCGACTGGGTGACGGTGAAGAGCTTCGCCCGCGGCTTCGCCGATACGCTGGCACAGCTGCATCCGCTGGAATTCGTCGCCACGGCGAGCAAACGATTCCGGCGCGGCAAGATCTATGTGGACTATCTGCGCAACGGGCGCGGCGCGACCGCGGTCGCCTCCTATTCCCTGCGTTCCAGGCCGGGTGCCCCCGTCGCCGTGCCGCTGCGCTGGGAGGAACTGGGCAAGCTCAAATCCGGCAACGCCTTCGACCTGCTCACCGTCCCGAAGCGCCTGGCGCGCCTCAGGAAAGACCCGTGGGAAGGCATCAACGCGCTAAAACAGGACCTCGAAGCGGTCAACGAGGCGCTCGCGGCACGCTAGCGGGACGATCCAAGTAAACTGCGGCCTCATTCTTCCGTGACGACCCTATGTTCGTTTCGCTCCCCCGATTCCTGCGCATCCCCCTCGCCTGCCTGCTGCTGTTCACCAGCACCGTGCTGCACGTGGGGCCGCTCCTGCTGCTGACGGCGGTCCGCCTGCTCATTCCGCTGCGCTCGATGCGCAACGCGTTTGCGCCGGTCCTGGTGCTGATCGCGGAGAGCTGGCTGAGCGTCAATGGCTGGCTGTTCGGCGCCTTCACGCGCACACAGTGGCAGGTGGAGGGCCTGGACGGCCTGAGCACGCGTGAGAACTACCTGGTCGTCTGCAACCACCAGAGCTGGGTGGATATCCCGGCGTTGCAGCGGATCTTCAACCGACGCATTCCCTTCATGCGGTTCTTCCTGAAGAGCCAACTGATCTGGGTGCCGCTGCTCGGGCCGGCCTGGTGGGCGCTGGACTTCCCTTTCATGAAGCGTCATTCGAAGCAGGAACTGGAAGCGAAGCCGGAGCTGCGCGGCAAGGATCGTGAAGCCACGCGCCGCGCCTGCGAGAAGTTCAGCCACGTACCGGTGTCGGTGATGAACTTCACCGAAGGCACGCGCTTCACCAAGGCCAAGCACGACGCGCAGAAGTCACCTTATACGCACCTGCTGCGCCCGAAGGCCGGCGGCGTCGCTTTCGTGATCGATGCCATGGGCGATGCGATCCGCCAGATGCTCGACGTCACCATCGTCTATCCGGCCGGGCCAGGCACGATGATGGACTTGATCGCCGGCCGCATCCGCGAGGTACGCATCCATATACGCCGCCTGGCCATCGATCCGTCGATGCGCGGCGACTACGAGAACGATGCGGTGTATCGCGAACGCTTCCAGAACTGGGTGAATCAGCTCTGGGCCGAAAAGGACGCGCGTATCACGGCGATGCTCGCCCGCTAGAGAGCGAGCCATGGCAGGAACAGGGTCATCGACGATTGTGGGAGCCGATTCATCGGCGATGGGGTGCTTGCCGAAACCTGGCCCGCTGCCGCGGGATCGCCGATGAATCGGCTCCCACAATGAATCGGCTTCCACAATGAATCGGCTCCTACCGGTAGAGCGACGGGTTATTTCGCGGCTTCTTTTGCCAGGACGTCGTCGAGTCGTTCGCGGCCGGCGTCCGCATAGGTCTTGCAGGTCTTGCCTTCGCCCTGCTCGGGATGCGGCGTGATCAGCAGGTCGCAGGGCAGTGCGGCGACGCGGTCGAAGGTCTTCCGGTACTCGGCGACATAGGCCGGGTGATCGCTGAAGCGATAGCCGTCCGCCGCGAACGCGTACAGGCTGTCGGCAAAGGCGATGTTCTTGCACGATGCACCTTCGCACGACTGCCAGGTCCATGCCGTACCTCCTGGCGTATGGCCCGGCGTGATGTGTGCGGTGAGCGTCAGCGGCCCCACCCGCACCACACTGCCGTCGACGATGTCGCCAATGGCATCGACCTTCGGATAGGGCTTGTCGGTCGGGTCGTACTGGGGATCCTCGGGATACCGTCCGCCGACCCGCATTGCCGCGGCAGCCTTCGCCGTCGCGCGCACGGGTGCGCCGCTGTCCTTCGACAACTGGGCGATCGCTCCCGCGTGGTCGTGGTGCGGGTGGGTGTTGAGGATCAGCTTGATGTCTTCGACGCGGAAGCCGAGCGCACGGATGTTCGCTTCGATGAGTTTCGCGTTCGAGACATAGGGCGCATCGATCAACACATGCCCTTGTGGCGAGGTGATCAGGATGGCCGACAGGCCCTTCGTCCCGACGAAGTAGGTATTGCCGTAGACCACGTGTGGCGCGACGGGCTGGGTCCATGCCGGATTGGCGCCGATGACCACCGGCGCGGCGTCATGAGCGAAAGCGGGCAGGGCGAGGCAGCAGGCTAGGGCGAGAAGGGTGCGGCGCATATCGGTAGTCCCTGGGGAAAGCGGAGGGCAGGATAGGCGAGTGGGTGGGGCGTGGGCGTGCCGGCCGGCGGGCGAAGTTGTGGCAACTGGCGATCGCCGATGAATCGGCTCCTACACGAGCAGCACGTCAGGCGGTTGAAGAGCGGCGTTGGCGGGCGCGCCAGAAGAGGAAGCCGGTGACGAGGAGGAACATCGGAAGCAGGCCGGTGAAGCAGGCCACGATGCGCCAGAGCAGGCCGCCCACCGCCGCCGAATGGATCGGGAACAGGGCATTGGCCAGGCGCAGGCCCGGGCCGAGTTTCGTGGCGTCATCGCCACCGATGACGCGCGCGGCCATTGGATCCATCCACAGCGAGCTGCGGCCGTCCTTGTTCCATTCGCCGGGACGACGGATGCGGAGCACAACCGTACCGTTGTCCTTCTGCGGCAGCATCAGGCGAGTGATTTCGGCGTCGGGCGCGGCCGCCTGGGCGGCGGCGAGGACGGCCGGCCAGTCGATGTCATCGTGGCCGGCCGGCAGCTTCGGCGGCTTGGCCGGCGGCGCCTCGCCGAAGGCCGAAGCCAGGCCACTGCGCACCGCACCGCGATACGCCATCGTGGTGCCGGTGCCGATCATGACGATGAGCAGAGGCAGGGCGGCGACGCCGACGAAACGATGGAAGCTCGCCCAGCGCAGGATCGGCGGCTGCGTATGCGGCTTGAGGTGCCTGAGGGCGCGCCGGCGCCCGGGCCAGTAGAGCCACACGCCCGAGAACAGCATGAACAGCCCCGTGCATGCGACGACACCGAGCACGGTCTCGCCCACTTCGCCGCTGAGCAGGTGGGTGTGCCAATCCATCAGCATCAACATCACATCGCCGGTCTTCTCGCGACGCAGGAGCAGCTCGCCGGTCGTCGCATCGAAGTAGCTGCGGCCACCGCCTCGGGACATCGCTTCCCATACGGGAAGCTCATCGTCTGGCAGGGAAAGCCCGCGCAGACCCTTGCCATCCGGGGAGGCGAGCAGGGTCGCGAGCGAGTGGCCTTGCGTCGCGAGATCCGGCAGGGGGCGTGAGGTGAGCTGGGGATGGCCCGCCGCGAACAAAGGGTCTTCCCACAGCAGCACGCTGCCGGAAAAGGTGACCAGCGCCAGCACGAGGCCAAGGCTGAGACCGAGCCACAGGTGCATCGTTTTCAGCGCGGAACGGAAACGGCGCGGGTGCGGCATGAAGACGGCCTTGCGGAATGCGAAAGGCCGTCATCGTAGGTGCGAATGATTCTCAGATCAATTAACAGGTTCTTGCGAGCACGCGGGCCTTACGTCGGCCAGTGGTTGTGCAGGATGCACTGGGTGAAGTCGGTGCGCTTGAAGCCGGGCTGCTTATAGGCCATGACATCGGCTTTCACGTTGCCGAAGGTGGTTTCCGGTTTGTTGCGCACGCCGTTGTAGAAGGCGTCGATGATGCCTTCCTTAAAGGCGCCGCCACGCGGGTGGATCTCGGCGACGGTCTCGCGGTCGCTGGTCGCCACGTTCTCGAAGCCCAGGCCGAGCACGTCCATTTCGACGCCGGCGGTCACCAGGGCGATTTCCGGTTTCATGTGCTGCGGCACGCCGGGCGTGGTGTGCAGCGCGATCGAGGCCCAGACGATGTCGATCTGGGCCTCGTCGATGCCCTTCGAACGAAGGAAATCCCGGGCGACATTGGCGCCGTCGACTTCGAAGCGCTCGGTCTTGCTCGAATAGGCCGGTACCAGACCCATGTCGTGGAACATGGCGCCGGCGTAGAGCAGCTCGGGATCGAAGACCAAGCCCTTGGCCTTGCCGGTCAAGGCACCGAACAGGAAGACGCGGCGGGAGTGGTGGTACAGCAGATCGCTCTCGGTATCGCGGACCAGATCGGTGATCTCGCGGGCGAGCGCGCTGTCGGGAATGGCGATGCCGGCAATGGTGGTGGACATGGCGTTGGGCCTCATGCGGTGGGTGAGCCTATTGGACCCCCTCCAGCAGCCGTCTTGATTTGACGTGACGTATCATTTTCTGCCATGTTGCGTTCCATGCAGTCGCCACCGCCCCTCATGATCGTCATCGTCGCCCCACCCGGCGTGCAGATGCTTGACGTTTCCGGGCCCGCCGATGTCTTTGCCGAGGCCAATCGTCAGGCCCGGCGCGAGGTGTACCGGGTGCTCACGGTAGGCACCGCCCCCCTGGCGGTCACCGCCTCGTCCGGCATGCGCTTCCTGCCGGACCGTAGCACCCTGGACACCCTCGACCGGATCGACACCTTGCTGGTCGCCGGGTCGCCCGATCTTTCCCGGGCCGCCACCGACTTCAGCCTGATCGACTGGCTGCGCCGGCACGCGGCGGTGTCGCGTCGTTACGGTTCGATATGCAGTGGCGCCCTGCTCTTCGCGCAGACCGGCCTGCTCGACGGCCGCCGTGTCACGACGCACTGGAAAGTGGCCAGCCTGCTCGCCGAGCGACACCCCTCCCTGGCCGTGGAGGCGGATGCCTTCGTCGTTCGCGATGGTCCCGTGTGCACCGCAGCGGGCGTCACAGCTGGCATGGACCTGGCCATCGCCCTGGTCGAGGAAGACCTCGATCGCGACATCGCCATGGCCGTGGCCGCCGAGTTGGTGGTGTTCTACCGGCGCCCGGGCGGGCAACTGCAGTTCAGCCGCCATGGCGAGGCGGCGCCCGCCGGCCGGGGCGCCCTGCAGGAACTACAGCGCTATGTGGCCATGCACCCGGCCGAGGAGCACTCGGTCACTGCGATGGCCCAACGTGTCGGCATGAGTCCGCGTCACTTCGCGAGGATCTTCCGCCATGAAGTCGGCATGACGCCGGCGGAATTCGTCGAGACGATGCGTGTGGAAGCGGCAAGACGCCTGCTGGAAGAGGGGCACGAGACACCCAAGCGTGTCGCTACCCGCTGCGGTTATGCCGATCCCAATGGCCTGCGCCGCGCCTTCATGCGCCGCGTCGGCGTCACGCCCGCCGAGTACCGCAAGCGACACGCGCACGCACGCACGGCGTGACACCCGGCCGTCCGAACGTCAGAGCTCGATGATGCCCCGGCGCAGGGCGATGGCGACGGCATGCGTGCGGTCGTTGGCCGACAGCTTGGCGAGGATGCTCTTCATGTGCGCCTTGACCGTCTCCTCGGCGATGCCCAGCGCCACCGCGACATCGCGGTTGGCTTCGCCCGTGGCGACATGCGTCAGCACCTGCGTTTCGCGCGGCGTGAGCTCGTCGTCGTCGGCATGGCCGGCCATCTCGTGGGCGATCTCTTCGGGCACGCGGCGCTTGCCATCCATGATCTGGCGGATGGTGCTGAGCATGTCCTTGCGCAGTTCGCTCTTCAGCAGGTAGCCCTGGGCGCCGGCCCGAAACGCCCGCAGCGCCTGCACATCGCCGCGGTAGGTCGTGAGGACCAGGATGCGCGCATCCGGGAACTCGCCACGGATCGCTTCGATCGCCGCGATACCACCGATACCGGGCATCTGCAGATCCATCAGGGTGAGGTCGGGGCGATACTCGCGATAGCGGTCGATCGCCTCCTCGCCCGTGCTTGCCTCGGCGACCAGCTCGAGCTCGTCCTGGCCTTCGATGACGGCGGCAATGCCCTCTCGCAGCAGCGGATGGTCGTCGACGGTCATGATGCGGATAGGCGGCATGGTCGGAGTATAACGACACGGCCTGCACTCCGACCTTGCGAGCATCGACCCATGGCGACCCCGCGCGACAGCAAGAAGGCCAAGGCCCCCGGCACGATCCGCACCGGCATGGGTGGTTGGGTCTTCGCGCCGTGGCGTGGCGTGTTCTACCCGGACGACCTGGTGCAGAAGCGCGAGCTGGAATACGCCAGCCGGCACGTCACCGCCATCGAGATCAACGGCACCTACTACCGTGCGCCGGATGCGGCGACATACCGGAAATGGGCTGCGGAAACGCCCGAGGGCTTTGTTTTCTCGGTCAAGGCGCCGCGCCACATCGTGCAGATGAAACAGCTGGCGACGGCGGGTGAGCGGATCGAACGGTTTGTCGACGGCGCCAGTGCGCTTGGCGACCGTCTCGGCCCGATGCTCTGGCAGTTCCTGGCCACGCGCGCCTTCGATCCGGACGACATGGCCGCCTTCCTCGACCTGCTGCCCGAGAAGGCAGGGGGCGTGCCCCTGCGTCATGCCGTCGAGGTGCGTAACGAGAGTTTCATGGACGATCGCTGGTTGGCACTGGCGCGCGACCGCGGCGTGGCCACCGTGTTCACCGACTCGTCCGAGCATCCGTCCTTCGCCGACCTCACCGGGCCCTTCGTGTATGCGCGACTGATGGGCAGCAGGGCTAGCGAGAAGAACGGCTATCCGGCCAAGGAACTGAAGGCCTGGGCGAAACAGGCCAGCACGTGGGCAGCCGGTGGCGATCCCCTGGATCTGCCTCATGTGGACGAGGCATCGGCCAAGGGCCCGCCCCGGGACGTCTTCATCTATTTCATCTCGGCGGCCAAGGAGCGCAACCCTTCGGCTGCCGTGGCGCTCGGCAAACTCGTCGACAACGCATAATCTCCCTCTTTTCCAAACGGACGACCCATGGACCGTCTCATCCAGAACACCCTCATCGACCTTTTCGCCGAGCGCGGCGTGGCGCTCGAGGCCGACGAAGACTGGTTGCTCACCGAAGGCGACGACTACCCGGCCCTGCGCGGCATCTGGCACGAAGGCAAGGACGGCGGCATGGGTCGCCTGGACCTCGACATCGTGCTCGACGAGGAGCGGACCATCGAGGAAAGCTTCGGCGGTATCGGCGGCGGCAAGGCCGGTTGTCGCGACGCGCTGGACAGTTTTGCGCGCAACGATTTCCACGTCGTCCTGGCGGCCTGCTGGCATACCGTGAACAAGGACAAGCTCGCCGTCCATGAATTGACGGCGGGCGTGCATCGCTTCACCGCGTACATCGGCGACTTCACGTTACGCGGCGAGAAAGACGCCCCCATGGAAATACCCGAGGACGGCCTTTCCGCCCTGGAAGCGGCGATTTCCACGGCACCGCTGACCAACGACGTCCACTGGATCCGCGTGTTTTACGGCAACGTCGGTGACGGCAAGACCCAGGTCGAGGTGTTGCTCGACAACGAACCCTGGGCCGCCGGGCACAAGGCGGTCGCCTCGGTGGAGTGGCCGCAGCACGATCGCTACTACAGCCTGCGTAACTTCATCGCACTGGTGCCTATGGACTGATGACCTGGACACCTAGATAGGGAATATCGAGGTGCGGCTCGCGTCCGTTGCGGTTTATGCGAATGAAGAACGGCTTTCCCACGTTTCCGTCGTCGGGAATCAGGTAACCCTGCAGGGACGTTCCCCCGGGTGTCAGGGTCGTCTGGATGTAGTTGACTACACCGTTCCACCAATACTGTGACTCCGTGGTGCTCGGGTCGTACATCCGAGCCTGGACGGAGCCGAAGGTGATCGGCTTACCCGCCTGGTCCAGCAGCTCGATCACGACCTCGACGGGCACGAGGTCGCCGATGGGTACGGACGGGCTTCCGCGGTCGATGATCCGAAAGCGGGTCGCCACCTGGGTCGAGATCGTTATCGTGAAGTCGGCGAACACCGCCGCTGGATCGCCACTCTCCGGTGCTGTCGCCCTGACGATGAAGATTCCGGGTTTCTTCCCGGAAACGAGGAGATCCGTAGCAAGCGCGAATCCGTCCCCACCTCCTGTAAGACCGACACTGCTGCCGATCGGCTCACCATCCAGCACGAAGGCCGACCCGGTTTCTTCGTCGTCGATGATCCTGTAGTCGATAAAGACACCTTCCACGGGTGCGCCCGCCGCATTGGTCGCCCGAACCAACAACTTGTTCAGTGGTGCGTCGGCATCTACCGTGGCGTCGACGAGGGTATACGCCGTCAGCTTTGCAACGGAGTCGGCAACCCGTGCCCGATGTTCCGCATGAAATGCGTTGAGTTTGTCTTGCAACTCCTTGGCAATGGCGCGAGTTTTCATCTGAAATTCCTTTTCAGCGTGAGCCGCCCGTGAGGGTCGTGACGAAGCGGCAAGAAGCAGGCTTGCCGCCTTGCCGACCCTACAACGTCGGAACATGCGTCAGTGAATCGGATTCGTATTTTCGATAGAGCGATACGGCATACGAGAACCTATCCGATTGATTAGCGCCTGAAGCGTCCGCGCCTCAGGCGATGGAACCGCCACCATCCACGATGATCGTCGAGCCGGTGGTGAAGGGCGTCGCCGCAGCGTAGAGAATGGCGTTGGCGATGTCCTCGGGCTCGCCCGCGCGCTTGGCCGGAAGCTTTTCGGCCACCGCGGCGAACATTGCTTCGCGCTTGTCGTCATCCATGCCGCTCCACAGCGGTGTGCGGATCATGCCGGGCGACACGGCGTTGACGCGTACGGGTGAGAATTCGAGGGCCATGCCGCGCACCAGACTCTCCAGCGCAGCATTGATCGCCCCCTGCAACACCGACGTGGCGCTCGGACGCACGGAGAGGAAACCCGAGACGATCGTCAGCGAGCCTCCATCGCGAATCCGCGCCGCGCGGGCGACGCGATACGCGCCCCAGAACTTGCTCTCCATGGCCTTGTGCGCATCTTCCAGTGATAGCTGGCGTACGGGACCGCTCGGGGTCTTCGCCGCCGACACCACCACATGGTTCCAGGTATGCGCGGCCAGGAAGCTCTCGACCGCCTGCGCGTCTCCGGTGTCGAGCACCTCGGACCGCGCACCGTCACCGATCTCCTTCAGCGCGGCCGCCAGCTTGTCGCTGGAACGGGAGGCGATGGTGACGCGCGCACCCGCCGCGGCGAAAGCTTTTGCGGTGGCCAGGCCGATACCGGAGCTGCCACCGACCACTAGGACGTCCTGGTTCGTGAAGGAGAACATGGTGAGCCTCTGCAAGCGGGAAGAAGGTGGGAACACTATGATCCTTGCCCGAGAGCCGACAAAGGCTCGTGACGCCGAAAGACTCTTGCCCGGGGCCGAAGAATGATCGACAACCTGTTGGAGCTGACCGTGTTCGCCCGCATCGTTTCGGCGGGCAGCCTGTCCGGCGCGGCCCGCGAACTCGACCTCTCCCTGGCCGTGGTGAGCAAGCGCCTGAGTGCGCTGGAAACGCGGCTTGGCGTCCGCCTGCTCCAGCGCACCACGCGACGGCAATCGTTGACCGAGGAGGGCGAGGCCTTCCATGCCCGCTGCGTCCGCATCCTGGCTGAGGTGCAGGAGGCCGAGGCGGCGGTGTCGCGCAGTCGCGATGCGGTGGCTGGCGTACTGCGAGTGACCGCGCCACGGGCATTCGGACGTCGCCGGATCGCACCGCTCACGGTGGCCTTCCGCCTGGAGCATCCCGGACTCAGCGTGCATCTCACGCTCACCGACGCCCTGGTGGATATCGTCGACGAGGGCGTCGACCTGGCCATCCGATTCGGCAGCCTGGCCGACTCGTCGATGATCGCCCGTTCGCTGGCACCTAATTTTCGCGTGCTGTGCGCGGCGCCTTCCTATCTTGCACGGCGCGGCCTGCCGGCCGAGCCCGTGGCGCTGGCCAGTCACGACTGCATCGTGTTCGGCGAGCAACCCACCCGCGAATGGCACTTCCAGCATGCGGGCGAGCCGGTCTCGGTACGCGTCAGTCCTGCCTTCATCACCAATGACGGCGAGGCAGCTCACACGCTGGCCCTTGCGGGCGGAGGCATCGTGCAGAAATCGATCTGGGATGTGGGTGACGATCTCGGCAGCGGGCGCCTGGTGCGCGTGCTGCCCGACTACGCGATTCCTGCTGCGCCGTTGCAGGCGGTCTATGCGAATGCACAGCATCTGGCGCCGAAGGTTCGGCACTTCGTCGAATTCTGTGCGGAGCGGTTGAAGGACGAGTGGCGCTGGGGATAAAGCATCGCCGATGAATCGGCTCCTACAGGGAGCAGGGTCTGCCTCGATTGGTAGGAGCCGATTCATCGGCGATCCCGCGGCAGCGGGCCAGGTTGCCTACAACAACCCGGACCACTCCTCAGGCTTCATGATCGCGAACAACCCATCACGCGCCGTCCGTCGCGCCAGTCGCAGCACTTCCGCATCGCGCGAGAACAACACACTCGCCCCCGATGCCGCGGCAAGCTCCAGGAATTTCTGATCGTCCGGATCGCGGCACCTCGGTAACGCCACGCCAGGTGACGCACCCGGCGTCGCGCCAGCCTCGTCCAACCCGGAACCGTCCAGCAACGTCACCAGCCGATCGAAACGCGACACCGCTTCCTCGCGCTGCGCTTCATCGAGTTTCAACGCCGGATACGCCAGCACGCCAAGCCATTCGTCACGGCAGTCCGCGCGTGTCACCGCTTCGACAGTACCCGTGGCAAGCGCCGCGACGAGCGTCGCGGCGCGTGGATCGTCGAACACGAAGGCGTCGAGACAGACGTTGGTGTCCAGCACGACGCGCATGCGATCAGGCCGCCGATCGTTCGGCGAGCTTCGCATGCTGGGCGGCGACGATCGAATACGACTCCTTGCGGGCCGCATGGTCGAAGATCTGCGCGGTGATGATGAGTTCGTCCGCACCCGTGCGTTCGATGAACTCGGCGAGGCCCTCACCGACCGTGTCCGGTGAGCCGACCACGGCACAGGACAACGCATGATCCACCTGCGCTTTCTCCATCGGCGTCCAGACACCGTCCATCGAATGGACCGGCGGCGGGAGCTGGCCCGGCGCGCCACGGCGCAGGTTCCAGAATGCCTGCTGCTGCGAGGTGAACAGGCGACGCGCTTCGGCGTCGGTTTCCGCGGCGACCACGTTGATGCCGAGCATCGCGTACGGCTTGTCGAGCACCGCCGACGGACGGAACATGTGCCGGTACACCTCCAGCGCCTTCATCATCATGTCCGGCGCGAAGTGCGAGGCGAAAGCGAACGGCAGGCCGAGATGCGCGGCGAGCTGTGCACTGAACAGGCTGGAGCCGAGCAACCACAGTGGCACATTGGTGTCCATGCCCGGCACGGCACGCACCGTCTGCCCCGGCTGCTGCGGGCCGAGGAAGAGCTGCAGCTCCAGCACGTCGTCGGGGAAGCGGTCGTCGCTGGGGCCCATCGAACGGCGCAGGGCGCGCGCCGTGCCCTGATCGGTGCCCGGTGCGCGGCCGAGGCCAAGATCGATGCGCCCCGGATACAGCGAGGCCAGCGTGCCGAACTGCTCGGCGATGACCAGCGGCGCATGGTTCGGCAGCATGATCCCGCCCGAGCCGACGCGGATGGTCTTGGTGCCTTCGGCGATGAAACCGATCACGACCGAGGTGGCGGCGCTGGCGATGCCGGTCATGTTGTGGTGCTCGGCCAGCCAGTAGCGATGGAAACCGAGGGCTTCGGCGTGCTGGGCGAGATCGCGCGAGTTGCGCAGCGATTCACCGGGGTTGGAGCCGCGCGCCACCGGGGACAGGTCGAGTACCGAGAACGGAATCATCCGCAGACACCTCTTGAAAGGGGGAGGCGGGCGAACCGCCAATCCGTTCCAGATGGGCGGCGAGGGGGCGGTTTGCAACCCTCACAAGCGATTCCAGGGAAACAATCCGTTCGGCGGAACGATGCTCCGCAGCCCGTGACCGGGGAGGAAAATACACCGATCCACTCACCCAGTCCGGTAATTCCGGGGGAGCTTCACATGATCGACGTCCGCATCTTCAACAGCCTTGGCGGTGCCAACCACGGTTGGCTCGACGCGAAGCATCATTTCTCGTTCGCCTCGTACAACGATCCGAAGCGCATGGGCTGGGGCGCGCTGCGCGTCTGGAACGACGACACCATCGCCGCCGGTACCGGGTTTCCGCCGCACCCGCATTCGGACATGGAGATCATCACGTATGTCCGTGAAGGCGCGATCACCCACGAGGACAGCCTGGGCAACAAGGGCCGTACCGAGGCGGGCGACGTCCAGGTGATGAGCGCCGGCACCGGCATCCGCCACGCCGAGTACAACGCCGAACCGGAGGCCACCCGGATCTTCCAGATCTGGATCATTCCGGACGGTGAGCGCAAGGCACCGTCGTGGGGTACCCGTCCGTTCCCGAAGGGCGCACGTTCGGGCCAGTTCATCACCCTGGCCAGCGGTATGCCCGGCGATGACGACGCCCTGCCGATCCGTACCGACGCGCGCGTCCTCGGCGCCAGCGTCAAGGCCGGCGAGACCGTGGAGTACACGCTGGGCGAAGGTCGCTTCGCGTACATGGTTCCGGCCGAAGGCTCGGTCGAGATCAACGGCAAGACGCTCAACAAGGGCGACGGCGCCGCGATCCGCGACGAGACCACGCTGCGCATCACCGCCTCGGCCGATGCCGAACTGGTGCTGGTCGACAGCGCGGCGTAAGTGACACCGGGGGTATGCTGTGGGTCATGATGACCCACGGCATGTCCTACCTCGACAATCCCATCCTCGACACCGACAGCTACAAGGCCAGCCACTGGCTGCAGTACCCGCCCGGCACCGACGCCACGTTCTTCTACGTGGAATCGCGCGGCGGTACCTATGAGAGCACGGTGTTCTTCGGCCTGCAGGCTGTCCTGAAATCACGCCTCGGCCGCGTCGTTACGCATGCGGACGTCGACGCCGCACGCGACTTCTTCGCCGCGCATGGCGAACCCTTCAATGAGTCCGGCTGGCGACGCATCGTCGAGGTGCACGGTGGGCGGCTGCCGGTACGCATACGCGCCGTGCCCGAAGGCAGCGTCGTGCCGACTCATCAGGCCCTGGTGACCATCGAGTCGACCGACCCGGCAGCCGCCTGGCTACCGTCCTATCTCGAAACGCTGCTGCTTCGCCTGTGGTATCCGGTGACCGTCTCCACGATCAGCTGGCAAGCACGGCGCACGATCCTGCAGTACCTGGAAAAGACCTCCGACGATCCCGCCGGGCAGATTGCTTTCAAGCTGCATGACTTCGGTGCGCGCGGCGTGTCCAGCGCCGAGTCCGCCGGACTCGGTGGCATGGCGCATCTGGTCAACTTCATGGGCACGGACACCGTTTCGGGCGTCCTCGCTGCGCGAGTGTTCTACGGCGAACCGATGGCCGGCTATTCGATTCCCGCCGCCGAGCACAGCACGATCACCAGCTGGGGCCGCGAGCACGAGGTCGATGCTTACCGGAACATGCTCAAGCGCTTCGCGAAGCCCGGCGGGCTCGTCGCCGTGGTCTCGGACAGCTACGACATCTACCACGCGATCACCGAGCACTGGGGCAAGACGCTGCGCGAGGAGGTGATCGCCTCCGGCGCCACCGTCGTCGTGCGTCCCGACTCCGGCGACCCGGTCGAGGTCGTCCATCGCTGCGTCAGCCTGCTCAACGACGCCTTCGGCAGCACGGTGAATGGTAAGGGCTTCCGCGTGCTCAACCATGTGCGCGTCATCCAGGGCGACGGGGTCAATCCGGAAAGTATCCGGGCGATCCTCGAGCGCATCACCGGCGCGGGCTACTCGGCGGATAACCTCGCGTTTGGCATGGGCGGCGCGCTGCTCCAGAAGCTCACGCGCGATACCCAGAAATTCGCACTCAAGTGCTCGGCCGCGCGGATCGACGGCGCGTGGCGCGACGTCTGGAAGGATCCCGTCACCGACCAGGGCAAGATGTCCAAGCGCGGCCGCATGACCTTGGTGCGTCATCGCGAGTACGGCAGCTACCGCACCGTGGCCTTGCCTGATGACGCCGTGTCGCTGTCGCCGGCCGATCTCGAACCCGGCTGGGAAGAGGCCATGGTTACCGTGTGGGAGAACGGTGAGCTATTGCGCGACTGGACGTTCGCGGAAGTGCGCGAACGTGCCGCCGCTGGACGCTGAGCGACCACCCGATTTTTGTAGGAGCCGATTCATCGGCGATAGGGTGCTCGCCGAATCCTTGCCCGCTGCCGCGGGATCGCCGATGAATCGGCTCCTACCGTTTGGGGCGGAGCTTATGGGGCGGCGGGGGGTGTGGGGGGAGCGGTGCCGGCGGCGCCCTTTTTCGTCATCAGCCCCTTGGTGAACAGGTAGGCGGCTGTCTGGTAATACGTGATCGCATCCTTCGCATCGACCGGATTGGCCTTCGCGACGGTGGCATCGCCCGAGACCAGGTCGGGCGTCATCTCCTTCACCGGCTCGCGCGGGATCAGCGAGGTAAGACGACCGTCGCGCATATAGCCGAGTTCCTGGTACGTACTCAGGAACGTACGCTCACGCCCCGGTTCCAGCTTGAACAGGTCGTAGCCGTAGAAGTGCGAGGTGTAGCTGAAGTTCAACAGCCCGAGCACGGTGGGCGGGATGTCGATCTGGCTCATCAGGCGATCGATGCGACCCGGCGCGATGTGCTTGGGCGAGTAGATGAAAAGCGGAATGTGGTACTTGTCCACCGGCAGGCTGGTCTTGCCGGCGCTGCTTGCGCAGTGATCAGCGGTGATCACGAAGATGGTGTCGTCGAACCACGGCTTGGTCGATGCCCGCTTGAGGAAATCGGCGATCGCCCAGTCGGTGTAGCGCACGGCGGAGTTCCGCGCGCCCTGCTTCGCGTTCACGCGACCTTCGGGGAAGGTGTACGGGCGATGGTTCGACGTGGTCATGACATGACCGAAGTACGGCTTGCCCTTCGCGTACGACGCGTCCATCCGCTTCATCACGAGGGTGAACAGATCCTCGTCGGCCACGCCCCAGACGTTCTCGGCGTGGATGTCCTTGCTGTTGATGACGTTGCGGTCGACCGCCGTATAGCCATTGCTGGCGAAGAAGTGGTTCATGTTGTCGAAGTAACCGTAACCGCCGTAGACAAACTCGGAGGTGTAGCCCTTCGCATTGAACACGTCGGCCAGYGAATTGAGGTTCTCGTTACCCGGGCGCTTGACGATGGACTCGCCCGGCGTCGGCGGCACGGACAGCGACAAGGCTTCGAGCCCGCGCACCGTGCGCGTACCGTTGGCATAGAGCTGGGTGAAGAACAGGCTCTTCGCGGCCAGCGCGTCGAGGTTGGGCGTGAGTCCCATGTGCTTGCTGACGTTGAGGCCTTCGACGTAATCGCCGGACAGGCTCTCCACGCTGATCAGCACCACATTCAACTTCTTCTCGGTGCCATCGGCGGTGATCGTCCGCGTGATGTCCTTCGGATCGTTGCTGGTGAAGGTGGCGTTCGGTGTCTTCACCAGTTCGCGCAGGTTGCTGAAGGCCTGGTCGTCGGGAATCGTCGGGTAGTACTTCGCGTAATCCAGCTCGTTGTTCCGGAACGCGGCGAAGAACTGGTAGATACCATTGCCGGCCAGCTCGTTGACGTAGTTGTTGGTGGAACGATCCTTCATCGAGCCGTCCACGGCGAAGCTGACCGCCACGGTCAGCACCAGCCAGACCCCGACCACGGCCGAGCGACCGGCGAAACGCGAGCCGCCATCCCGGGCCCGGAGCGTGCGCCGGCTGAAGAAGACCACCAGCACCGTCGCCAGCAGTAGCAGCAGCGACCAGGTGACGATCGGGTAGGACTCCTGGATGTTGCCGACCACTTCGTGCGTGTAGACCAGATAGTCCACGGCAATGAAGTTGAAGCGGGCGCTGAACTCCCCCCAGAACACCAGCTCGGCGGCGCCCAGGTACAACACGGCGAAGGTCAGAACGAAACAGAAACCCAGGAAGATCCGGTGGCCCCAGGTCGACAGGTAGGCTCGGCGCGGCAGCAGCCAGAGCACCAGCAACATCGGCCAGGCGAAATAAAGGAAGGTCACCAGGTCGTAGCCCAGGCCGACGGCGAACAGGTACAGCCACTTGCCCGGCTCGCGGGGGATGTCGTGTCCGGTCTTGATCAGCAGGATGAGGCGGACCAGGAAGGCCACGCCGACGAACAGGACGCCGAACCACAACAGGGGCCGAAAACGCTGGCGCAGGACGCCCGGGGCCGAAGAATCAGAACGCATGGTGCCTCACGGAAGGACGCCAGCCGGAAAGCGGGCAGGGTAGGCCAGGAGGGTAGAGAGGGCGCCTTACGCAAGGCTTTCCCGAACCTTATCGTAAGCTTTTGCTGTTGGTGAGAGTAAGAATGAACGATGGCGCGCTCACGGCCTGCCGCCTGTACGCGCTCTGTGGCACCCTACACGGCCTTACGAGAACCAACGGAGTCGCGGACGCAGTGGAGCACGAGACGAGGGCAGAGCTGCCAGTGAACGACGTGCCCCTGACGAAGCCCGCGCTTTACGCGACCCTGCTGCGTCGCGCCGGCGGCCCTTTGCTGTCCCTCCTGCTGCTCTGCCTGGCGCTGTGGGCGTTGCACGCCATGGCCACCGAGGTCACGTACCGCCAGATCGGTGCGTATGTGCACGGCCTGCCGAACACGGACATCGCCCTGGCGATCCTGCTGACAGGCGCCGGCTTCGCGGTCATGACCCTGTACGACTGGTTCGGATTGGCCAGCATCGGACGGCGCCTTCCGGCGAAGCGGGTCGGCTTCATCTCGTTTATCAGCTACGCCTTCTCCAATGCGCTGGGCATGTCCTTGCTGGTGTCCGGTTCGATCCGTTATCGCTTCTACGTGCAGGCCGGGTTGAGCACAGGCGAAGTCGCCCGCGTGGTGCTCTACACCACGCTGAGCTTCTGGCTCGGCCTCGCCGCCCTGACCGGCGTGACGCTGCTGATCGTGCCAATCCCGGCGGACGTGCCGCTGTCGGGCCTGCGCATCCCGCTGGCGATCGTGCTCACCCTGGTCCCGCTCGCCTGGTTCGCCGCCGCGGCGCTGGTGCGTCGGCCGATCCGGGTCGGGCGCTGGGCGTTCAGCACGCCGACCCCACAGGTGGCCGCGCGCCAGATCCTTATCGGCGCGCTGGACTGGGGGCTGGCCTCGGGTGTGCTTTATGTCCTGATGCCGCAGGAAATCGTCGGCGGCTTCGGCCACTTCCTGGCGATCTTCGTGCTGGCCCAGATGGCCGGTCTGATCAGCCATGTGCCGGGCGGTCTGGGCGTGTTCGAGGCCGTCATGCTGGCTGGCTTCGGCGCCACAGGAAACCACGGCCTGGAAGCGCCGATCCTCGGCTCGCTGACCGCCTTCCGCCTCGTGTATTACCTCCTGCCATTGGGCGTGGCCACGCTCATGGTGATCTGGCGCGAGATCCGTGCCCTTCGCCACACCGCCCTGATCACACCGTGGTTCAGTGGCCTGCTGCCGCCGTTCTTCGCCGGGCTGACCCTGATCTCCGGCGCGGTGCTGCTGTTCTCGGGCGCGACCCTGGCGATTCCGGGGCGCATGGAGATCCTGCGCGGCTTCGTGCCCCTGCCCCTGGTCGAGGTCTCGCATTTCCTCTCCAGTGTGGTCGGCATGCTCCTGCTGATCCTCGCGCGCGGGCTGCAGCGTCGCCTGGACGCCGCTTACGTGCTGACGCTCGTGCTGCTGATCGTCGGTGCCGTGCTGTCCCTGCTCAAGGGCATCGACTATGAGGAAGCGACGCTTCTGTCGCTGCTTGCCCTGGCGCTGGCCCCGGCACACCGCCATTTCTACCGCCGTGCCTCGCTGTTCCGCGCCAGCTTCTCGATGGGCTGGATGGCGGCCATCGCCGCCGTGCTCGGCTGCGCTACCTGGCTGGTGTTCTTCAGCTTCAAGCACGTCGAATACAGCAACAACCTGTGGTGGGAATTCAGCTTCCACCACGGCGGTGCACCGCGCGCCCTGCGCGCCCTGGTCGGCGCGACGGCCGTGGTGATGTTGTTCGCCCTGGCTAACCTGATCCGTCCCGTGCGTACCCGTCGCGCCCTCCCCGGCGATGCCGACCTGGCCCGCGCCATGCCCTTGCTCAAGCATTTCTCGTCGGCCCAGGCCCACCTCGCCCTGGTCGGCGACAAAATGCTGATGTTCGCGCCGGATGACCGCGCTTTCATCATGTACGACATCGAAGGCCGCAGTTGGGTGGCCATGGGCGACCCGGTCGGCGAGAACGAAGATGCGCGCCGCGAACTCGTCTGGCGCTTCCGCGAGGAATGCGAACGTGCCGGCGGCTGGCCGCTGTTCTACCAGGTACGCCCCGAAGACCTCGACCTTTACCTCGAAGTCGGCATGAGCCTGCTGAAGATCGGCGAAGAAGCGCGCGTGCGCCTGGAAACCTTCAATCTCGACGGCAAGTCGAAGAAGACCCTGCGCGGCACGGTGAACAAGCTCGCCCGCGACGGCCTGCGCATGGAGATCGTGCCTGTCGAAGACGTACCGGCGTTGCTGCCGCGCCTGAAGCTGATCTCCGATGCGTGGCTGCGCGACAAGAAAGTACGTGAGAAGCGTTTCTCGCTCGGCCTGTTCGACGAGCGCTATCTCTCGCGCACCCCCATGGCGGTGGTCTGGCACGGCGATGAGCCCGTCGCCTTCGCCAATGTTTTCGTGACGGTCACCAAGGAAGAAGCTTCGGTCGACCTGATGCGCCACCTGCCCGACGGACCCTCCGGCATCATGGATTTCCTGTTCATCGAAATGATGGTCTGGGCGAAAGCCGAAGGCTATCGCTGGTTCAACCTTGGCATGGCTCCGCTTTCGGGTCTGCAGAATCGCCGCACGGCACCGCTGTGGAGCCGCTTTGGCGCCATGGTGTTCGGCCGCGGCGAGCGTTTCTACAACTTCCGCGGGCTGCATCGTTACAAGGACAAGTTCGATCCCGAGTGGGAGCCGCGCTACATCGCCGTCGGCGGTGGTATCGGCTTGCCCCTGGCGCTGGCGAACGTCGCCAGCCTGATCTCGGGTGGCCTGGGCGGCGTGGTGCGTCGATGAAACGTGTCCTGCGCTACCTCCTGATCGCCATCACGGCGGCGGTCGTTCTCGGCCTGCTCGCCTGGCACCCGTGGAGCCGTGCGTCGATGGAAGTGTCGACCGTGGAACTGCCCGCGCTGAAGGCTGCGCCGACGGGTCAGGAAGACCTGCTCGTGGTCATCTATTCCGGCGACGGCGGCTGGTGGGATCTCGACCAGCGCCTGGGCGCGGTGTTCACCCAACGCGGCATTCCCGTGGCGGGGGTGAGCACCTTCAAGTACTTCTGGCGCTATCGGTCGCCGGACGAGTCGGCCCACGATCTCGACCGCCTGCTGGATCGCTATACCGCGCAGTGGAACAAGCAGCGCGTGCTCCTGATCGGTTACTCCTTCGGTGCCGACGTGCTGCCGACCATCGTCGGCAAGCTGCGCCCGGACAACCGCGCGAAGCTCAGCCAGCTCGTGTTGCTCTCGGCCAGCCGTGACGTCAACTTCGAGATCGAGCTCGAGGGTTACATGCAGCAGGGCTGGTGGACGACGCACACGCATAACCTGCTGCAGTGGCTGAATCCCGTGGTCCATACCGATGCCGTCCCGCCGATCCTGGCGCTTGGCGGCAAGCCGCCGATGGCCTGCTACTACGGCACCGAAGACGCGGCCGATAGCGGCTGCACCGATCCGAACCTGCCTGCGTTCGTCACGGTCTACAAGAAAGCCGGCTCGCACCATTTCGACGAGAACTACGAGCAACTTGCGACCGAGTTGATCGAGCGCATGCCAGCCGCCACGACACCCGTCTCCACGTCGCATTAACGCGTTTCGGGCCTTCGGGCCCGTGAAGAGCTGTCACGAAACGTTCACGGCCGCGCCACCGGAATTTTCTCTTTTCCGGATCAGGCTGGTCACTCGGGCGGGACGAAGGCAGGAGACGATCGATGCAACGAGAACCGGGAAAGCGAGACTACGGATCCTCCGATTGCGCACGCCTGCGCAACCTTGCGAGCCGTGGCGTGCCCGTCACCCAGGCCGCGCCGAAGCCGGCCCCGCCAACACCGCCGCGTGACGTCCGCGAACATCGCGTGCGACCGCGCCCCGAGCGCTATACCGGCGCATGAGCCCTTTCGCATGGGCGGCGCCGACGTCGGAAATAAGCAGGCATTTTTAAGATTCCTCCTATATCCGTCGTCGGCGCACCTACGCAAGATAGATCCCGTGTCCCGCCCGGCGAAAGCCTGACGGGACGACCGAATCGCCGATGACCGATCCGACGGCAGGATGCCGTCAGTCCCTAGTATC
This sequence comes from Luteibacter sp. P1_D3, assembly GCF_056406135.1. NCBI lineage: Bacteria > Pseudomonadati > Pseudomonadota > Gammaproteobacteria > Lysobacterales > Rhodanobacteraceae > Luteibacter > Luteibacter sp. P1_D3. The sequence continues at coordinate 96,641 of NZ_JBFUAT010000008.1, read as the reverse complement.
AGGATCGATCCCCCCTTCATCGGCGATAACGCCGCGCCGGCTTCGTCGGGCCGCGTTTTGGTGTGGCTCATGCCACCGGACCCAGGGACGTCCTTCATGGCCCTCCGCGTGAGCGCGAGGGCCATGTTTTTGCCTGCCCGTCCTGGCCTGGGCTAGCATCGCCCGATGGGATGCCTGCCTCTACCGCTGTTCATGCTGCTCGGTCTCGGGATCGGCTATCTGGTCGATTCACGTGCCGGTGCGGTCTGGGGCGGTGGCATCGGCCTGGTGATCGGCCTCGTACTCACGGCACTACTGGTACGCGCCATGCGCAAAGCCAACCGCTAACCGCGACCCATCCTCCAACCGCTAACCATGCTCTGGTAGGAGCCGATTCATCGGCGATCCCGCGGCAGCGGGCCAGCCTGCCTCGCCGAATCATTGCCTCGCTTCGCAGGGATCGCCGATGAATCGGCTCCTACCCGGACATCGGGCGCTAGCTCTTCTTCCCGAAGAACACCGACACGCCGATACCGGCGACGACGGAAGGTCCATGCGTGCCGAGACGATGCAGCGCATACGCATCCAGCTGCGCATGGTCACCGATCGTGTAAGCCACCCCACCGCCGGCCTGTAGCTCGTTGCCGTCCTCGGCATCGTGGATGGCATCCGTCTCCACGTAGGCCATCCAGTTATCACCGAACTTGCGGCCGAAGGTCGGTGCCAGGGTCCAGGTGTTGCGGCCCTGCAGACGATCGACGTTGGCGAACAGGGTTCCCTGCCAGGTGTCGTTCGGCTTCCATTGGCCGGTGACACCCAGCGTGTACTGCTTCGCGCCGTTGCTGAAATCCTGGTCGCCGTTGGCGAACGTCACCTGGCCGAGCGCTGCCCAACTGAGACTGCCGGCGTCGGCCGAGCCGCCCGGGGCGATCTTGAGTCCGACGCTGGTATCGCCGTGGCCCACGGCATGGCGCCGTGAGTCGCCGCCACGCTCTTCGAGCCGGTTCCATGCCGACCCGCCCACCTGCAACTCGGCCGGGCCGCCAAGACCGATCCTGACCAGACTGTCGGCGGTGTAGGTCTTGTCGAGCAGCCCGTCCTGGCGCTGACGCTCGTAGGTAGGCAAGCCCTGCTCGAGCGCCAGCGTGCCCACGGGGAGCACGCTGGTGGCGAAGCCCGCGCCGGGCCGGTCGAAGTCCGGCGGATCGGCGAAGGCGGGTGCCGATGCGAGGCAAAGGAGGGCGGCGACGATCGGAAGAGGGCGCAGGTTCATGCGCGCATTGTGGCTATCCGATGTCGCCGTGTCGTGCAGGGCCTCAGGGCGCTTTCACCACCGGGAAGCTTTCGTCGACCGCGATCGTGGCCTCGGCGGCAATGTCGCTGGCCGAGCGCCCCAGCTTCACCGCGTAGGTACCGGGGGCGACGCGCCAACGCTTGCCTGCGTCGTCATACCGGGCCAGCGCCAGCGGTTCGAGCGTGATGTCGATACGGCGGCTCGCACCCGGTTTCAGCGCGACCTTGCTCCAGCCCGCCAGACGCCGCGTGGCCGCGCCGGGCGCGGTGACGTAGACCTGCGGCACATCGGCCGCCGCGGTCTTGCCGGTGTTCTTCACCGTGACATGGGCGACCGGGTGACCCTTCGCGTCCTTGTCTACTTTGAAGTCGCTGTAGGCGAAGCTGGTGTAGGTCAGGCCGTAACCGAAGGCGAACAGCGGTTCGCGTTTGGTCCTTTCAAACCAGCGGTAACCGACGTCCGCGCCTTCGATGTCGTAGTCGACGTTGTCGGCCGGCTTGGCCTTCGAATACAGGCCCGCGGCCTGGATCGTCGGACGCGGCAACTGGGCTTCGTCCTTCGGCCAGCTGACCGGCAGGCGGCCCGACGGCGAGGTTTCACCGTAGAGCAGGCGCGCGATGGCTTCGCCGCCGCCCGAGCCGGGATACCAGGCCTGGAGGACCGCACCGACGTTATCGAGCCACGGCATCTTCACCGCGCCGTTGGTTTCCAGCACGACCACGGTCTTGGGATTGGCCTTCGCGACCGCGGCGACCAGCGCGTCCTGACCATCGGGAAGGCTCATGTCGGGCACGTCGAAGGATTCGGCCGCCCACTGGGTCACGAAGACGACCGCGACATCGGCACCCGCGGCCGCCTTGGCCGCCGCCGCGGGATCCGTACCCGGATCGAAGCTGACCTTGCCGCCGAGCTTCTGCATGAAGGTGAGCGGTGCGGAGGCGTGATAACGCACCGGGCCCGGCCAGCCGGTCGGCTGGAGTCCCGGGACCGGGTCGCCGCCGACGTCGGTGACGGTCGAGGAACCGCCGCCGGCCAGGACGCCCTTGTCCGCGTGCGCACCGATGACGACCACCGACTGGCCTGTGCGCGAAAGCGGCAACAGGCCGGCCTCGTTACGCAGGAGGACGGCGCCGGCTTCGAGCGTATCGCGGGCGATCTTGCGATCGGCGTCGTACGGCACAGGGGTGGTGGGCTTGGTCGGGATCGGGTCGTCGATCACGCCGTGGGCGAACAGACTGCGCATGATCCGCCGGGCCATGTCGTCCAGGCGTGCCTTCGGCACCTCGCCCGAGGCGACGGCGGCGCGCAACGGCTTGTCGAAGTACACCTCGGCATCGAACACCTCGCCGGCCGATTCCTGGTCCAGGCCGGCGAGTGCCGCCTTGGCGCCGCTGTGCACGCCGCCCCAGTCGGACATGACGAAGCCCTTGAAGCCCCATTCCTGCTTGAGCACCTGGTTGAGCAGCCAGTCGTGCTCACCGGCGAAAGTGCCGTTGACGCGGTTGTAAGACGACATGACCGAGCCCGGATCGCCATGCGCTATGGCGATCTGGAAGGCGAGCAGGTCGGATTCGCGCAGGGCGACCGGATCGATGTCCGAACTGAGCGTGTTGCGGCCGGACTCGAGGTCGTTGATGGCTAAATGCTTGGTCGTCGCGACGATTTTCTGTTCCTGGATGCCCTTGATCGTGGCGCCGACGATGGTGCCGGCCAGGATCGGATCCTCACCCGCGTACTCGAAGTTGCGCCCATTGCGTGGATCGCGCACCAGGTTCACGCCACCGGACAGCAACACGGCATAGCCCTTGCCACGCGCCTCGCCACCGATCATGCGACCACCGGCGTGTGCCACGGCGGTGTCGAAGCTGGCGGCGGTGGCCAACCCGGCAGGCAGCGAGATCGCGCCCTTGCCGTCGATGCCCGGCTTGTTCACGCCGAGCCCGGCGTCGGTCTCGTTGATGGCGGCCAGGCCGAGACGCGGGAAGGCGGGCACATAACCCGCGCCGCTGACCGCGCCTTCCGGCACGCCGTGCTTGTCGCTGGCGAGGCCGAAGTCGGAGCGGATGAGGCGAAATTTCTCATCGTCGGTCATGGCCGCGACCACGAGCTCGGCGCGGCGATCCACCGACAGCGAGCGATCCATCCACGGCCTGGCGGGCGGTGAGGCCGCGCTGGCGCTGGCGGCGAGGCCGACGGTAATGGCGAAGGCGAGGGCGGTGCGGCGGGCGGTATCGGGCATGGTCGGGAAGTCGATCCGTTGGGAAGCCTCCACGTTCGTTCAGTAACACGTTTATCGCAACCCACGAGACCGCTTCGGGTTAGTCTCGAGCTTGACCCGTGGCCCGCCAGACCCCACTTAAGTGGTTCAATGAATTCACAAAAGTCGATGCCGCTCGCCGCCTTTCATCCAGCCGTCGCCGCCTGGTTCGGAAACACGTTTCCGGAGCCTACGGCCGCGCAGATCGCGGCGTGGCCCGCCATCCGCTCAGGCCGGCACACCCTCGTCGCCGCACCGACCGGTTCGGGCAAGACCCTTACCGCCTTTCTCTCGGCGATCGACATGCTGGTACGCGAGGGCGTGCGCGAGGGCGGGCTGCCCGATCGCACCACCATCCTCTACGTGTCGCCGCTCAAGGCGCTGTCCAACGACATCCGCATCAATCTCGAGGCACCGCTGGCCGGGATTCGCGACGAACTGCGTAAGCAGGGCCTGCCCGATCTGGAGATACGCACGGCCGTCCGCACGGGCGACACACCCTCGTCCGATCGCGAGCGCATGAAGAAGCGCCCGCCGCACATCCTGGTGACCACGCCCGAATCGCTGTACGTGCTGCTCGGGTCCGCGTCGGGTCGCGCGATGCTGGGCAACGTGCGCGAAGTGATCGTCGACGAGATTCATGCGGTGGCTGCGGGCAAGCGTGGCAGCCATCTCGCGCTGTCGCTGGAACGCCTGGCGTCGCTGGCGCAACGGCGGATCACCCGCATCGGCCTTTCCGCCACGCAGAAGCCGATCGAAGCGGTCGCCGCCTTCCTCACCGGCAACAGTAACGAAGACTGCGCGATCGTCGACATCGGCCATACGCGCAAGCGCGATCTCGCGCTGGAAGTGCCACCGGTGCCGCTCGAGGCGGTGATGTCCAACGACATGTGGGAGCTCGTCTACAACCGGCTCTCGAACCTCATCGAGCAACACACCACCACGCTGATCTTCGTCAATACACGGCGCATGGCTGAGCGCATCGCGCGACATCTGTCCGAGCGACTCGGGCGCGACGCGGTCACTGCGCATCACGGCAGCCTGTCGCGCGAGCAACGACTGGATGCGGAGCAGCGCCTGAAAAAGGGCGAGCTGCGTGCGCTGGTCGCCACCGCCTCGCTCGAACTCGGTATCGACATCGGCGACATCGACCTGGTCTGCCAGATCGCCTCGCCACGCTCCATCGCCGCCTTCCTGCAGCGCGCCGGACGCGCAGGCCATGCCGTGGGCGGCACGCCGAAAGCGCGTCTGTTCCCGACCTCGCGCGACGACCTCGTCGAATGCACCGCCTTGCTCGACTGCGTACGCCGCGGCGAACTCGATACGCTAGTGATACCGCAACAGCCGCTCGACGTACTCGCCCAGCAGATCGTCGCCGAAGTGGCCTGCCAGGAATGGGACGAGGATGCGCTGTACGACCTCGTTCGCCGCGCCTATCCGTTCCGCGCACTCAAGCGCGAGACCTTCGACGAAACGGTACGCATGCTGGCCGAGGGCTTCACCACGCGCGTCGGTCCACGCGGTGCGTACATCCATCGCGATGCCGTGAACAAGCGCCTGCGCGAGCGTCGCGGGGCCAAGCTTACCGCCGTGACCTCGGGCGGGACGATTCCCGAAACCGGCGACTACAACGTCCTGCTCGAGCCGCAGGCCATCGTGGTCGGCACGGTGAACGAAGACTTCGCCGTGGAGAGTCTCGCCGGCGACGTGTTCCAGCTCGGCAATCGGTCGTACCGCATCATGCGCGTCGAGATGGGTCGCCTGCGCGTCGAGGACGCGCAGGGCCAGCCGCCAAACATTCCGTTCTGGCTCGGTGAGGCACCCGGTCGCACCGATGAGCTGTCGATCGGCGTGGCGCGACTGCGTGCGGAGATCTCCGAGCGGTTCGATGAGGGCGGCCGCGAGGCGGCGCTCGCCTGGCTCACCGGTGAACTCGGCCTGGGCAAAGCCGCTGCCGAGCAGGTCGTCGACTACCTCTTCCGTGCACGCGCAGCGCTTGGCGCGCTGCCCACGCGCGACACCCTGGTGATGGAGCGCTTCTTCGACGAGTCCGGCGGTACGCAGCTGATTATCCACACGCCCTTCGGCAGCCGCATCAATCGCGCCTGGGGCCTCGCCCTGCGCAAGCGCTTCTGTCGCAAGTTCAACTTCGAACTGCAGGCCGCGGCCACCGAAGACGCGATCGTGCTCTCGCTGTCCACCAGCCACAGCTTCCCGCTGGACGAGGTCGCACGTTACCTGCACTCGAACACCGCCGAGCATGTGCTGATCCAGGCGCTGCTCGACGCGCCGCTGTTCGGCGTGCGCTGGCGCTGGAACGCCACCACAGCGCTGGCCCTTCCGCGCTTCAACGGCGGCAAGAAGGTAGCGCCGCAACTGCAGCGCATGAAGAGCGAAGATCTCCTTGCCACCGTGTTCCCGGACCAGGTCGCCTGCGCCGAGAACCTGGTCGGCGAACGCGAAGTGCCCGATCATCCGCTGGTCAACCAGACCATCGACGACTGCCTGCACGAAGCGATGGACTGCGAGGGACTACTCGCCATCCTGCGCGGGCTGGAATCCGGCGCCATCCGCATGATCTCGCGCGATCTCGCCACACCGTCGCCCCTAGCCGCCGAAATCCTCAACGCCGCACCGTACGCCTTTCTCGACGACGCACCGCTGGAAGAACGTCGCACGCAAGCCGTGCAATCGCGCCGCTGGAGCGATGCCGAGAGCGCGGACGATCTCGGCCGCCTCGATGCCGAGGCGATTGCCTCAGTGCGCGACGAGGCCTGGCCCGAGGCACGCGGCGCCGACGAAATGCATGAAGCCCTCATGTTGCTTGGTGCCGTGACCGCAGGTGACGTCCGCGAGCATCCGGCATGGGCCGGATGGCTGAAGGCGTTGGCGAAGGACGCGCGCGCGACCCTGCTGACCCATGGCGATGTGTCGCTATGGGTCGCCGCCGAGCGCCTGCCGACATGGCGTGCCATCCATCCCGGCACAGCCATGTCACCGGCGATCGCCGCGCCGGCAGAGTTCGAGGCACAGGCCTGGACGCCCGAGGTGGCCCTGATCGACATCGTCCGCGGCCGCCTCAGCGGCCTCGGTCCGGTGACTGCCCGCGTGCTCGCTAGCTCGCTCGGCGTGGAGGGCAGCGACCTGGATCTCGCCCTGACCTCGCTCGAAACCGAAGGCTATGTCATGCGCGGGCCCTTCTCGCCAGGCACGACCGAGGTGGAATGGTGCGAGCGCCATCTGCTCGCGCGGATCCATCGCTATACGATCGGCCGCCTGCGCCGTGAAATCGAACCGGTCGCACCGCGCGACTTCATGCGTTTCCTGCTCGATTGGCAGCACGTGACGCGCGGCACCCAGGTCGCCGGTCCCGACGCGCTGGCGGGCGTCATCGCGCAACTCGAAGGCTTCGAGGCGGCCGCGGGTGGCTGGGAATCCGAGCTGCTGCCGGCCCGGGTCAGCGACTACAGCATCGGCTGGCTCGATGACCTCTGCCGCGCCGGTCGTGTGGTCTGGAGTCGACTGCGCCTGGGCACCGGCAGCGGCGGTCCGGTGCGCTCCACGCCGATCGTGTTGTTGCCCCGGCGCCAGTTGCCGATCTGGTCGGCCGCGGCGCCCGCCATCACCGACGAACTGCCGTTATCGTCGCGTGCTCAGGCCGTCGCCGATGCGCTGCGTGACGAGGGCGCACTGTTCTTCGACGAGCTCGCGACCAGCACACGGCTGCTTCGCACCGAACTGGAAGATGCGCTCGGCGAGCTTGTCGCCGCTGGCCGGGTAACCGCGGATAGTTTTGCTGGTCTGCGCGCCTTGTTGCTGCCTGCGTCCAAGCGCAACGGCAGCCGCCATCGTCGGACGCGCCGGCAGCTGATGAGCGGCATCGAGGATGCGGGGCGCTGGTCGCTGGCGCGTCGGCCGACCGAACAACGCAACGATGCCGATGGGCTCGAACACATGGCACGCACGCTGCTTCGCCGTTACGGCGTGGTCAGCTGGCGCATCCTCGAACGCGAGGCCGCGTGGCTCCCCGCGTGGCGTGATCTGCGGCGGGTCTTCCACCGTCTGGAAGCGCGCGGCGAGATTCGTGGGGGCCGATTCATCGACGGTCTTGTGGGTGAACAGTTCGCCCTTCCGGAAGCGCTGCCCGCCCTAAGGCAGATCCGTCACCGTGAGCACGACGGCGAGATCGTCTGCATCGCGGGGACCGATCCGCTGAACCTGGTGGGCACGATCATCGCCGGTGCTGCGAAGGTCCCGGCCGTGCTCGGTACGCGCATCGCGATCCGCGATGGCATGCCGCTGGCGGCGATGATCGCGGGGAAGTTCGTGACGCTGATGCCGCTGGAAGGCGATGACGAGCGGGAAGCGCGTTCGGCGTTGCAGCGGCATGCGACGTTTCCTGTCGCGATGTCGTATTGAAGCAAGAGCTTCAACGCAGCTGCACATCCCCCAGCACCCAGATCTTCGGACCCGGCTTCCCGGTAATCACGAAGCACAGGTCATGCACACCTTCGCGCTTGGGCAGGATCCCCTGCAGCGTCGCCCGCCCATCCTTCGCCTTGTCCAGCGCAATGGTCGAGATCTTCGGGCCGTCGCACGAATCCTGATGGATCTCGATTTCGCCGGCACGTGAACGCGCCTTGCGCGAGACGATGCCCACTGTGTCCTTCCATAGCGCGTAGTTGTACGGCAGGCGGTCCACCGTCACGTCCACGCCGTAGCGTCCGTCGAGCTTCACACCCTTCCACACCCAGCAGGTGTTCATGATGTCGACCTTGTACACGGGCCGGACGCCATTGACCGCGTCCGGCGACTCGATACGCAGCACGAGCTTATCGCCGCAGGTGTCGAGCTGGTCGCTGCTGCGACGCAGGAGCGACTTCGCGTCGATGGCGTTCTCACGCGGGCCGGCGAGCGCAAAGCCGTTGTCGAAGCTGTTCGCACGGACCGTGGTCGGCAACGGCACGTCGAACGGCGTGGTATAGGCCGTGGACTGCGCGCTCGGCGAGGTGCCATCCGTGGTGTAGCGGATCGTGCCGTAGCCGGTCTGGCTGGACAACGTGATCTTCGCCTTGTCGCTATCGGTGGCCACCGCGTCGATGGCTACCGCATAGGCGCCATCGGCGGGCACGATACCTGCCGCGCGATAGCGCGACATCTCCGCCGGCAGGCGCGCGACGAAGCCGTTCCAGTCCGCGGTCGGCGACCACGTGCGCTCGGCGAGCGCCGCGATACGCGGGAAGACGGCGTGCTGCGTGCGGTACCAGTTCGGCAGGTACTCGGCGAAGACCGTGACCTGTGCACCGAGGACATGACTGGCCTTGTCGGCGGCGATGTCCTTCGGCACCGGATCGAAGTCGTAGACCATCTTCAGCGTCTGCACCTGCGGGCTGCCCGGCTGCTCATCCGGCAGGGTGGACTGCAGGCGATCCAGGTACAGCGTCGGCGACGGCGCCATCACCACATCGTGGCCGGCGTTGGCCGCCTTGATCGCGCCCTTGGTGCCACGCCAGGACATCACCGTCGCGCTCGCCGGCACCTTGCCGTCGAGAATCTCGTCCCAACCGACGATGCGGCGGCCGTGCTGGTCGAGATAGGCGCCGATGCGCTCGACGAACCAACCCTGCATCTTCTCTTCGTCGTCGATGCCGAGCGACTTCATCTTGGCCTGGACGACCTTGGAATGCTCCCACTCGTCCTTGGCCGCCTCGTCGCCACCGACGTGGATATACGTCGACGGGAAGATCGCCATCAGTTCGTCGAGCACGTTCTGCAGGAAGGTAAACGTGCCATCGTCGACGTTGAACAGCGCCGTGTTGACGCCCCAGTCCGTCGAGACACCGAGCTTCTTGCTCCCAGCGCCAAACTGCGGGTAGGCGGCGACGGCGGCCTGCGCGTGGCCGGGCATCTCGATCTCAGGCACCACGGTGATGTGCCGCTCGGCGGCATAGGCGACGATCTGCTTCGCTTCATCCTGCGTGTAGAAGCCGCAGTACGGTCGCTCCGGATCGCCGGTGAGCGCGACATCGGGGCCGACCGGCTTGCGGCAGGCACCCACCTCGGTGAGCTTCGGATACTTGAGGATCTGCAGGCGCCAGCCCTGGTCGTCGGTGAGATGCCAGTGGAAGGTGTTGAGCTTATGCATGGCCATCTGGTCGAGCAGGTGCTCGATCTCGGTGACCGACTGGAAATGACGGGCGGAGTCGAGCATCAGCCCACGCCAGGCGAACCGCGGCGCGTCGACGATATGCACGGCGGGGACGCCGTTCTGCGATGCCGGGTCGGTCAGCAGCTGCCAGTACGTCACCGCGCCATAGAACAGCCCGGTTTCGTCGTTGGCGGCGATGCGCACACCGTTGTCGTTGACGTCGAGCGTATAGGCCTCGCGGCCCTTGGTGGTGGTGTCGGTGAGCAACACGATCGCGCCGTTGTGTGGCTTGCCCTCGACGATGGCGATGTCCAGGCCACGCGCCTGGCGGATCCAGCCCTGCAGTTGGGTCGCGACTTTCTTCGCGGCGGCGTTGCCGGGAGCGACGACGATCGAGGTCAGGGGATCGAGGCGGAAATGGCCGGGCAGGCGCTGCAGCGACGCGGGCTGGGGAATGAGCGAGAGCGGTGTGCTATCGACAGGACTGGCATCGTGCCTCGGCTGGCTGGCACAGGCGGTGAGGCCAAGGGCCATGGCGAGGAAGAGAGTGCGGCGCATCGATAGCTCCTACGGATTCGGGCAACCGCCCGATTGTGCCGGAAACGCACAAAAAAAAGCGGGCCCGATAATGGGTAGTCGGGCCCGTGGGGAATGAAGCTTCGAGGGGTTTGCGGCCATCCCTGGCCGCTGATCCATGACGCTTATCAGAGGTCGAAGTGCACCGAAGCCATGTAGCGGCGGCCGGTGGTGTACTTCGCGACCGGCAAGTCCTTCGTGCCGATGTATTGCTTGTACTGTTCGTTGGCGAGGTTCATGCCCGAGAGCGTGACCGAGATCTGCTTGTTGAACTTCCAGCCGATCGTCGCGCCGAGATCGGCATAAGCCTCGGTGGTTGCGGGCGGCGCACCGGCCACGTAGCCACCGGCGAGGTACGCGCTGCGCCAGTTGTAGTTGATGCGGGCACTGAACGGGCCGAACTCGTAGTACGGGCTGATCGAGTACGCGTTCTTCGAGTTGTACGGCAGCTGGCCACCGGAATCGAGCGTGCCCTTGGCGTAGGTGTAGTTCGCCGTGACACCAAACCCGGTATCCCAGAAGGCCTGCTGGAAGCTGACGTTGCCACCCCTGACCTTACCCGAGCCGACGTTGAGCGGGCGGGAGATGTCGTAGGTGCAGAAGCCGTCAGCCGTGCACAGGCCCGCCGCGAGTTCCTTGGCGAACTGCACCGGATCGGTAGAGGTCGCCGAGTTGAAGTGCTGCTCCTCGACCACGTCCTGGAAGATGTAATCGTCGATCTTCTTGTAGAAGCCCGTGATCGCAAAGTAGGACTGCGGTGCGAAGTACCATTCGCCGGAAAGCGAGTAGTTGTTCGACTTGTACGGCTTCAGGTCCGGGGTACCGCCTGAGCCGGTCAGCACCGTATCGTTGAGGAACAGGTTGTTGACCTGCATGTTGTACGGCGCGCGGGCGATGACCTTGGCGGCCGCGGCACGCAGGATGATGTCGTCGGTCAGGTCGTAGGCCACGTTGATCGACGGCAGCCAGTTCTTGCTGGTCTGCGACGCCTTCTGGTAGCTGCCGGCCGGAGCCGGAAGCACCGGTGCACCCGAGTAGTTGTAGCCGAAGCCATCGGTCTTGGTGTCGACGTAGCGCACGCCGAGGTTGCCGTGGAAACCGCCGCCGGCGAAGTTCAGCTGGGCGTAGGCCGCGTTGGTCTTCTCGATGAGCTTGTACGTGCCGTTGAGGAACGTACCCGGATCTTCGTTGCCGCCATTGGTTGCGCGGACCCAGGCGTACTGCTTGTCGGGATCGGCACTGACGTGCTCCGCAGAGCCGTCGTAGCCACCCACGCTGCCCAGGATGTTGGTCAGGCCGTTGGTGCCCAGATCGGCGAGCGAGGTCGGGCCGTTACCGCCGTAGACGTGCGCGTTCATGCCCTCTTCGTGACGATTCCAGCGATAGCCGACCTGGAGCTCGTTGAAGAAGTTGTCGAAGTACTTGCTGAAGTCGAGCTGCGCGTACGAGTCACGCGAGTTCGCGCTGTAATCGCCGTAGTTGCCGGGCCAGCCACCGAGTCCATCCGCGTCACCCATGTGCCAGTTGGCCGGGTTCTTTGCCGCCGCCGGGCTGTCGAAGTTGAAGCCGTGGTTGATGTCCCAGGTGTAACCGCCGGCGTACTGCGGCTCGATCACGGCCTGCGAGATATTGTCGTTGCGGGCCTTGCTGTAGCCAGCTGCGCCGCCGAGCTTCCAGCCGTCGCCGTCGTAGGTCGACTTCACGTCGAACGCCGAGGTGCGCACGACCGACTTACGGACGTTGCTGTCCATCAGGGTCGGGCCGATGGCCGGGCAACCCGGGTTGTCGTTGCCGCAGACGTGGCCGCCGGTGACGACGCCATTCGGGCCCTGGGTGAAGCTGGTCACGTTGCCCGGCGCGTTACCCGTGAACGGGTACATCGACTGGTTCCAGTTGTCGAAGTTCTCGCGGATGAACAGACTGTTGACGTCGATGTTCCAGTTATCCGCCGGCTTCAGCTGGAAACCGAGGGTGGCGGTGTCACGCTTGCGGTTCTGCTGGAACCACGCGGAGTTCACCTCGTCGGGAACCTGCGCGTTCGGGTTGAGCGAACCGTTAGCGATACCCGCCGCCACGGCGGGACTCGACGCCCACTTGGAGACCGGGCTGTAGCTGAAGATTTCCAGGCCCTGGCGGTCGATCTTCTCTTCGTAATGCTGAAGCGAGCCGATGATGCCGAAGGTATTGGACGTGTTCTTCCAGCTGTACAACGCCGAGGCGGTGGGACGCGAGCCGCCGCTGCCCTGGTCGTTGTAGTTCAGGCCGAACGAGCCGCGCACCGTGTTGGCCGGCAGGTCGAGCGGTTCCAGCGTATGCAGCAGGACCGTGCCGCCGAGGCTGCCTTCGGTCAGGCGCGCTTCGGGCGACTTGTAGATTTCCAGACGACCGATGATTTCCGGCGCGAGCATGGTGAAGTCGAAGCCACGGTTAGGCTGCGCACCGTACTGCCACGGCGTCTGCGAGATCGGCTGGCCGTTGAGGAAGGTAAGGTTGAGGCTGGGGTCGGTACCGTCGATCGAGACGCGGTCGCCCTGGCCGAACTGACGGTCGATCGTGACGCCCGGGATCTGCGTCATCGCTTCGGCGACGTTGGTGTTCGGGAACTTGCCGATGTCTTCGGCGGTGACCGCTTCGACGATGGCGTCGGCGTTGCGCTTGGTGTCGAGAGACTTCTCGAGACTGGCGCGGATGCCGGTAACGGTGATGCCCTCGAGCTGCTGGGCCTTGGCGGCTTCAGCTTTTTGCTGGGCGGTCTGCGGCTTCGCCGGCGGCGGCGTCGCGTCTTGCGCGGCGGCGATGCTGGTGACACAACAGAGTCCGGCGATGATGCTCGCCGTCAGCAGGTTTCTACGATGCGACATGGTGTCCTCCCCTCAGAGGATGTAGCAGTGACGGGTTTCGCGGCCGCGTCATGCTTCGTTGCTATCGAAGGGTCTTTCGACCCGGTTGTTGTACTGAGCCTGCGTTCCTTTCCCGCTCTTCAGTGAGCGTTCGAACCGTGCAGGTAGAGACCGGCGGCACCGATCACACCCAACTGTCCGTGGTCCATCAGACGTACCGGCACTTGCTGGAGAAAGGCGCGCATAACGCCCTTGTTGAAGAACCTGGTGGCGAAGCTGCTGGCGAGGAGGCGGTCGCGAACCTGGGGCAGGATGCCGCCCGCAAGGAACACGCCGCCGCGGGCGCCGTAGAGAAGGGCGAGATCGCCGACGAAGCTGCCGAGCAGGCCGCAGAAGACGTCCAGTGCTTCCACCGCAGCGGGATCGATCCCGTCGAGGGCGGCGCGCGTGACGGCGGCGGGCTCGGTCAGCGTCGCGGGAGTGCCGCGCAGCGTCGAAATGGCTTCATAAAGATGGACGAGACCCGGACCCGACAGGGCGGTCTCGTAGGAAACGTAGTCGCGGCCGCGGGACAGTTCACCGAGGATTGCGACTTCGCGCTCGTTGCCGGGCGCGAGGGAAATCTGGCCGGCTTCGGTCGGCAGCACGGTGGCGTGCGGCGAACCCGGCAGGAGGACGGCGGAACCCAGGCCCGTACCGGGGCCCATGACGAGGATCGGACCCACGGCCGGCGTGGCGGCGGTCTCGATGATCGGTGTGGTCTGGTGGTTCTCGAGAAACTGGCAGGCGTAGGCGACGGCTTCGAAGTCGTTGACCACGGCCAGACCGAGCAGGCCCAGGCTCTCGCGGATATCGCCGATCGAGACCGGCCAGGGCAGGTTCTCGTTGACGATGGCGTCGCCGAGCACGTAGCCGGCGCTGGCCACGGCGCAATGTTCGATGTGGTGCTGGCCATCGAGGCGGCTGACGAAATCCTGCAGCACGGCGGTCAGGCTCGGCCAGTCGGCGCAGGCATAGCGCTCGTAGCGAAGCACATCGATGGCGGTGGAGCCGGCGGCGCGACGCACCAGGCCGATACGGGCATGCGTTCCGCCCACGTCGGCGGCGATGAACGCCCCGGAACGCGAAGCACGCACGATTTCCCGTTGTTTGGCCGATTCGCCCACGCCCCGCCCCTTATGACTTTCCGTTCGTCGTCACATGAACTTTCTGTGACGCCCCTGATTTGAGCGGAGTCTGTGAGTCAAATGACAACGTTGTCAACAGGACAAATGGCTAGGACATCGCCCATTCCATCCTGCGCCGCAGCAGGAAACGTTTGCGGAGGACCGCGCGGGTCACCGATTCCCCGCGCGGCGCGGCCTCCGGCATGGGGAATGCATGGTCGATCAGGGGATTGACGCGCCGCGACATCGAAAGTCGCAAATGGATGCGAGGAAGCCAGGCCCGCGTAAAAAGCCAATTGACAACGTTACGCACACGAGTCAATAAAGGCGACAAATCGGGGTGTATCCGGCGGTGCCGCCGCGGGGATACCGAAAACAACACGAGGGGAAGCACCCATGTCATCCACCGCGGTCGGCGTCGACGAGACGCGACATTCCAGTCTGGTACCGATGATCATCATCGGTGTCCTGTTCTTCATTTTCGGCTTCGTGACCTGGCTCAACGGCCCGCTTATCACCTTCGTGAAGCTCGCTTTCAACCTGGACGACGTGAATGCCTTCCTGGTCCCCATGGCGTTCTACCTGTCCTATTTCTTCCTCGCCCTACCCTCGTCCTTCATCCTGAAGAAGACCGGCATGAAGAAGGGTATGGGCCTGGGCCTGTTCGTCATGGCGATCGGTGCCGTGCTGTTCGGCCAGTTCGTGACCATGCGCATTTATCCCGGTGCGCTGATCGGCCTGTTCGTCATCGGTGCCGGCCTTTCGCTGCTGCAGACGGCGTCCAATCCGTACATTTCCATCCTCGGCCCGATCGACAGCGCCGCGCAGCGCATCGCCTTCATGGGCATCTGCAACAAGATCGCCGGCGCGCTCGCCCCGTTCGTCTTCGGCGCCGTGGTGATGAGCAATATCGGCAGCTTCGACAAGCAGATCGCCGCCGCCGGTTCGCCGGGCGAGAAGGATGCCCTGCTCGCCGCGTTTGCCGCCAAGGTGCACATGCCATACATGGTGATGGCCGGCCTGCTGGTCGTACTCGCCATCTGGGTGGTTCGCTCCTCGCTGCCTGAAATCAAGCCTTCCGGCGCGAACTCCGAGCGTGCGATCGGCCATGCCAAGGGCAGCATCTTCAGCTTCCCGCATCTCTGGCTCGGCGTGCTCTGCCTGTTCGTCTACGTCGGTGTGGAAGTGATGGCCGGTGACGCCATCGGCACCTACGGCCAGGGCTTCGGCATGACGCCGGAGGACACTAAGCATTTCACCTCGTACACGCTGTTCGCGATGCTGCTCGGCTATATCGCCGGCCTCCTGCTGATCCCGAAGTTCGTCTCGCAGCAGAAGTACCTGGCCTTCTCGGCGGTCCTGGGCGTGATCTTCTCGATCGGCACCTACCTGACCACCGGCTACGCCGCCGTGGGCTTCGTCGCCGCGCTGGGCTTCGCCAACGCCATGATGTGGCCGGCGATCTTCCCGCTGGCGATCAAGGGCCTGGGCGCGCTGACCGAGTTCGGCTCGGCCTTTCTGATCATGGGCATCGCCGGCGGCGCGATCATCCCGGTGCTCTTCGCCCACCTGAAGCAGAGCCACGACTTCCAGGCCGTGTTCCTCTGCCTGATGGTCCCCTGCTACCTGTACATCCTGTACTACGGCGCCGCCGGCCATCGGGTCGGGCAGCACACCAAGGACTGACGTCCGCCTTCGCTACGTAACGGCCATCCGCTAGGATGGCCGTCTTGCTATTGAGGGTCCGAGATTGCGTAGCCCTACCATCAAGGACGTGGCCGAGCGGGCCGGCGTGTCGCTGAAGACCGTCTCCCGCGTCATCAACCACGAGCCGTCCGTACATGCGCGCACCCGTGACAAGGTGCAGCGCGCCATCGATGCCCTCGATTACCAGCCCGACCAGGCGGCGCGCAGCTTGCGCAGCGCCCGGACGTATGCGCTGGGACTCGTTTACGACAACCCGAATGCGCACTACGTCATCGCCATGCAGAACGGCGTACTGTCGGTGTGCCGGGAGCGTGGCTTCGGCCTGCAGATCCACCCCTGCGACTCGTCCGCGCCGAAGCTGGCCGAGCAGCTGTGCGACCTGGTGCGGCGAAATCGCCTCGCCGGCCTCGTGCTCGCCCCGCCGATGTCCGAACAACCACGGCTGCTGGCGACGCTGACCGAGCATAAGATCCCCTTCGTGCGGATCATTTCCGCCCGCCAGGATCCGAAGGACGGCTGGCCCTGCGTCTTCGTCGACGACCGCGATGCCGCCTATGCGATCACCGAGCACCTGATCCAGCTCGGCCACCATCGCATCGGTTTCCTCTGGGGCGGCAAGGAGCACCGCTCCAGCCCCGAGCGCTACCAGGGCTATGAGGATGCGTTACGCGAATACGGCCTGCCCGTGGACAAGAAGCTGGTGGTCGAAGGTGACTACTCCTTCGACGACGGCTTCCGCGGTGCGCGCAAGCTGCTCGCCCTGAAAGAGCCGCCGACAGCGATCTTCGGGTCGAACGACGAGATCGCCGCCGGCGTGCTCGCCGCCGCGCGATCGGGCGGTGTCGACGTGCCATGGGAGCTTTCGATTGCCGGCTTCGAAGACAGCCCGTTCTCGAAGCAATCGTGGCCAGCATTGACCACCGCACGGCAGAACACCGAAGAGATCGGTCGGCATGCGGCCCAACGTTTGATCGCGGAACTGGAACGCGAAGGCGACGAGCACATCATCGACAACGAAGGCTTCAGTCCCGATCTCGTCGTCCGCGGCTCGACGGCGCCTCGGCGGCTGTGAACCTTACGCAACTTGTCGGCGCAGGCGCCGTTGACTAAGTGCGCGTAGCGTAGATAATTACGACGGTTCAAGGATTTGAACCTCAGAAACAAAGCGCGCTGCAGGTGACATATAAGCGAGGTTCGCCCTCCACCTGCTTGGCGGTCAACTGTAGGAGCCGATTCATCGGCGAAAGGGGAGTCCCTCGGTCATCATCCGGCTGAGCGTTGCTCAAAGCCACTCCCGCCTCGTCACAACACGTTGCAAATCTCGAACGTCTTCGCGCCGGCACTTCCATGCTTGGGTCGCCGGTCAGGCGATCGTCATCACGCCAATGGCAGCAATCGCAACCGCCAATCCCGCCCAGTTGATCCACGACAACTTCTCGCGAAACGCCAGCGCGCCGGTCAGTGCGCCAAGCAGCACGACGCCGAGATTCATCGACGCGAACACCAGCGACGGATCGTCTGGTAGTGCCTGATGGCCGCGGATGTAGAAAAGGATGTTGGCGAAGTTAGCGGCGCCGAGCACGACACCAAAGCCGATGCTGCGCGGTGACAGTGATGCCTGACGTGTCACGGCGCGAACGATGACTGCGATCCAGCAGAGCACCAGGGCGATCAGGAACGAGGCGAGCAGGGCGCTGGGAAATGGCGCATGCGCCTGGGCGATCAGCTTGAAGCAGATATCGATGGCACCGAAGCCGGCGAACACCGCCAGCGGCGCAAGCCAGCCGGCACGTTCCATCCGTTCCTTGCGCCACAGGATGCAGGCCACGGCGACCAGCGCGAGGACGATGCCGAGGATCTTCAGCGGCACCAGGGCTTCGCCGAAGAGCAGGAAGGCCGCGGCGAGCGACAGGAACAGCGAAAGTCGCTGGGCCACGTCGGTGCGGACGATGCCAGCGCTGCTGACCGAGCGCGCGAGCATAACGAAGATGGCGGGAAGCAGGATGCCAAGCAGGATCAACGGTACGCGGGCATCGGACGCGAGAGCCGCTTGCGGTGTCGCGCCGAGGAGCCACATCGCGAGGCCGCGGCGACCTGCGTGGTAGGAGCCGATTCATCGGCGACGGGTGCTGGCGACCGCGTGACGACGCAGCGACCAAGACGCGCAACTCAGCGACCCAGCTGCGACGCCTCGCGCGCCAGCTTCTCGATGGCGGCGAAATCACCGGCAGCCAGCAGGTTGGCCGGCGTCAGCCACGAACCACCTACGCAAACCACGTTCGGCAGGGCGAGGAACTCCGCCGCATTGGCCAGGCTGATTCCGCCGGTCGGGCAGAAGGTGATCTGCGGCAGCGGGCTGGCCCAGGCGCCGATCAGCTTGCTGCCGCCCGCCGGCACGGCCGGGAAGAACTTCTGGAAGCGGTAGCCACGCTCGAGCAGGTTCATCGCTTCGCTCGATGTCGCCGCACCCGGCAGGAGCGGCAGATCGTGGTCGGCAGCGGCATCGAGAAGACGCGGCGAACTGCCCGGCGACACGGCGAACTTGGCACCAGCCTTATAGGCGGCCTCGAGATCGCGCGCGGTCAACACGGTACCGACACCGACGAAGGCGCCTTCCACTTCTGCGACGATCGCGCGCACGGCGTCGAGGGCAGCCGGCGTACGCAGGGTCACTTCGATCGACGGAATCCCGCCGGCCACCAGCGCACGCGCCATGCCGACGGCCTTGGAGGCGTCTTCGATAATCACCACAGGGACCACGGGCGCCAGGCGCAAGGTGGCTTCGACGAGTTGCTGCTTCGCTTCGTTGCTCATCAGGTACTGCTCCGGAAGATCAAAAGACGCCCGCACCGAGGTCGGCCGTGACGGCGGACTGGCGGAACATGGCGAAAAGTTCGCGACCCATGCCGGTGTGGTGCATGGCAAGGTCGACGGTGTCAGGGATGCGGCCGTTCCACTCGTCGGCATCGACAAGCACTTCGATCGTGCCGGCGACGGCGTCGAGGCGAACGAGATCGCCCGTGCGAATGCGTGCGATCGGACCGCCGGCTTCGGCTTCCGGCGTCACGTGGATGGCCGCGGGTACGCGGCCCGACGCGCCGGACATGCGGCCATCGGTGAGCAGGGCGACGCGGTGTCCGCGATCCTGCAGCAGGCTCAGCGTCGGCGTGAGCTTGTGCAGTTCGGGCATGCCGCGGGCGCGCGGGCCCTGGAAGCGAACGACGGCGATGAAGTCGCGGTTGAGCTCGCCGCGATCGAAAGCGTGCTTCACGTCATCCTGCTCGTCGAACACGATGGCCGGTGCCTCGATGATCATGCGGTCGTCGGGCACCGACGACACCTTGATCACGCCACGGCCGACATTGCCCGAGAGCATGCGCAGGCCGCCGTCCTGACGGAAGGGCTCGGTGATCGCGCGGAGTACGCCGCGATTGCCGCTCTCCTTCGACACACGCTCCCACGCGAGCGTGTCGCCCTCGAGGCGAGGCACATGGCGGTACGCCTCGAGCCCGTGACCCATGATGGTGTCGACGTCGCCGTGCAGCAGACCCGCATCGAGGAGCTGGTCCATCAGGAAGGCCATGCCGCCGGCTTCGTGGAAGTGGTTCACGTCCGCGTAGCCATTCGGATAGACACGCGCCAGCAAGGGCACGACCGCGGAAAGCGCGTCGAAGTCGTCCCAGCGCAGTTCAATACCGGCAGCACGCGCCATGGCGACGAGATGCAGCAGGTGATTGGTCGAGCCGCCGGTCGCGTGCAGGCCAACCACGCCGTTGACGATGGCGCGCTCGTCGACGATGCGGCCGATCGGCAGGTAATGATCGCCGAGGCAATCCGTGGCCAGCACGCGCTCCACGGCCGCCGCGGTGAGCGCCTCGCGCAGCGGCGTGTCCGGCGCTTCGAAGCTTGCGCCCGGGATGTGCAGGCCCATGATCTCCATGAGCATCTGGTTGGAATTGGCCGTGCCATAGAAGGTGCAGGTGCCCGAGCCATGGTACGAACGCGCTTCCGCATCGAGCAGTTCGGCTCGCGAGGCCTTGCCTGCAGCGAAGGCCTGGCGCACTTTCGACTTCTCTTCGTTGGGAATGCCCGAGGGCATCGGGCCCGACGGCACGAACGCGCTGGCGAGGTGACCGAAGCTCAGTGCGCCGATCAGCATGCCTGGCACGATCTTGTCGCAGATGCCCAGGTACAACGCACCCTCGTACATGTCGTGCGAGAGCGACACGGCCGTGGCCATGGCGATGAGGTCGCGCGAGAACAGCGACAGCTCCATGCCGGGCCGGCCCTGGGTCACGCCGTCGCACATCGCAGGGACGCCCCCGGCTACCTGCGCCGTGGCGCCGAACGTACGCGCGGTGGCGCGGATGCGCTCCGGATAGCTCTCGTACGGCTGGTGTGCGGAGAGCATGTCGTTGTACGAGGTGACGATGGCGATGTTCGCGGCGTGGCCGTTGCGCAGCGCATCCTTGTCGTTCTCGCCGCAGGCGGCGAAACCGTGGGCAAGGTTGCCGCAGGACAAATGGTGTCGCTTCGCACCCTTGCCGCGCGCGCCTTCGATCTTCGCCAGGTAGGCGGCGCGCGAGACATGGCTACGCTCGACGATTCGCTGAGTCACCTCGGCGAGGATGGGGTGGATGGTCATGGCAATTCCGCGTGGCTACGTAATGGGGTCGCCGGCCCCCGCCGGGCGACCCAGGCCGCGCGTATGCCGCGCGGCACGATGGCTTCAGTGATTCGGTAACGCGGTCTCAGGGCGACCAGAACACGTCGACGGCGGTACGGTCCTGCTTGAGCACCGCGGCGATCGGCAGGTCTTCACCGGCGATGGCCTTGTCGAGAATCGCCTTCTTGTCGTTGCCTTCGATATGCAGGTACAGCGCGCGGGTGTCGAGCACGCGAGGCAGGCTGAGCGTGATGCGCGGTTCACCGGCACCGTCGGCACGCATCGACAGCACGCTCTGCTTGCCGTCGAGGTCGAGTGCCTGGGCGAGATGGTCGCCGCCCGGGAAAAACGATGCCGTATGGCCGTCCGGACCCATGCCGAGCACGACGACGTCGAACGGCTTGCCGAGTGCGTCGACACGCTTGCCTACGTCAGCCAGTGCGGCATCGACATCGTCCGCATGCGCCTTGTCGAACAGCGGCAGGAAGGTGGCGACGTGCGCTTCGTGGGCGATCAGGTGCTGCTTGACCAGGGCCGCGTTGGAACGGTCGCTGCTTTCGTCCACCCAACGCTCGTCGACCAGCGTGATGCTGACCTTCGACCAGTCGATTTCCTGCTCGGCGAGCACGGCGAACATCAGCTTCGGCGTGCCACCGCCGCTCACGGCGAGGCTGGCCTTGCCGCGCGCCTTCACGGCGGCGTCGAGCTTGCCGGCGATGTCCTTGGCCAGCGTGTCGCCGAGGGTCAGGCGATCGGCGAATTCATGGCGATTCACTTTTGCGTTCATCAGGCAGCGTCCTCGGCCCAGGTACGGCCATCACGTTCGATGAGCGCCACGGCGGCGCTCGGACCCCAGGTGCCCGCGGTATACGGCTTCGGCGTATCGCCGCTGCCTTCCCACGCCTGGAGGATGGGGCCGGCCCAGTTCCATGCCGCCTCGACCTCGTCGCGACGCATGAACAGGGTCGGATTACCGCGCACCACGTCGAGGATCAGGCGCTCGTAGGCATCCGGTTGCTGGATGCCGAACGCCGCGGCGAAGCTCATGTCGAGCGGCACGTGGCGCAGGCGCAGGCCACCGGGGCCCGGATGCTTGATGGTCAGCCACAGCTTCACGCCTTCGTCCGGCTGCAGGCGCAGCGTCAGGCGATTGGGCAGCAGCGGACCGTTGGCGGGGTCGAAGATGGAATGCGGTAACGCGCGGAACGTCACCACGATCTCGGACACGCGGTTGGGCAGGCGCTTTCCGGTGCGCAGATAGAACGGCACACCCGCCCAGCGCCAGTTACCGATCTCCGCCTTGAGGGCGACGAAGGTCTCGGTTTTGGACTGGTCGCTGCCCAGTTCGTCCAGGTAGCCCGGAACACTCTGGCCTTCGGCCGCACCGGCGCGGTACTGGCCGCGCACGGTGAGCTGGCCGGCATTGCTCGCGTCGATCGGACGCAGCGAGCGCAGCACCTTGAGTTTCTCGTCGCGCACGGCGTCCGGTGCCAGCGACGACGGCGGCTCCATGGCGAGCATGCACAACAGCTGCAGGATGTGGTTCTGGACCATGTCGCGCAACGCGCCAGCACGGTCGTAATAGCCGGCGCGATGGCCCACGCCAACGGTTTCGGCGACGGTGATCTGCACATGGTCGATGTGCTGGGCGTTCCACAGCGGCTCGAAGAGCGCGTTGCCAAAGCGCAGCGCCAGCAGGTTCTGCACCGTCTCCTTACCGAGGTAATGGTCGATGCGGTAGGTCTGCGATTCGGTGAAGTACCCGGCCACCGCGTCGTTGATCGCGTTGGCGCTCTGCAGATCCCGACCGATCGGCTTCTCCAGCACCACGCGCGAGCGCTCGCCGTTGAGACCCAGCGAACCGAGGCGCTGGCAGATGTCGGTGAAGATGTCCGGCGCGGTCGACAGATAGAACACGCGGATGTGTGTGGGCTGCGCGGCCATCAGGGCGGAGAACTCGTCCCAGCCATCGGCCTTGCGGGCATCCAGCGAGCGGTAGCCGATCATCGCGATGAAAGCCTCGAGCTGGGCCTTCGCCACGTGGGCGACCCCCTTCTCGATGGCGCCGCGGACCTGTTCGCGGTACCCGGCGTCATCCAGGCCTTCACGCGCCACGCCGATGATCCGGCTGCTTGGCTGGATCTGGCCGTCGACGAACCGGTGATACATCGCCGGAAGGAGTTTGCGGACGGCGAGATCGCCGGTGCCGCCGAAAATGACCAGATCGAACGGCTCGATCGGCAGGAGTTGTGCGCTCACGACAGTGGCCTGTTCAACGTCGAGGGAAGATGCCACCGGATCGTACCAGTGACATACCAGGTCATACCAGCCCCGTACCAATCGCCGCGGCGTTTCGCCACCTTTGGCCGCACGATTACCCAACGGAAACGTTTCCATGGCCCATTTGGATCGTGCAAACGACTGTTTGAATCCGCCGGTGGTATGCGCGAACTTGCACGCGCTTGCCCCAGTGGTCGGGTATTGGTATCTTCAGGAAATGGAAATCGCCCTCGTCGCCGAATACCAGCGCCTGCAACACGACCCGGCTGCCCGGCTGCCGCTGGCGTACATGCGCCTGCGCCGGGCCATCCGTAACGTGATCGAGAACGGCGAGGTGCAGGTCGGCCACGCCCTGCCCAGCGAACGCGACCTGGCCCGGGCCCTCACCCTGTCCCGGGTCACCGTGCGCAAGGCCATCGGTGGCCTGGTCGAGGATGGCCTACTCACGCAGCGTCACGGTGCCGGCACCTTCGTCTCCGAACGCATCGTCAAGCCGCTCTCGCGGATGACCAGCTTCACCGAGGATCTCCGTGCGCGCGGCCTCAATCCGCGATCGGAGTTCTTCGAGCGCGCTATCGGCGAGGTCACGCCCGAGGAATCCATGGCGATGAACCTGTCGCCGGGCACCCAGGTGGTGCGCCTGCATCGCCTGCGTTACGCCGGCGACGAGCCCCTGGCCATCGAGCGCAGCGCCGTGCCGCTGTCGCTCCTGCCGGACCCGAGCCTGGTCGAGGACTCGCTTTACGAGGCCCTGGACAAGCTGGGCAACCGCCCGCTGCGTGCTTTGCAGCGGTTGCGCGCCGTGGTCCTCGGTCCGGCGCAGACCCGCTTGCTCCGCCTGAGCGCCGGCAGTGCCGGTCTCAGCATCGAACGCCGCAGCTTTCTCGACGACGGCCGGATCGTCGAATTCACCTGTTCCTGGTATCGCGGGGACATCTATGACTTCGTCGCCGAACTGCAAAGCGACTAACGAGCCAACCAGACCATGACGATCCAGCCGCAAGACACCCTGATGTTCCGCGAAGCGCACGAGACCGCCGAGGTCGTCGAGCGGCAACTCGCCAACAACGAAGCCGTGATCGGTGCCCTGGCCGAACGCCTGCGGGCCACGCCGCCACGCATGGTCATCACCTGCGCACGCGGAAGCTCGGATCACGCGGCGATGTACGCCAAGTACGTGTTCGAGACCCAGCTCGGTGTCGTCACCGCGTCGGCCTCGCCCTCGGTCACCTCGATCTACCACGCCGCGCAGCGCCTCGATGGCGCGCTCTACGTCGCCATTTCGCAGTCGGGCAAGAGCCCCGACCTGGTGCGCAATGCCGAGGCCGCGAAGAAGGCCGGTGCGTACGTGGTCGCCCTGGTCAACGTGGTGGATTCACCCCTGGCCGATGTCGCCGACGTGGTCGTGCCGCTGCATGCCGGCCCGGAAACCAGCGTCGCGGCGACCAAGAGCTACCTGGGCGCGTTGTTCGCCATCCTGCACATCGCCGCGCGCTGGAGCGGCAAGGCCGAGATCGCCGATGCGCTCACCGCGCTGCCTGCCCAGCTTCGTCATGGTTGGGACGCTGACTGGTCGGCACTGACCGACGGCCTGGTGGACGCGCACAACCTGTTCGTCGTTGGTCGCGGCTTCGGCTTCGCCGGCGCCCTCGAGGCGGCGCTCAAGTTCAAGGAAACCTGTGGCCTGCATGCCGAGGCCTTCAGCGCGGCCGAAGTGAAGCATGGCCCCATGGCCCTGGTCGGCCCGCATTTCCCGGTGCTGTTCTTCGCGCAGAACGACGACACGCTGCCCGGCGTACTCGACGTGGCCGCGGAGTTCCGCAAGCGTGGTGCCAAGGTCTGGGTCGCCGCGCCGGGCGCCACGGGCGAGGACATCCTTCCCCTGGTCGCCACCGCCCCGATCGCCGCAGTGCTGGTCACCGTGCAGAGCTTCTATCGCGCCACCGCCGCGCTCGCGCTGCGCCGTGGCTTCAACCCCGACGTCCCGCCGCACCTGAACAAGGTGACGGAAACCGTCTGATCTACGGAGTTTCCTCGTATGACCATCGCCCTCGTCAACGGTCGCGTCCTTACCGATAACGGATTCCAGGGTGGTTTCGCCGTCCTCATCGACGACGGAAAGATCACCGGGCTCGCGCTGCCGTCCGATCCGCGCGTGCGCGCGGCGGAACGCCACGATCTCGGCGGCCACAGCCTGCTGCCGGGTTTCATCGACTGCCAGGTCAACGGCGGCGGTGGCGTGCTGTTCAACGACGCGCCCACCGTCGAGGCGATCCGCACGATCGGCGAGGCGCACGCGAAGTTCGGCACCACCGGCTTCTTGCCCACCTTGATCAGCGACGATGCCGAGGTCATGGCCAAGGCCATCGACGCCGTCAACGAAGCGGTCGCCCAGGGCGTGCCGGGCGTGCTCGGCATCCATCTCGAAGGTCCGTTCATCGCACCCGAGCGCAAGGGCGTGCACGATCCGGCCAAGTTCCGCATCGCCGATGCGAGCGATGTGGCGATGGTCGCGCGCCGCCACGGCGGCGTGACCCTGCTCACCCTTGCACCGGAACGCGCCAGCGCTGCCGTCCTGCAGGAGCTGGTCGCCAACGGCGTCATCGTTGCCGCCGGGCATACCGCGGCGGACTACGACACCACCCGCAACGCACTGGCCACCGGCATTCGCGGCTTTACGCACTTGTTTAACGCGATGACACCGTTCACCAGCCGCGAGCCCGGGGTGGTCGGCGCGGCACTCGAGGACCCGGCCAGCTGGTGCGGCCTGATCGTTGACGGCCACCACGTGCACCCGGCGTCCCTGCGCGTCGCCATCGCGGCGAAGGCGCGCGAGAAGATGATGCTGGTGACCGACGCCATGCCACCGGTCGGCTCGGACGATCCCACCTTCGTGCTCAAGGGCGAAACGATTACGGTGAAGGACGGCGTCTGCCAGACCGCCGATGGCACGCTGGCTGGTTCGGCGCTCGACATGGCCACCGCCGTGCGCAACACCATCAACATGGTCGGCGTGCCGTATGACGAGGCCGCCCGCATGGCTTCGACCTACCCGGCCGCCTTCCTCGGCCTCGGCGCCACCCACGGCCACATCGCCGCCGGTTATCGCGCCGACCTGGTCGTTATGGATGACAACCACGAGGTCGTCGAGACCTGGATCGGCGGCGTGCGCGTCGTCGGCTGACGCCGGCTCAGTTGTTAAATCCGCGTGACATGAACCCGACGGCCCGCTAGAGTGGCGCCGTTCGGGTGTCCCGACCGGCGGTCGCTGGAAGGGATGAAACGGGAAGCCGGTGCGTCGCCTCGCGACTATTCCGGCACTGCCCCCGCAACGGTAAGCGACAGGAAGGCCTGAAGGTCTTTACGGGAACCGGCCAAACGCCACTGCGCAAGCGGGAAGGCGCCGGGTCCCGCCACGGCAGGTGGCTGACGCAAGTCCGGAGACCGGCCCGATGCATTCGCCTCGCGACTATCGCGGGGCGTTTTCTGTTGGGCGATTCGCGGAGGGCGAATCCGGACAGCGTTCCGGGTCGATCCGTGCCCGCATGCCGTTCGCCGTTTGTCCTCCGCGTCGCCTCTAGCGATGCATTAAGGAAACGGCTCCATGAAGAAGACTCTGCTCGCGATGGCCCTGCTGTCGTCCATCGCCGCCGCCCACGCGGCCGACGCTCCCGCTGACCGGCTCGACCCGGTGGTGGTTACCGCCAACCGCGCAGCGACGCCGCTGGATGAAGTGCTCGCCCCGGTCACGCTGATCACCCGCGAGGACATCGAGCGCCTGCAGCCGGTCAGCGTGCAGGACCTGCTCACCGGCCTGCCGGGCGTGGTCATCGCCAACTCGGGCGGTATCGGCCAGCAGACCTCGCTGTTCATGCGCGGCACCAATTCCTCGCACACCCTGGTCCTGCTGGACGGCGTGCGCGTCGGCACGGTCGGCGCCGGCATCCCGGCCTACGAGCAGCTGCCTGTCGACCAGATCGATCACATCGAGATCGTCCGTGGCCCGCAGTCCAGCCTGTATGGCTCCGACGCCATCGGTGGCGTCATCCAGATCTTCACCCGCCACGGCCAGGCCGGCGAAGCGCCGACCCCGTCGCTCTCGGTCACCGGTGGCAGCCACGGCTACACCGACGGCCAGTTCGGCCTCTCCGGTGGCACCCAGCACAGCTGGTACAACGCCAGCCTCGGCGGTCAGTACACCTCGGGCATCAATGCCTGCCGCGTTGGCGCGGGCGATGTGTTCAAGGGCTGCTTCACCAACGAGCCCGACCACGACGCCTATCGCACCTACAACGGCGCGCTTTCCGGCGGCTATCGCTGGGATGACGGTACCGAGCTCACCGGCAGCTGGCTGCGTAGCAAGGGCGACATCGAATACGACGGCGACTTCCAGAACCTGACCCGCCGCACCCAGCAGGTCGCTGGCACCAAGCTCGCCTTCAACGCCCTGGAAAACTGGCGCATGTCGATCAGCCTGGGCCAGAACCAGGACCGCGCCGACAACTACCTCAACGGCGCCGACAAGACCCTGGACTTCGTGAACTACGGCGTGGACAAGGCCCGCGTGGGCTACCTGTACTCCAAGCGCAACCAAGCCTCCTGGCAGAATGATGTCACCCTGGCCCCGGGCCAGACCCTGAGCATCGGTGTCGACTACCAGCAGGAAAAGCTGAAGAGCGACACGGATTACCTCAAGGACACGCGTGAGAACACGGGCGTGTTCGCGCTTTACCAGGGCATCTTCGGTGCCAACGAGATCCAGCTTTCGGCGCGTCACGACCACAACAATCAGTTCGGCAACCACACCACCGGCCAGGCGGCGTACGGTTTCCGTTTCGACAACGGCATGAAGGTCACCGCCTCCTACGGCACCGCGTTCCACGCGCCGACCTTCAACGACGAGTACTACCCGTACGGCGCGCCGGTGAACCTGAGCCCGGAGAAGTCGCGCACCGCCGAAATCGGCCTGTCGGCCCGTCCGGGCGTCTGGAACTGGGCGGTCAATGCCTACCAGACCCGCGTGGACGACCTGATCGGTTTCGACGCGAACTTCCTGCCGATCAATGTCAGCAAGGCGCGCATCCGCGGGCTGGAAGGACAGCTGGGCGCGGACGTGGACGGCTGGCACCTGCGTGCCTACGGCACCCTGCAGCAGCCGAAGGACCGCGACAGCGGCGACGAGTACAACAACCTGCTCGCCCGTCGTCCGAAGCGCACGGCCCGACTCGATGTCGACCGCGACCTCGGCGCCTTCACCCTCGGTGGCTCGGTCTATTCGGCGGGCTACAGCTACGACGACGCGGCCAACACCACCCGCCTGGGCGGTTACACCACCGCCGACGTGCGCGCGACCTGGCACGTGGACAGCGACTGGAGCGTGCAGGGTCGCCTGGCCAACGCGTTCGATCGCCACTATGAGACGGCGGCGTACTACAACCAGCTGGGGCGGACGTATTACCTGACCGTGCGGTATTCGCCGGCGCGTTGAGGTAATACCCATCGCCGCTGAAGCGGCTCCCACAGGAGAACGGCCGACCTCGTGCAGGTGGCATGCTTTTGTGGGAGCCGATTTATCGGCGATTCCCTAGAGATTTGCATCGATACAAATGAACGCAACACCCCTGCCTTCCGGCAGGGCCCCGACTAAAGGCACACGCGACGCCGACGCTCTGACGTCATAAAGTCCACGGGCGCGGGTATGCTTCCCGCGATCACAGGAAGTGTCGTGAACTTTTTTGCACCATTCATTCGCCGGCCAATCGGTACGTCGCTGCTTGCGGCGGGGCTGACCCTTGCCGGTGCGATCGCGTACATGCTGCTGGGCGTGGCCGCGCTGCCCTCGATCGAGGTGCCCGCGGTATTCATCCAGACCCAGATGCCGGGCGCCAACGCGCAGACTATGGCGTCCACCATCATCGCACCCCTGGAACGCCATCTCGGCCAGATTCCGGGCGTCGACCAGATGTATTCGAACAGCTCCGAAGGGTCGGGCTTCGTGCGTGTCCGTTTCACCATGGACCGCAGCACCGACGCCGCCGCGCGCGACGTGCAGGCCGCCATCAACGCGGCCGCCGCCGACCTGCCGGCCGGCATGCCCACGCCGCCGCAGTACTTCAAGTTCGACACGGGTCAGATCCCCGTCCTGCTCGTCGCCTTCACCTCGAAAACGATGCCACCGGACAAGTTGTTCGACGTAGTCAACACGTTGATCATGCCGAACGTGAAGCAGATCGACGGCGTCTCGCGCGTGCAGGTGTTCGGAGGCACGCCGCATGCCGTGCGCATCGAGCTGGATACCAACGCACTTGCCTCCAAGCAGCTCACCGCCAACGACGTCTCCAATGCGCTCAACGCCGCCAACGTGAATTCGCCGCAGGGCGTGCTGTCCGACGGCACCACGCAGATGACGGTGACGGCGAACGATGGCCTGCGTGAGCCGAAGGATTTCGCCAGCATCCTGATCGCCGTGCGCAACAACGTCCCGGTCCGCCTCTCCGACATCGCCAAGGTGACCAGTGGCGAACAGGATCAGTACCAGGCCGCGTGGTTCCAGGGTGAGCGCTCGGTCACCATGCAGATCAGCAAGCGGCCGGAAGCCAACTCCATTGCGACCGCCGAGGCGATTCGCGCCGCGTTGCCGCGCTTCCAGTCGTCGTTGCCCGCCGATGCCGTGGTCACCCCGATCTTCGATCTCACGCAGACCACCCAGTCGGCCCTGCATGAGGTGAAGGTCGCACTGCTCATCAGTATCGTGATGGTGGTGCTGGTGATGATGGTCTTCCTGCGCCGCCTCGGACCCACCCTGATCGCCACGCTCAGCGTGCCGCTCTCGCTGGCCGGTGCGTTCGTGGTCATGTGGATCCTCGGTTACACGCTCAACACCATGTCGCTCATGGCGCTGGTGCTTTGCATCGGCTTCGTCGTGGACGATGCCATCGTCGTCATCGAGAACATCGTCCGCCACATGGAGCAGGGATCGGGGCCGATGCCGGCCTCGCTGGAGGGCGTACGTGAGATCGGGTTCACCGTCGTCTCCATCACGCTATCGCTGGTCGCCGTCTTCGCGCCGCTGCTGTTCGGCAACAACATGATCACCAAGCTGCTGCGCGAGTTCTCGGTGACGCTTGCCGCTGCCGTGGTGATCTCGGCCGTCGTCTCGCTGACCCTGACGCCGGCGCTGTGCGCCAGGTATCTCAAGCACGACGAGGCGGATCGCAAGATCAGCCGCTGGGAGCGTGCGCTCGAGCGCTTCGATCGTGGCCTTCTCGGCACGTACGAGCGCGCGCTCGACTGGGCGATGCGGCATCGGCGAGTGATGCGGTGGCAGCCTTTGATCCTTCTGTTCGCGACATTCGCGCTTGGCTTCGCCGTGGTGAAGACCGCCGGCGGCAATTTCATGCCTGACGAAGACACCGGCATGCTGCAGGCCGAGGTGACGGCGGACGCGAATATCTCTCCCGACGAAATGTCGCGCCGCCTCAAGCGGGTCGGTGACATCATGCAGAACGATGCTTCCGTCGCCGACGTGAACACCATTCTTGGGAGCGGCAACGACGGTGCGGCCGTCGGCAACACCGGCCTGATGTTCATTGACCTCAAGCCGAAGGGCAGCGGGCCCGGGGAGCGCAAGGAATCCATCAAGGAGATCATGGAGCGCCTGGGCAAAGAGTACGAGAAGATCTCCAACGTCCAGGTCTTCATGAGCCCCGTGCAGTTCCTCGGTGGTGGTGGCAACAACGGCAACCGCGGTCAGTATTCCTTCCAGCTGATCAGCACCGGCGGCGAGAATCTCCAGCCATGGGTCATGAAGCTGGTGCGCAAGATGCGCACGATTCCGCAGTTCAAGGATGTCGGCAGCGACTTCGACGTGGTCGGYAAGCAGCAGATGCTCCAGGTGGACCGCGATGCCGCAGGTCGCCTGTCGGTGGGCATGGGCATGGTGGACTCGGCGCTCTATAACGCCTTTGGCCAGCGGCAGGTCTCCATCATCTATTCCGATATCAATCAGTACTGGGTGGTGCTCACCGCGGCCGCGGCGCAGACCTTGAGCCCCGATGCCCTTTTGAATACCTACGTGAAGAGCGCGACAGGCGTCATGGTGCCCCTGTCGGCGCTGGCGAAGATCGCGCCGGTGGCCACGCCGACCTCGATCACCCACCAGAACCAGCTCGAGTCGGCAGATATCACCTACAACCTCGCGCCGAAGATCTCCCCCRACAAGGGCAACACGATGGTCGAGGAGGCGGTGCGACAGCTCAACCTTCCCGAAGGCGTACGCATGGACTTCACCGGCACGAACCAGCGCCTGAAGGACGCCCAGTCCAACGGCATGGTGTTGCTGATCGGCGCGATCCTCGCCGTCTATATCGTGCTCGGGATCCTCTACGAGAGCCTCGGGCATCCCTTGACCATCATTTCGACGCTGCCGGCTGCGGGTGCGGGCGCCTTCCTCGCCATGCTGATCACGCAGCAGCAGCTCACGCTGATGACGATCATCGCGGTGCTGTTGCTGATCGGCATCGTGAAGAAGAATGCGATCCTGATGGTCGACTTCGCCCTGGTCGCGCAACGCGAACACGGCATGTCTCCCGTGGAGGCGATCCGCCAGGCCGCGCTAGTGCGCTTCCGCCCCATCACCATGACCACCCTGGTCGCGATGGGTGCGGCGCTGCCGCTGGCGATCGGCTTCGGCGTGGGTTCGGAGATGCGTCGCCCACTCGGTATCGCGATTGTTGGCGGCCTACTGGTGTCGCAGCTGCTGACCCTGCTGAGCACGCCGGCGATCTACCTGTGGAACCACGACCGCAAGATCCGTGTCGCCGGTCGCAAGCATCGCCGTATGCTGAGGCGCCGGTACAAGGTGTGGGTGAAGATCAGGAAAGGCGACGGCACTCCCGGTATCGCCGCTGAAGCGGCTCCCACATGAGCCACAGCGCGCTCTGGTAGGAGCCGATTCATCGGCGAACAAGGGAGTGTGGGAGCCGATTCATCGGCGAATGGTAAATGACCCCGCTGCGCAGCAGCGCTCCGCCGAGGTTGCTGGCCACAGGCTCCATCGGGGAAGAGCATCGCCGATGAATCGGCTCCTACCAAAGCAAATGCGTCAGACGACGGGTTCGACTGCCGCGACTGGGGGCGGGGTCGCTGGCAGCATATGAGCTTTTTTCCAGGTGCCGCGACGGTAGTACACCGTCGTGATGCCCAGCGAGACCAGCGAGCCGACGGGGAAGCTCCACCAGATCGCGTCGGCGCCGATGACCGGTTCCAGCAGCGCGGCGAACGGATAGCGCACCAGCCACATCGAGATGATCAGCACGACCAGGGGCAGCATCACCGCGCCTGTCGCGCGTACGACGCCGAACATCACGAAGGTCACGCCGAACAGCAGGAACGACCAGACCACGATGTGGTTGAGATGCTGTGCGATGCCGATCGCCGAACTGTCGCTGCCGAGGAACAGCGCCAGCGCGGCGCGATTGAACAGGTAGATGATGAGTACCAGCGTACCGGTCAGCGCGAAGTTCGTGAGCACTCCCGCACGCCCGATGCCGGAGACACGGTCCCAGCGTTTCGCGCCGACGTTCTGCGCCACCATCGACGATACGGCGCTCCCGATCGCCAGCGCCGGCATCTGGATATACGTCCACAACTGCGAGGCCGCGCCGAAGGCTGCCGTGGTCTGCGAGCCGTGCCGGTTGACCAGGGACATCATGATGATCGCCGACGACGAGATCACGACCATCTGCGCGCCCATCGGCAAACCCTTGGCCAGCAGGCTCTTCAGGATGGCGACATCGGGCACGAGCAGGCGCAGTTCGTTGCGATGGATGCACAGGAAGTACTTCTTCCGGTACAGCCACATGAGCAGAGCGAGCAAGGTGCCCGTCTGTGCGATCAACGTCGCCACGGCGGAGCCAGCGATGCCCATGGCCGGGATCGGGCCGAGTCCGAAGATGAAGAGCGGATTCAGCGCGATGTCGAGGATGACCGACACCAGCATGAAGACGAACGGCGTTCGTGAATCACCGGCGCCGCGCAGCGTCATCCCCAGGAAGGTGTAGAGGTACATCGCCGGCAGCGCGATGAAAATGATCCGCAGGTATTCGATCGCATAAGGCTGGGCATCATGCGGCGTGCCCATGGCACGAAGCATCGCCGGCGTGGCGATGAAACCGCCGATGGCGACCAGCAGCGAGATCACGACGAAGAAGCCCAGGCCCGTACCGACGACACGTCGCGCTTCGGGAATGTCGTGCGCACCGACCGTCTGTCCGACCATGATCGTCGTTGCCATGCCGATGCCGAAGACGACACCGAGCAGGAAGAACAGGATCAGGTTGGCGTTGGAGGTCGCGGCAAACGCGGACTCACCGAGGAAGTGACCGACCCAGACGGCGTTGACCGACGCATTCAGCGACTGCAGCACGTTCGCGCCGAGGATCGGCAGCGAGAACAGCAGCAGCGTCCGGGTGATCGGGCCCTCGGTCAGCGCGACACGGCGTGCCGGGGGCGTCACGCGTCACCGCCCGCACGTGCGGCGAGGTGGCGCACGTAGTCGCGGATATCCGTCGGCCACGCTTCGGTCAACGCGTCGAAGCGCTCGCGATCGCTCCGATGGAAGGCGCGCGAGGCTTCTTCGTAATCGGGAAGGTTGCCGGCCAGCGCCATCATCACGCGATCCACCGCTTCGCTGGCCTGGCGCAGACGGTCGGCCGGCGCGCGTTCCCGGCTCGCCGTTTCGACCAGGCGGCGCAGGGCGACGGAGGCCCCACCGGGCTGTGCGGCGAGCCAGCCCCAATGCCGCGGCAGCAGGGTCACCTCACGCGCCACCACGCCCAGTTTCGGGCGGCCCGGTCCGCGCTTGGTCGGTGGCTCGTTACCCGGCAGCCGCGCCAGCACGTCGTGCGTGGTGCCTCGGTAGTCGATATCGACGGGCCGGCCCGTGCTGTCGTCGTAGATCATCGGCGATGCGTCGGGGTGCGCATCGAGCAGATGCTTGCAGCGCTCGACGACGGCCGACAGCGAGCCCGCGGCAAGGCGCGTCATGCCATGGAAGGCGACGAAGGTGGTCATGGGTGGTCCGATAGCAGGTGCGATCCGTAGATATTACCCGGATCAAATGTGCCGTCAATACTTCCGGGTAAAACCTTCCGCTTCGACCCATTCCGCGAAGGCGTGCAGGCGGGCATTGTGCCGCCGGTCGGGCGGATAGACGAGGTAGACCGGCAAGGGCGCAGGCTGCCATGCCGCCAGGACCGGGACCAGTTCGCCGCTGGTCACGTGACCGTCGACGGTGAAGCTCAGGGCCTGGGCCAGTCCCAGACCGGCGATCGCCGCGGCGGTATGCGCGTTGCTCTCGTTGACCTCCACGGCGGCCGTGAACTCGATCTCGAACGTCCGCTCGCCGTCGCGAAAGCGCAGCGGGAGCATGCGGCCGCTGCGTGCGGAGAAGTAGCCGACCACGTCATGCCCATCACGGACGATGTCCTCCGGGACCGACGGCGTGCCGCGGCGGGCGAGGTAATCCGGCGTCGCGCACATCGTCCAGGACAGCTCGGCGATCTGGCGGGTGACCAGGTTGGGATCGTCACCCGTGCTGCGGATGGCGCAGTCGATGCCTTCACTGATCAGGTCGACCGTGCGGTCCGTCACGCCGAGCTGGATCCGGATACCGGGGTAGCGCGCCCGAAACGCCGGCAAGGCGGGAATGATCAGGCCTGCCGCGACCGAGCCTCCCGTATCGATGCGCAGGTTACCGACGGGGTTGTTGCGACCACCGGCGAGCGTCGTCTCGAACTCGTCCAGCTCCGCCAGCCACTGGCGTGTGCGCTCGTAGTACGCCGCGCCTTGGGCGGTCACCGTGACGCGGCGGGTGGTCCGCTCGAGCAGGCGCACACCCAGTTCGGCTTCCAGGCCCTRGATGAGCTTGGTGACCGTGGACTTGGGCATGCGCAGTGCATCGGCGGCACGGCCGAAGCCGCCCGTCTCCACCAGACGGCCGAAGACGCGGATGGCGAGCAGATGGTCCACGGTTGTTTCCCCAAAGAAATAATGAAATCGCGATTGCATTATTTATCCACGACGGCCGAATAACCATCTTGTGTGGATCGACCGCCACGCGGTTATCGGAGACCAAGACCATGCACACCCTCGCCACCAGCAACGTCCACACCACCCGCCATGCCGGCAAGATCGTCCTTGTGACCGGCGGCAGCTCGGGCCTCGGCCTCGCCACCGCGGAGCGTTTCGTCCGTGAAGGTGCCACCGTCTACATCACCGGCCGTCGCCAGGCCGAGCTCGACGCCGCGGCCGCCGCGCTCGGCATCACCGCGATCCAGGGCGACATCGCCAAGGCCGCCGACCTCGATCGCATCTTCGCCACCATTCGCGACACGAGCGGCCGTCTCGACATCCTCTTCGCCAATGCCGGCGGCGGCGAGTTCGCACCGCTCGGTCAGATCACCGAAGCGCACTTCGACAAGTACTTCGGCATCAACGTGAAGGGCACGGTCTTCACCGTGCAGAAGGCGCTGGAACTGATGGGCCCGGGCTCGGCCATCGTGCTCAACGGCTCCATGGTCTCGATCAAGGGCGCGCCGGCCTTCGGCGTCTATGCCGCGACGAAGGCTGCGCTCCGCTCGTTCGCGCGCACCTGGGCCAGCGACCTCAAGGGTCGCGACATCCGCGTCAACGTGGTTGCGCCGGGCACGATCGTCACGCCGGGCTACAAGACGGAGCTCGGCATGGACGACCAGCAGATCGCCGACTACAGCGCCTATGTGGAGAGCGTCACGCCGCTGGGCCGCACCGGCACGCCGGACGAGATCGCCAAGGCCGTGTCCTTCCTCGCCTCCGACGACGCCAGCTACATCACCGGCATCGAACTGTTCGTCGACGGCGGCCAGGCCCAGATCTAAGCGAGACCCCAGCCGTAGGAGTCCATCGAAAGGACCCCATACGTAATCCCCCCATCGATAACGGTGGGGGCATCCTCACCCGCGGCACCGGCGGCAACGAGGAGTGGCAGGTAATGCTCCTCGGTGGGATGGGCACGAATGGCACTCGGCGCCAGCCGACGGTAGTCGCGCAACGCGTCGGTGTTGCCGTCGAGCACGGCCTTGCGGCTCCAGGCGGCGAATTCGCTCGCGTACGCCGCGTTCTCGCCCGATCGCCGCACTTCGTACAGGTTGTGGGTCAGGCTGCCCGAACCGACGATGACCACGCCACGATCCCGCAAGGGCGCCAACGCCTTGCCCAGACGCAGTGCACCCGCGGTATCGAGGTTGTGTGGCATCGACACCTGGATCACCGGCACGTCCGCCTCCGGGCGCAGGTGACGCAATGGCACCCAGGCACCGTGGTCGTAGCCGCGCTCCGGATCGACGATCGCGACGAAGCCCGCGTCGATCAAGAGCGATGCCGTCTCGCAAGCCAGCCCCGGTGAGCCGGGCGACGGATAGGAGAGCGTATAGAGCGCCGGTGGAAAGCCACCGAAGTCGTGGATCGTCCCTGGCATAGCGGCGCCGGTCACGCGAATACCACCGGTCTGCCAGTGCGGCGAGACGACGACGATCGCCGTGGCATCGGCAAGGCCCTCGCCGATATCGGTCAGGCGCGGGCCAAGCAGACCTGGCTCCAGCGCGAAGGTCGGGGCACCGTGGGAGATGAACAGGGCGGGGGCGCGAAACATGACGGACACCTGATGAAGCGGAGGCGGAACCCTCCTTCCTTCAATGTAGGTCGTGTGGGACCGCGGATAAATCGCCGTGGGGAGAACACATTGGCGCGTCCGGGGAAACGACCCGCCCGAGGGGCGGCAGACCCGCTTCAGCTGAGGCGGAGCGCGCTTGCGACGTGACCCAGCTCGTCGATCGACACCGGCCGCGAGAAGAAGAAGCCCTGCATCGAGGTGCATTCCTCGGCGAGCAGCCAGCGGCGCTGCCGGTCGGTCTCGACGCCTTCGGCGACGACTTCCAGGTTGAGGCTACGGGCAAGGAAGACGATCGACCGACAGATCGAGGCATCCACATCGTCCTCCAGCAGCGCGCGGGTGAAGTGCCGGTCGATCTTGATCTTGTCCAGCGGCAGCCGGGACAGGTAGGTCAGGTTCGAGTAGCCGGTGCCGAAGTCGTCGAGCGCGATGCTCACCCCCATCGCGCGCAGCTCGTGCAGGGTGCGAATGGCGCGCGCCGGCTCATTCATGAAGGCGCTCTCGGTCAGTTCCAGTTCGAGCGACGACGCGCTGGCGCCGGTCTCGGCGAGCGCCTGGCGTACCTCGGCGACCAGATCGACGTGCACCAGCTGCTGGGCCGAAATGTTCACGGCAACCCGGCAGTCGGG
The DNA here is from genome assembly GCF_056406135.1 of Luteibacter sp. P1_D3. Classification (NCBI taxonomy): domain Bacteria; kingdom Pseudomonadati; phylum Pseudomonadota; class Gammaproteobacteria; order Lysobacterales; family Rhodanobacteraceae; genus Luteibacter; species Luteibacter sp. P1_D3. Next base: position 59,388 of record NZ_JBFUAT010000008.1, on the reverse strand, counting down.
CCCCAGCAACGCGGCGATGTGGCGTTGCTGCCGACATGCCTCGCGCAAGACCCACTGACCGATCTGCACGATGGCACCGGTCTCCTCGAGCAAGGGCACCAGCTTGTCGGGCGTTCCCAGATCGCCTGGCGCGGACGGCCAGCGCAACAGTGCTTCCACGCCAATGACACGACCGTCGTCGCCGGCGTGCTGGGTCTGCCAGGCCAGCGCCAGCTCGTTATCGAGACTGGCACCGGACAGCCGCGACAGGACGGTCAGCCGGGCCATGGCGGTGGCATGCATGTCGGCGGAAAAGCGCTTCCAGGTGTGGCGCCCCGAGCGTTTGGCGTCGTACATCGCCGTATCGGCATTACGAATGAGGGTGTCGGCGTCGGAGCCATCGCGCGTGGCGAACGCGACACCGATGCTGCACTTCAGGCGCTGCATCGTCCCGCCCACTTCCAGCGGCTCCTCGATCGCGCGCTGGATGCGCGGCAGCAGGTCGAGCGCACGCGCCGGCGAGCAGGTGAACGGCAGCATCGCGACGAACTCGTCGCCCCCGAACCGTCCGATATGCCCAAGTCCGTCGAGGACATCACCGAGCTTCAGTGTCACGTCGCGAAGCACCTGGTCGCCCAGGGCATGGCCGAGCGCGTCGTTGATGAACTTGAAGTGGTCCAGGTCGATGAAGAGCACCATGACGCCCGAACCATCGCGTTGCGATTGCCGGACGAGCTGCTCGAGCTTCTCGCGCAGTGCGCGACGGTTCGGCAGACCGGTGAGTTCGTCGTGCGTCGCCTGGTGGTTCAGTCGWTCTTCGTAACGTCGCTGCTGCGTCACGTCGCGGACGATCGCCAGCGTGCCGCGCCCGCGCGAGTCGCGGTAGTCCGACAGCGCCAGCTCGGCCTCGAAGGGCATGCCGTCTTCGGGGTTCAGCCAACCGGTGACGCTACTGCCTTCCGGCGCGCCGCCGCGCATCGCCTCGAGCGCATCGGCATCCATGAATTCCGCCGCGTGACGACCGACGAGCGTCGCTCCGTCCTGTCCGAGGCGTTCCTCGGCAAGCAGGTTGGCGTACTCGATGCGGTCGTTGCGCACGATGATCACGGGCAAGGGCATGCGCGTCATCAGCTGGTGGTAAGCGGCTTCGCTCGCGGCAAGATCGCGGTCGGTATCGCGAAGACGGCGACGCGCGTCGTGCAGCGCGGTGATCTCGCTGATGGTGCCGGCGAGGATGGGTCTGCCGTCTTCGTTGGTGATGCGCGCGGCGCGCAGGTTGACCTGCACCTGGCGGCCATCGGGCCGGCACAGGCGGTGCTCGAACTCGTAGGGGCCATCGCCCTTGGCGAAGAGTTCCAGCCAGGCCACCAGCGCGGGCTGGTCGTCGGGATGGACGAGCTTGAAGTACGTACCTTGCCGTCCATCCACTCGCTCCGGCGGCAGGCCGGTGATCTCATGCACCTGCCCGGACCAGGCGATGGCACGTGAACTCAGGTCCGCTTCCCACAAGCCGATGTGCCCGGTGCGCTGCACGTCACCGAGATGGCGCGTGCTGCGTGAAAGGGCGTCCAGCAGGTGGCTCTGTCGGCGATAGGCGCGATCGAAGGCCGCGGCGAAGGCATTGAGCAGCAGGACCAGGGCGAGTGTCGCCAGCATCGAGGGCCGCGCCTGGTGAAGCCACTCGTCGAAGATGCCGGCGCGCTCGAGGCTCACCTGCACGGCGAAGGGATAACGTGCCGACGCGGCCCATGCGTAGATCCGCCGGTCGTCGTCGTACTGTCCGTTCGCCCCAGGCCTCGGCACGGGACCGCTCCAGGCGGCCGCCGCGTCATCGTGATTGCTCGCGAAACGGCGGCCGTCCAGCGAAAACACGGCCATGTCCGCGCTGCCGCCCATCATCGAATGGCTCATGCCATCGCGTACGCGTGCCTGGTCGATCAACGTGCCAAAGGCGGCCGGTTCCGCCACGCGCGAATCGACCAGGATGCGAATAGCCGGGGGAATCCCATCGTGGGCATCGGCGACGACGACGCCCACGCTTGCGCCGAGCGCCTCATGCCGTGGCGCCGCGAGGCTCTCTCGCCAGTTCATCAGGGGCACGCTGGTGCAGGCGAGCACGGCGCCTTCGGCATCCAGCGCGACAAACGTCGGCAATTCGGGATGGCGGGCCTGCACTTCGGCCAGGCTCATGTGCAAGGGACCCGGGTCGGCACCGGTCACCGCGTTACGCAGTGCGACCAGCGGCCCCAGGCTGGCATCGATATCCTGGTCGACCATGCGTACCGTGCCACCGGCCGAGCCGGCGAGTTGACGGCGCCCGTTGGCCAGCATGCCCCGGTAGGCGTCGACCTGGAGGATCGCCACCAGGGTGACGAGGCCCACGGTGAGGCCGAGCGAAACGCCCCAGGTGGCCAGACGGATACGCCGGGTGCGCAGCTTCGCCGCGCCCTTGTCCATCGCGCCTTCCACCGTCACGCCCCCTTGCGCCCCAACACCCATACCGTTCCCCAACCGAACGGCGGCGGGACCCTGTACGTCTTTAACGGCAGGCGGCCCCGCGTCTTGACCCCCGGCTTTCATGCGCGTGCTCAGACGAAAGGAGGGTGCAATATCGGCACGAATATTCTTAAGTACCCTCATTGATTCACGTTCGCTGAACACCAATTACCGAACGATCCGGTTCATAAACAAAACGTCCCACCACAAGGACCGCTCCCCCATGCGTTCGTCCCCCTTCGCCCTCGGCCTTGTCGCCGCGCTTTCGCTCTCCGCCGTCGCCCTCCCCGCCGTCGCCGATACGCACCTGGAAATCCAGGGCGGGCGCAGCTACATGGATACGCACGGCACCAACGTGTTCTTCATCGAATCCGTCTTCAACCCGTACCAGATCGGCCAGAGCCGCTTCACCTGGTCGCCGGATGTCTCGGTCGGTTACATCAATGGCCGCAACATCCAGCGCTACGAATTTTCGCAGCCTGGCGTCACCAACAACGTGTGGCTAGGCGCCGCCGGCGCCCGCTTCCACTACGGCACGGACAGCGACTGGTACCAGCCGCTTTTCTTCAGCTTCCAGGTCGCCGGCACCGCGGGCGGTCACACACAGGCGCTCTCCAGCAGCTACCAGTTCGTCAGCACGCTGGGCTGGCAGATGAAGAACGTGAGCTTCCAGATCCGCCACATCTCGAACGGCAGCTTCAAGGAGCCGAACCGCGGCGAGACGATGGCGCTGGTGGGTATCGGCTTCAATCTCTGATCCAGAACGACAAAGCCCGGCACGAAGCCGGGCTTTTTCGAAGAGCATCGCCGATGAATCGGCTCCTACACGGTAAGGTTAGTGGCCGGCGGCCGCCGGGCCGGCCTTGGCGGCGAACGGCGGCTTTGCGAGCCAGACGATAAAGACCAGCCCGATGAACACATACCCGAGCAGGTGGAAGACCTCGTTGAACGAGATCTGGTAGCCCTGGTTGGTGATCATCGCGTTCAGCGCCGAGGTCGCGTATTGCGAATCGCCGTGACCGATCGTCGTCAACGCCTGCTGTGCCGTCGGATCGAACGGCGTGATCGTCTCGGTCAGCCGCTCGTGGTGGACCACTGCACGTCGATCCCACAGGAACGTCGTGAGCGATGCCGCGAAGCTGCCACCCAACGTACGCAGGAAGGTGGCGAGGCCGGAGCCCGCCGCGATCTCGCGCGGCTGCAAATCGGACAGCAGGATGCTGAGGATCGGCATGAAGAACAACGCCACGCCCAGGCCCTGGATCAGCTGCACCATCGCGACACTGTAGAAGTCGATGTCGAGATAGAACTCCGAGCGCATGAAGCACGTCGCGCCCATCACCAGGAACGCTCCCGACGCCAGCACACGCAAGTCGAACTTGTGCGCGTAGCGACCGACGAACGGCGTGAGTATCACCGGGATGATGCCTAGCGGCGCCGCGGCGAGGCCGGCCCAGGTCGACGTGTACCCGACGTTGCGTTGCAACCACTGCGGCACCAGCAGGCCGATCGCGAAGAACGCCGCGTAGGCGAGCACGAGACACAGCGTGCCCATCGCGAAGTTGCGATGCCGGAACAGCTTCAGGTTCACGATCGGGTCCTTGTCCGTGAGTTCCCAGATCAGGAACACGGCCAGGCCGATGGCGGCGATGATCGCGGTGACGATGATGAACGGCGACGAGAACCAGTCCTCGTCGTTGCCCTTGTCGAGCACGACCTGCAGTGCACCCACACCGATGATCAGCGTGATCAGGCCGACGTAATCCACCTTGGGCTTCTCGGTGACTTCCGGACGTCCCTTCATCTGGTTCGCCACGACGAAGCTGGCAAAGATGCCGATCGGCACGTTGATGAAGAAGATCCACGGCCAGGTGTAGTTGTCCGTGATCCAGCCACCGAGGATCGGGCCCGCGATGGGCGCGACGACGGTGACCATCGCCAGCAGCGCCAGGGCCATGCCTCGTTTGGCGGGTGGATAGATCGAGATCAGCAAGCTCTGCGTGATCGGATACATCGGGCCCGCCACCGCGCCCTGGATGGCGCGGAAGATGATGAGCATGGTCATGCTCTGCGCGATACCGCACAGAAACGAGGCCATCGAGAACAGCAGCGTCGCCATGACGAACAGCTTCGTTTCACCGAAGCGGCGCGTCAGGAAGCCGGTCAGCGGCAGCGCGATGGCGTTGCTGACCGCGAACGAGGTAATCACCCACGTGCTCTGGTTGGAGCTGACACCCAAGTTGCCCGCGATGGTCGGCAACGACACGTTGGCGATCGTCGTGTCGAGCACCTGCATGAACGTCGCAAGCGATAGGCCGATCGTGGACAACGCCAGGTTTGGCGGTCGAAATTCGGTGCTCATGAGACCGTCTCCTTACTTCGGAGCTTTCTGCTGCTCGCCTTCACCCGCCGATGCGTTCTCGTGGATGACCCGCGCGATATCCGTGTCGGCGTCGGCAAGCTGCTTGTCGTAGATCGGCGTGGAGAACTCGGCCTTGGTCGGCGCCTGCGTCGAGAGCAGCGGACCGCTCTGGTCGTGCAGGTTCACCGTTACCTTGGTCGACAGCCCCAGGCGCAACGGCTTTTCTTCGAGCTGCTTCGGATCAGTGAAGACCACGCGGACCGGCACGCGCTGGACGATCTTGATCCAGTTACCCGTGGCGTTTTGCGCCGGAAGAATCGAGAAGGCGCTGCCGCTACCGATACCGAGGCTGCGGATCTTCGCCTTGTAGACGGTCTTGCCGCCGTACACGTCCGCCGTCACCTCGACCGGCTGGCCAATGCGCATCTTGTTCATCTGGGTTTCCTTGAAGTTCGCGTCGATCCACACTTCGTGGAGCGGCACGACGGCCATCAAGGCGGCACCCGGCTGCACGCGCTGGCCGACCTGCACCGTGCGCTTGGCGACGTAACCGTCCACCGGCGCGACGAGCGTGGCGCGGACGTCGTCGAGGTAGGCCGAACGCAGCTTGGCGGCAGCGGCACGAACGTCCGGATGCGAGGCGACAACGGTGTCGTCGACCAGCACCTTGTTGCTGCTGTAGGCCTGTTTCGCCGACGACAGGCTGCTCTCGGCGGAGGTCAGCGTATCGGCGGCATGCGACAGTTCTTCGGCCGAGATCGCGCCGGACTTGGCGAGATCGCGACGACGGTTATAGTCCTGGCGGGCACGATCGACCGCGGTCTGGCGAACGGCAACGTCGGCCTGCGACGAGGTTACGTTGTTGTACAGGCCACGCACCTTGCGCACCGTGTTGGCGAGGTTGGCGCGGGCGCTCTCCAGCGCGACTTCGGCATCGCTCGGATCGAGCTTGACCAGCACGTCGCCCTGATGGACGAGGTCGCCGTCATCGGCGCCGATCGAGGTCACCGTACCGGCGATCTGCGGCGTGATCTGCACGACGTTGCCGTTGACGTAGGCGTCATCGGTGTCTTCTTCCCAGCGACCGTCCACGAAGTACCAGACAGTCCAGCCGATCGCGGCGAGCACGATGACGGCAACCAGGAGCTTGAGGAAGAAGCCGCGACGGCTCTTCGGTGGCGGCGCAACGACGGCGCCGGATGGGGCAATGGTTTCTTGTGACATCGGAAGCGGCCTCGGTACGATTTTTAATGGGTGGCGGGCGTGGCGGCGACGACGGGCTGGTCGTCGGCCTCGGGGCGGAAACCACCGCCGAGCGCCTGAATGAGTTGGACGGACGTGTCGACCTGCTGCGCCTTCAGCGACGCCATGCGCTGCTGGGCTTCGAGCAGCTGCTGGCGCACCACGAGCGATTCCAGGTAGCTGCCGACACCGGCCTTGTAGCGAAGCTGCGAGAGGTCGTACGCCTGCTGCGCCGCATCCTGTGCGCGCTGCTGCGCCTGGATCTGCGTGCCGAGCGAGTCGAGACCCGAGAGGTCGTCGGCCACGTCGTTGAGCGCGCCGACCAACGTCTTGTTGTACTGCGCCACGGCGAGGTCGTACTCGGCGTCCTTACCCGACAGGTTCGCGCGGAGACGACCGCCATCGAAGATCGGCAGGCTCACCGCCGGCAACACCTGCCAGAAGCGCGCACGTGACGAGAACAGGTTGTCCGAACCACCCGCGGCCTGCGCGGCGAGGATACCGAGCGAGACGTTAGGCAGGAACTCCGTTTTCGCTGCGGCGATGTCCTTCGATGCCGCCTCGACGCGCCAGCGCGCGGCGACCAGGTCGGCACGATGGCCGATCAGGTCGGCGGGCAGGTTCGCCGGGATGGCCACGGCGGACGGGGCCAGCGCGGCGGGACGGGTGATGTCCATGCCGCGATCCGGACCCTTGCCCAGCAGCATGCTGAGCTGGATGCGCGCGGTGTCGATGGCGCGCGCGGACACGGCGATCTCGCGCTCGGCCGAGGCGACTTCGCTGTCCGCCTGCTTCACCTGCGTCTGGTTGTCGACGCCCGCGGCGACGCGCTGCACGGTCAGCGTCTGCGATGCCTTGCTGCGGTCCAGTTCGGCCTTGGCGACGTCTTCCTGGGTGAATGCGTAGCCGAGCTGCACGTACGCACGGGCGACGTTGGTCGAGATCTCGATGCGCGCGGCGCGGGCATCGATTTCCGTAGCGCGCTGGCTGCCAAGGGCCGCTTCCCACGCGGCACGCTTGCCGCCCCACAGGTCCAGGTCCCAGCTGAAGTTGCCGTAGCCGAACTTGGTCCACGAGAAGTGGTTACCCGGCGGCGACGGCAGCAGCGAACCCGGCAGGTGCGCACCTGCGGCGCCGGCACCGACGTTGAACGTCGGATCGCGCGCGGCATCGGCACCGCTGGCCTGCGCCTGTGCCTGCCGCACACGCGCATCGGCGGTGGCCAGATCCGGGTTGTCCTTCAGGGCTTCCTCGATCAGGGAGGTGAGCTGGCTGTCGCCGAGCCCCGTCCACCAGTCGGCCGACGGCCAGCCGGCCGGCGAGACGGCCACCTTGGCCAGGGTACGGTCGGCGTGGAGAGTGGTCGGGTCGGTGAGCTGACCCTGCGGATCCAGTCCACGGCTGGTGACGCAGCCGGAAAGAATCAACGCGGCCCCGACGGCCGCCACGAGAGTGTGCAGACGCATGCGTATTGCCTCGGACGTTTAGTTCAGTCTTTGTCGCGGAGCGCGTTGAGCACGCGCTCCAGGTAATCGTGCAACTGATCGCGTTCCGTCCCGGTAAGGTCCTTCTGGGCCCGTTCGAGCGTCGCGATGTTGCTTTCGTGCAGATGTTTCCAGAGGGCTTCGCCGGCTTCGGTGAGCTCGATACGCAAGGCCCGACGGTCCTGCTCGTGCTGCTTGCGCCGCAAGTAACCCTTGGCCTCGAGCTGGTCGAGCTGGCGCGTCATCGCGCCGCCGTCCAGATCGACCGCCCGGGCCAGTTCCGTGGCCGTCATGGCGCCATGGGTGGCCAGGCGCTTGAGGACGTGGAACTGGGTGAACTTCAGATCGACGCCCAGCGAGGCAAGATCCGACTCGATCGCACGGACGATTTCGCCGCGCACCATGCCGATAAGGGCACCCAGGCTGTCGCGGCCGTCATACGAAGGGCAAGTAGGGATGTTCATGAACACGCATTCTATTGCCCGGAAGATAGTTGTCAAGGCAAATATGTGTCCAACGGATATTTCAGGTTTCTCGGATATTCATCCTTCGTCGGCCAGCAGGGCCGCCAGTGCGGGGTCGCGCACGTCGAAAAGTTCGAAGACACCCAGTGCCTTCAGGGTCGGTAGTTGCGCCAGCAGGCGAGGTTCCAGGCGGCGTACCTGCTCCTCTGGGGTGCTGGGATCGAGCATGGCGTGGGCACAGGCGACAAAGGTCACGAGCGCATCGCCGGCCTCCTGGCCTTCGGTCAATTCGGTTAGATCAGTGGTGACGAGACGGATCATAGGGATCTCCGCTTCAGGGTCACGGGCGCCGGTCGTCGGCGGATGCCGGGCGCAGGACAGTTGCTTGGGGTTGCAAATGATAGTCATGGAAGCAATCGGCCTGATATCGTTAGTGGGCCAACTTATGTCGAGATCCGGCCAAGATGCACGACGAAACCCTTCACCGATTGCTGGAAAGCGCCGACGGTCCGCCCCTCATAGCGTACGAGGCGCGCGGCGAAATCCCCCTTAGGGAAACCGACTGGCACAGCCACGTCCGCGGCCAGTTTTTCTATGTGGAACAAGGGCTTTTTATCACCCGCACCGAGCACGGCTCCTACCTGCTGCCGCCCCATCGCGCCGGCTGGATGCCGCCGGGGATGATGCATACGGTGAGCATCGCGGGGCCGAGCCACGCCTGGGGCGTGTTCATCGCACCATGCGCCGCGTCGGTCCTTCCCGACCGCCCCTGCGTGGTCGGGGTCAATGACCTCTTCCGCGCTATCGTCAAACGGGCCGCCACCTGGCCGGCCGACGCCGTGACCGTCGAGCCCGAACGCGAACGACTGTTCGCCGTGTTGCTCGACGAACTGCGCCGCGCACCGGTGGAATCACTGCACCTGCCGATGCCGATCGATCGCCGGCTCCGCCGCGTCGCCGTGGCCATGTACGAGAACCCGCACGACACACGCGGCATCGACGACTGGGCCAACTGGGCAGGCATGTCATCGCGCACGCTCACGCGTCTGTTCCGCCAGGAGACCCAGTGCAGCGTGGCGCAGTGGCGACAGCAGGCGCGGCTGGCGCGTGGGCTGGAACGGCTGGCGCATGGCGAGCCTGTTTCGGTGGTCTCCGATGCGCTCGGCTATGCCACGCCGAGTGCCTTCGTCGCGATGTTCCGCCGTGCCTTCGGCGATTCCCCAGGTCGCTACCTCGCCCGCCAGGCGAGCGGCACGTAACGCGCCGCTCTTTGGTAGGAGCCGATTCATCGGCGATGGGTGCTCGCGGCGGCTTCCGCCACCGGCTTGCACATCCACAACCCCTCGAACGTGTAACGGTCGCCACTGCTTCGCTCGAGAACATCGACAGCGATGCGGCCATGCCGCCATGGGCCGTGACTCCCTTGCGAGCCGCTGTCGTGACACGAGCGCAAGGGCGCAAACGCACCTCGTTCCGGATGGGTGAGAGCGGATTCCTGCGCGACACATTCGGCCATGGCCTCGTCGTAGCTCGGCAGCGTCAGCTCGCCGGTACGGAAGTGTTCGCTACTGCACACGGGTGACGCGCTCAACGCCGGCGTCGCGGTGACGAGTCCGGAGAACAGGCTGGCAGCCGCAGCGAGACGCTGAAGGGTGGCGTGGGTTCGGGATGGTGTCATGACGCGCTCCTGGGTGAGAGGGGCGGAAGGTCATGGGTTCGTCGTGGTGGGGGAATCGGAATAGTCTGAAAAACGGGGCGGATTTCGCGGGGTGAGGGGTGCGTCACAGTTGGGCGGGCTCGGGAGTGATGTCCCATCTGTTCGCGCTTCAAGGCCTGCCGTTTTTGCGAGCACCCGTTCGCCGATGAATCGGCTCCTACAGGGGGCGGGTGCCGAATTTGGTCAGGTCGCGGGGAAGCGGTAGCCGACGCCGGGTTCGGTTTTCAGCCAGCGCGGCGTCGAGGGATCGTCGCCCAACTTGAGGCGGAGCTTGCCCATGACGATGCGCAGGTAATGCGTGTCCTGCGTATGCGTGGCGCCCCAGACTTCGCGGAGGATCTGTTGCTGGCTGACGACGCGGCCGGGGTGGCGGACGAGCAGCGACAATACGGCGAACTCCTTGCGCGTGAGCGCGACCGGCGTACCGTCGAGCAGCACTTCGCGCCGCGCAAGATCGATGACGAGGCTACCGTCATCGTAGCGTACCGGCGCATCGGCCTGACCGCCCTTGGCGCCCTGGCGCAGCAGCACGCGCAGGCGCGCCATCAGCTCCTGGATGCCGAAGGGTTTGGTCACGTAGTCGTTGGCGCCGTGATCGAGGGCGCGGACTTTCTCGCTCTCCGAATCGCGCACGGAAAGCATCAGCACGGGCACCTCGCTCCACATGCGGATCTCGCGCAGCACATCGTGGCCTTCCATGTCCGGCAGGCCGATGTCGAGCACGACGACATCGGGCGACTGCGTCGCGGCCAGCCCGAGGCCTTCCTCGCCGTTAGCGGCGAGTAGCACCTGGTAGCCCTCGGCGCGCAGGCCGATATCGAGGAAGCGGCGGATCTGCGCTTCGTCATCGATGACCAGGACTCGTGGAGCGGTGGGGTTCATGCGTTGGATTCGGGGGGCGGCGACAGCGGCAGCGAGACCCGAATGGTCGTGCCTCCGCCCACGTGGGGCAAGGCCTCCACGCTGCCACCATGCGCGCCGATCATGCCGCGGCAGATGGCCAGGCCAAGGCCCGTGCCCTTGCCACCGCGATCGCCGCGCGTTACCGAATAGAACATGTCGAAGATCCGCGCCCGCTCGTCTTCCGGGATACCCGGGCCACGGTCGGCCACGTCGACGAGCAGCCGGCCCGCTTCGGAGCGGACCGTGACGCGGATCGGTTCCTCGGGCGGCGTGAAGCGGCCCGCGTTCTCGAGGATGTTAAACAGGGCCTGCTCGATGAGCGCCGGATGCACGTGCAGGAGCACGGTATCCGTCGGCAGGTGCACGTCGATCCGCACGTCGGGAAAGAGCTTGCGCATGCGCGATACGGCAGCCGCCACGATCTCGCCGGCGTCGACCCAGTCGCGATGGAGCTGCAAGGTGCCGTGACCGAGCCGGGTCATGTCGAGCAGGTTCTGGATGTAGCGGTCCAGGCGCTGGCCCTCGCCGAGGATCGCCTGGAGCAGTTCGTGCCGCTCGTTCGCCGGCAGTTGCGCATCGTAGCTGAGCAAGGTTCCCGCCGAGCCGATCATCGAGGCCAACGGCGAGCGGAGGTCGTGCGAGACGGACGAGAGCAGGGCGCTGCGCAGGCGCTCGGTCGCGCCCTGCACGCGTGCACCTTCGAGTTCGTGGGCGAGCCGCGCGCGGTCGAGCGCCTGTCCGATGTCCTGCACCATCGCCAGCGCGAGGCTGCGCCGGTCGGCATCGGGCTCACGCGCGCTGAGAGGAAAGCGCAGGGCGACAACGCCCGCGCGCTGGTGTTCGGCGCCGAGTGGCAGTATCCAGCATGAGGCCGCGTGCAGGGTATCGGTGTAGCGGCCGGCGGGCTCGGCGTGGCTTTCGCACCATTCGGCAGCAGCGAGGTCCTGCGTAGACAAGGCGAACGCATCGGGCACCGAATTCACGACCTTGAAATGACCGTTGGCATCGCGCGCAAGCATCGCGATCTCGATCGATAGCGCCCGGGCCAGCGCCGAGGCGCCGGCCTTGCGAATGCTGTCTGCGTCGGCGCTGGTCGCCAGTTGCTGGCCCAGTGCAACCAGGGCGCGGGCACGCACCTGGGCCGCACGCAGTGACGTGACCTGCCCGGCCAACCGCGTCGCCAGCCGGCTGCAGACCAGGGCGACGACGAGGAACAGCACCACCGCCAGCACGTCGTCGGCATTGGCGATCGCCAGCGTGTAGCGCGGTGGGGCGAAAAAGAAGTTGTAGCCAAAGAAGCAGAGCAGCGCCGTATAGACCGCGACCGCCATGCGCGTGCGCACGGCGACGACGAGCACGGCGGTGAGGAAGATCAACGAGAGATTGGCCACCGACAGGAAGCGATCGGCAACGAAGGAAAGCGCCATCGCGATGGCCGTCGCCCCGGTGGCAAAGGCGTACTCGCGGCGCGATCCGCGGCCGTCCTTGAAACGCAGGCGGCGACGCGCACGCGCGCGCTCGGCCGGCGTGGCGACGATGGTAAGCTCGAGGTGGGCGCCACGACGCAGCAGCTGCTGAGTGAGCGAGAAGCCCAGGCGCCGCGCGATCGGTCGCTCGCGCGTGCGGCCGACGATGATCTGGCCTACGCCTTCGCGATCCGCCCAGGTGAGCAGCTCGTCGGCCACGGCGTGACCGCGCAGGATCACACCCTCGCCACCGAGACGACGGGCGAGACGCATGGCGGCATCCACGCGCTCGCGGCGGTCGGCATCGAGGCCACCGCGATCGACAAAAACGACGCTCCATGGCGCTCCGCGCCGCTCCGCGATACGTCGTGTGATGCGCACGAGGTACTCGCTCTGGCCCTGGCCATCGATGGCCGCCATGCAGCGACGGCGCACCGGCATGGCATCGCCGCGGGCAAGCATGATCTCGCGGAGGTCGCTGTCGACATGTGCGGCCACGGTTTCCACCGCGAGTTCGCGCAGGGCGGCGAGGTTGGTCGGCGAGAAATACTTGTCCAGTGCGACTGCGGCCGTTTCCGGCACGTACACCTTGCCCTGCTTGAGCCGGCCGATCAGTTCACGGGGTGGCAGGTCGACCAGCACGATGTCACGCGCCCGGTCGAGGAAGGCGTCGGGGACGGTCTCGCGCACGGCGACGCCGGTGATCCGGCGGATCTGGTCGTTGAGGCTCTCCAGATGCTGCACGTTGAGCGCCGTATACACCTCGATACCCGCATCGAGCAGTTCGGCGATGTCCTGCCAGCGCCGCGTGTGACGGCCGCCGGGTAGATTGGTATGCGCGAGTTCGTCGACCAGCAGCACGGCCGGTCGGCGCTGCAAGGCAGCCTCCAGATCGAACTCGCGGAAGTCCCGGCCGGCGTAGCGCACGGGTCGGGTCGGCAGCACTTCCAGGCCTTCGACCAGGGCGACCGTGTCCGAACGGCCGTGCGTTTCGACCAGGCCAACGACGACGTCGATACCCTGGCGCTTCAGATCCCGCGCCGCGGACAGCATCGCGTAGGTCTTGCCAACGCCGGGTGCGGCACCGAGGAAGACTTTCAGCCGCTGGCCGTCTTCGTCGCTGGCCGCACTGAGCAGCGCGTCGGCTCGGGCATCGCGGTCGTCAGTCATGGGGAGTGGCCGGGGAGGTTGGGCTGCATGGGCTAAGGGTAGCGGATGGGGTGAGGCGATCTGGTTATCGCCGATGAATCGGCTCCTACCGTAGGAGCTGATTTATCGGCGATGACGCCGCGACCAGGACCGCCTTTACCGCGCCGCCTCATCAACCGCCAGGTTGAGCTTCAACACATTCACCCGCGGCTCGCCCAGCACACCCAACTGCCGCCCGTCGGTATTCGCTGCCACCAGCGCGCGCAGCTTCGCCGGGTCGAGGCGACGCGCTCGCGCCACTCGGGCCAGCTGGTACTCCGCCGCGGCCGGGCTGATCTCCGGATCCAGGCCGCTACCCGAGGCCGTCACCAGGTCCACCGGTACGGCGGCGGTGTTGCCCGGGTCAGCATCACGCAGGGCAGCGATGCGATCGCTCGCCGCCTTGGCCAGCGCCGGATTGGTCGGACCGAGGTTCGACGGCGTCGATGCGGCGGCATTGTTCGGGGTCGGTGTCGTCGCCGACGGGCGGCCCCAGAAGTAGCCGGGCGCCGTGAACGACTGGCCGATAAGCGCCGAGCCGACCGGTTTGCCGTCACGTTCGACCAGGCTACCCGCCGCCTGGTGCGGGAACAGCAGGGCCGAGAGCCCACCGACCACCGCCGGGTAGGCCACGCCGGTGACCGCGGTCATGAGCAGGAGCAGGACGATGGCATTACGCAGCAAGGTGGTCATGGGTGTTCCTCAGTAGTGCAAGATCGCATCGACGATGGCGGTGGCCTGGTAATCCTTTCGGCYGCCGTCGTAGGCGTTGACGTCGTATGACCGGTCGTAACGGATTTCAGGGCGGATCTCGAGATCCTGGGTCACCCAGTGCGTCATGCCGAGCGTGTGGCTCGTGTACTTCGTCGGGTAGCCGGTGCGCTGGCCCTTCTGGTCGTTATAGAACTCGTTGCGGAACGAGATCATGTTCTTCGGATCGAGCTCGACATTGAAGTAGTTCACGATGCCGTACTCGCCCGCCTTGCCCGGGTACGGCGACGAGCCGGCGACCTTCGGGTCGAAATCCTCGCCATAGCCCGGGATGTTGCGGCCGTACATGTAGTAAGCCTCGGTAAGCATGTGCACGTTGTCACTGAAGCGATGGCCCCAGGTGGTCACGTACATCTGCACGTTGTTGTAGTTGTAGTCCGAGTTGTTGAAGCTGTTCACACAGGGATAGAGCATGTCGTTGTTATCGGACGATACGTAACGCACGCAGGCCTGCAAGGTCGGGCGCGCGGAATGGTTCCACACGGCAGTGTCGTTGCCGCCATTGATACCGATCTGCAAGGTCCACTGCTGGTTGAGGCGCGTCGTCGTCATCACACCCATCTGCGTGTACGGATCCACGGTGTAGAGGATCGAATGGGTGACCAGGTAGTTGTTCGGCGAGAACTGCGCCTCGATGTCGGGCAACGACAGCCAGCGACCAATACGGATATCCATGCCCTCAGCCACGTGCGGCAGGTAGATATCGCCGTAGAACAGCATCGGATCGTAGCCGTAGATCTTGCCGTTGAGCGGCTCGTTCGGCTTGGGGTTGTTGAGCAGCTGGTTACTGAAAACGCCCTTCGCCGTGGTGAAGTGGTAGTCGTAGCCGTAGAGGTTGTCCAGGTGGAAGCCCCAGTCCACGTGATCGGTCTGCACGGTGTCGGCAAGACGCTCGATGCGGAACAGCGCCTGGTTGAACTCGACGCGGTTGGGCCGCACGGCGTACGACACGGGGTAGTTCGTGCGCGACGAGGTGCTGATGTTCGCCGAGGCATTCAGCCAGCCGTAGACCTCGATGCGGTTGTCCTTCATCCACTTACCCACGCTGTTGCAGGCGAGCGCCTTCTCGAGCGGGTACTGCGAATTCAGGTTCGGCACACCGATGGGGTAAGCGACGCCGCCTAACTGCCATTCCGCCGAGGGGAACGGCGGTGACGAGAACGGCGAGGCCATGCCGCGGCGTGCCGGCGCCTCAGCGTTCGGGTCGGCAGGCTGGGCGTCTTCGCGGTAGGCCGCGGCAAAGCGGGAAGCGAAGCCTTGGGAGCAATCGTCACTGCCGGAGGCCATGGCCTTGGTGACAGGAGCGAGTGCGCAGATAGCGGCGAGGAGAGCATAACGAGTGGTACGCATGGCGTTTTTACCGATCCCTTTCGGGACCCCTTTATCGGTGGGATGGAATGAGTCGTACGTTTCGGAAACCAGGTGTTTCAGATGCCCGCGTAACCGCCGAGCGTGTATTCGTCGTCGTGGGGCGTTGGCACCGGAACGATGTGCGGCTTCATGACGGCGACCGGAGCGACTTGTGCGACCGGCGCGCCCGCAACGGCGACGTCGTGATCCGGGGCGACAACGCGGACTTCCATGTCCAGGTCGGCGTGGTCTTCGATGAAAACGGTGAGCTTCACGGAATGCATGGGGCGACCTCGGTCAGGCCAGTCCGAACAGGACCAGCAACATGTCGATCAACTTGATGCCGATGAAGGGGACGACGATGCCGCCGAGCCCATAGACGAGCAGGTTGCGTCGCAGCAGCGCGCCGGCACCGAGCGCGCGATAGGCCACACCCTTCAGCGCGAGCGGAATGAGGCAGATGATGATCAGCGCATTGAAGATCACCGCCGACAGGATCGCGCTGCGCGGCGTGGCCAGGTGCATCACGTTGAGCGCGTTGAGCGCCGGGTAGGTCGTGGCGAAGGCCGCCGGAATGATCGCGAAATACTTGGCGATATCGTTGGCGATGGAGAACGTGGTCAGCGCGCCGCGGGTGATCAGCATCTGTTTGCCGATGCCGACAACCTCGATCAGCTTGGTCGGGTTGGAATCCAGGTCGACCATGTTGCCGGCTTCTTTCGCCGCCTGCGTGCCGCTGTTCATCGCCACGGCGACGTCGGCCTGGGCCAGCGCGGGCGCGTCGTTGGTGCCGTCGCCGCACATCGCCACCAGGCGGTTCTCGGCCTGCATGTCGCGAATGAGCTTGAGCTTGGCTTCCGGCGTGGCCTCGGCGAGGAAGTCATCGACACCGGCCTCGGCCGCGATCGCCGCCGCGGTGAGCGGGTTGTCGCCGGTGATCATGATGGTACGGATGCCCATCTTGCGCATCTCGGCGAAGCGCTCCTTGATCCCGTCCTTGACGATGTCCTTCAGCTCGACCACGCCCAGGGTCAGCGAGCCGTCGACCACGATAAGCGGGGTGGCGCCACGACGGGCGACATCTTCGGCCATGCGACGGACCAACGGTGGCAGATGGCTGTCCTGCCCGTCGAGGTAGCGCTCGACGGCATCCATCGCGCCCTTGCGGATATGGCGGGTGCCGACATCCACGCCGCTCATGCGGGTCTGCGCGGTGAACGGCACGAACTCGGCGCGACGATCGTCGTGGCGGCGCTCGCTGACGCTCACGCTGATGTACTTCGCGGCCAGGGTGACGATGCTGCGGCCTTCCGGCGTTTCGTCAGCGCGCGAGGCCAGCTCGGCGGCTTCGGCCAGTTCGCGTTCCTCGATGCCCGGCGCCGGATAGAAGGCCACGGCCTGGCGGTTGCCCAGGGTGATCGTGCCGGTCTTGTCGAGCAGGAGCACGTCCACATCGCCGGCGGCTTCGACCGCGCGGCCGGAGGTGGCGATCACGTTGGCGCGGATCATGCGATCCATGCCTGCGATGCCAATGGCGGAGAGCAGGGCGCCGATCGTGGTCGGGATCAGGCAGACCAGCAGGGCGATGAGGACGGTCAGGCTGATCGGTTCACCGACACCGGCGGCCTGCACGCTATAGATCGAGTACGGCAGCAGCGTCGCGCAGGCCAGCAGGAAGATCAGGGTGAACTTGGCCAGCAGGATCGTCAGCGCGATCTCGTTCGGGGTCTTGCGACGTGAGGCGCCCTCGACCATCGAGATCATGCGGTCGAGGAAGCTCTCGCCCGGGTTGCTGCTGATACGTACCACGATCCAGTCGGAGAGCACGCGCGTGCCACCGGTGACCGCGCTGCGGTCGCCGCCGGACTCACGGATGACCGGAGCGGATTCGCCGGTGATGGCACTCTCGTCCACGCTGGCGGCGCCCACCACGATCTCGCCGTCGCCCGGGACGATCTCGCCGGCTTCGACGAGCACATGGTGGCCCAGGCGAAGCTCGCTGGACGGCGTGAACACGATGGGTGCGTGGCGATCCGCCGAAGCGAGCTTCTTCGCCATCACGTCCCGACGGGAACCGCGCAGCGCATCGGCCTGGGCCTTGCCGCGCCCCTCCGCCAGTGCTTCGGCGAAGTTGGCGAACAGCAGGGTGAACCACAGCCAGAGGCTGACCCAGAAGATGAACGCGGTCGGTGCTTCGGCGTGGCCGGTGAGGGCCTGCACCCAGAGCAGCGTGGTCGCCACGCTGCACACGAAGACCACGAACATCACCGGGTTGCGGAACTGCAGGCGCGGCGAGAGCTTGCGGAACGCGTCGACGAGGGCGCGAGTCACCAGCGCGCGATCGAAACCGCGCGGGGTATGGGCTTGGGAAGTCATGGATCAGTGGCCCGTGGCGGACATCAGTTGTTCGGCGATCGGCCCGAGGGCGAGTGCCGGGAGGAAGGTCAGTGCGCCGACGACGATGACGACGCAGGCAAGCAGGGTGACGAAGAGCGGCGTGTGCGTCGGCAAGGTGCCGGCGGTCTCGGGCACGTGGCCCTTGGCAGCCAGCGAGCCGGCCATGGCGAGCATGGCGATCGCGAGTGGGAAGCGGGCGAGGAACA
Organism: Luteibacter sp. P1_D3; assembly: GCF_056406135.1. Lineage (NCBI taxonomy): Bacteria > Pseudomonadati > Pseudomonadota > Gammaproteobacteria > Lysobacterales > Rhodanobacteraceae > Luteibacter > Luteibacter sp. P1_D3. The sequence continues at coordinate 41,363 of NZ_JBFUAT010000008.1, read as the reverse complement.
TGCAGATCGCCAGCAATACGTTCCAGAAGGGCGTGTTGGCAGAGAGGCCGCCGAAGGCGCTGCCGTTGTTGTTCGAGGCCGAGCTCACGGCGTAGAGGATCTCGCTGAAGCCGTGCGCACCCGGATTGGATACGCCTGCGATACCAGCCGGCGTCATCACCGCGATGGCGGTGCAGATCACCACCAGGGCGCAGGGAATCAGCACGGCGAGGCTCGCCATCTTCATCTCGTGCGCTTCGATCTTCTTGCCGAGGTATTCCGGTGTGCGACCGACCATCAGTCCGGCGATGAACACCGCGACGACGGCGAAGGCGAGCATGCCGTACAGACCCGAGCCGACACCGCCGAAGATCACTTCACCCAGCTGCATCAACCACATCGGCACCAGGCCACCCAGCGGCGTGAGCGAGTCGTGGGCAGCGTTCACGGCGCCGCACGAGGCCGCCGTGGTGATCGCGGCAAACAGGCCCGAGGCGGCGATGCCGAAGCGCGTTTCCTTGCCTTCCATGTTGCCACCGGCCTGCGTGGCCGAGGCCTGTGCATCGATGGCCAGTCCGTGCAGCGCCGGGTTACCGGCCTGTTCGGCGGCTACGAGTCCCAGCGTCAGCGGCACGAAAATGAGCAGCATGGTGGCAAGCAACGCCCAGCCCTGGCGGCGGTCGCCGACCATGCTGCCAAAGGTGTAGCAAAGTGACGCCGGAACAAGAAAGATCGCCAGCATCTCGACGAAGTTGGAGAACGGCGTCGGATTCTCGAACGGATGCGCGGAGTTGGCGTTGAAGAAGCCACCGCCATTGGTGCCGAGCATCTTGATCGCGATCTGCGAGGCCGCCGGGCCCATCGGCAAGGTCTGCTGGCCGTGCTGCAAGGTCGCGACGTCCACGTAGGCCGACACGTTCTGCACCACACCCTGCGAAACCAGCAACAGGGCGATCACCAGGGAGAAGGGAATCAGCACGTAGAGCGTGGTGCGGGTCATGTCGACCCAGAAGTTGCCCACGGCCGCGACGCCGCGCCGACTGAAGCCACGGATGACCGCGATCAGCACGGCGATGCCGGTCGCCGCCGAGAGGAAGTTCTGCACGGCCAGGCCGATCGCCTGGGTGAAGTAACTCATCGTCGACTCGCCGCCGTAGCCCTGCCAGTTCGTGTTCGAGGCGAAGCTGACGGCTGTGTTCATCGCCGAGTCCGGCGTGATCGCGCCGAAGTGCTGCGGGTTCAGCGGCAGCCACTGCTGTGTGCGCTGGAGGATGTAGACGACGGCGAGGCCGGCCACGTTGAACGCGAGCATGGCGATCGCATAGCGCTTCCAGCTCATGTCCTCGTCGGCACGAATGCCGGACAGTCGATAGAGCAGGTTCTCGGCGCGTGCACCGAAGCGGTTGACGCGGTTCGGCGTCTCGGCGAACACCTGGGCCATGTAGTGGCCGACGGGTTTCACCAGGACGAGAAGGACGGCCAGGTACAGGCCGACCTGGAAGAAGTCGTTCGCGGTCATTCGAACCACTCCGGCTTCAGCAGGGCGACGCAGAGGTAGCCGACAAGGGCGACCGCGACCACGGTGGCGATGATCAGGGAAAAGGTCATGGCGGGTTCCTCAACGACGACCGAGTCGGTCGCAGATCATGAGGAAACCGATCGTCAGCGCCGTAAGGACGATAACGAGAAGGACGTACAGGAGTTCCACGGGTGCATTCCGTCGAAGAAGACGGCGCATTGTTCTCCCGCAGCGATATGAGGGGCGTATCGCGCCCCGCGGCACCCGTAAATTCTGCGTAAATTTTCTACACGGCGGCGGTTGTAGGAGCCGATTCATCGGCGATTGGGTGCTCGCGACACCCTGGCCCGCTGCCGCGGGATCGCCGATGAATCGGCTCCTACCAAACCCTGGCCCGCTGCCGCGGGATCGGCGATGAATCGGCTCCTACCACCGCGTCATTTTTCGAGGTTTTGCTGGAACAGCTCGTCGATCCGGCGGTATTCGTCGTACCAGGAGTCCGCGTGGACGAAGCCGTGGCGCTCCAGCGGGTACAGCGACATCCAGAAGTTCTTCTTGTGCAGCTCGATGAAACGCTGGTACAGGCGGACCGTGTCGCTGGCCAGCACGTTGTCGTCGATCAGGCCGTGCTCCATCAGCAGCGGATCGGACAGCTTGTCCGCATACATGATGGGCGAGCTGGTGGCGTACGCCTCGGGATCGAGCTGCGGATCGTTGAGGATGTTGGCCGAATACTCGTGGTTGTAGCTGGTCCAGTCGGTGACCGGACGCAGTGCGGCACCGGCGGCGAACTCACCCGGGGCGCGCAGCAGCGCCATCAGCGTCATGAAGCCACCGTAGCTGCCGCCGTAGATGCCGACGCGCTTCGGGTCCACGTGCTGGTTCTTCACCAGCCACGCCTTGCCGTCGAGCAGGTCGTCGAGTTCCGGATGGCCCATGTTGCGGTAGATCGCGGTGCGCCAGTCACGGCCGTAACCCTTGGATGCGCGGTAGTCCATGTCGATCACGACATAGCCGCGCTGGACCAGCAAATTGTGGAACATCTGCTCGCGGAAGTACGCCGGGTACGACAGGTGGACGTTCTGCAGGTAGCCGGCGCCATGGACGAAGATCACCGCCGGGCGGGAGGCTGCGTTGCTGCCATCGGCCGGGCCGTAGAACTTCGCCCAGATCGTGCCGGCACCGTGACTGGAAGGGACCTGCACGATCTTCGGCGCGATCCAGTCGTGCGCCTTGTAGCCGGGCTTACGTGTGTCGGTGAGCTCGTGGACGGCGGCGCCGTCCACACCGATCGTGGCCAGCTGCGAAGGCACGTACGACGACGAGTGCAGGACGGCCAGCGAGCGGCCATCCGGCGACAGGCTGAAGTCGTCCAGGCCTTCGAAATGCGTGATGCGGGTCAGTGCACCACCCGTCGAGGGCACGCTATAGATGTCGTAGCTGTACGGGGCGACCTGGTTCGTACGCACGTAGAAGGTCGAACCGTCCGGGCTGAGCACCGGGTGGTCGGTTTCGAACCGGCCGCTGGTAATCGCCGTGGCCTTGCCGCCCAGCGGGCGCGTGTAGAGCTGGGCGAAGCCGGATTCCTCGCTGAGGTACCAGAGGCTGCGGCCATCGCGAAGCCAACCGAAGTCATTGCCGTCCCAATTGATCCAGGCCTTGTCGGTCAGGCGGTGCTGGCTGACCAGTGCGTGCCTGTCGAAGTCGACGGTGGCGATCCAGCGGTCCTTGTTGTCGATCGCCCGCAACTGCACGGCCACGTTGCGACCGTCGTCGCTCCAGACGATGCCCGGGCTGTATTCGCCATTGACGATCACCGGGCGGACCTTCGGCGCGGCGAGTGCATCGGCACGGTCGCCCTTGCCGTCCTTGCGCAGCGCAGCGACGGTCTTCGCGCGCAGCTCGGCCAGCGGGTCGTCGCCGATACCCGGGAGCTTTGCCGTGTCCAGGTCGTAGCTGGTGTGGGTGCGCAGATCGAGGAGCCGCAGGGACTGGGGCGCCGGGTCGTTGCGGCCGACGTAGGCACGCGTGGCCTCCGTCTCGGCGTAGCCGGAATCCGTCACGTAGTGGGTGAGGTCGGCGATCTTTCCGCCGTCCGTGTCCTTATCCTGCGTGACGACGACCATCCAGCGCCCGTCCGGCGACAGCGAGGTATCGGTCACGCTGACTTTCTTGCCCAGCCAGAACGGCTGCGGCGCCTGGCCGGGATCGGCAGCGGCGAGCGCGTCGGCATCGGCCTTTACCGCGTCCTCGTCCGAGCGCAGCTGGCGCAGCGTCTTGAAGATGGCCTGCTGGTCGTCTTTCAGATCATCGGACTTCTTCGTCTTCGGGTCGTCCTTCTCTTCGAGCAGGGCGGCTGGTGTCACCGGGCCGCCGGCGACCGCGTAGGTGAACCAGTTGTTGCCGCTGCGGAAGGAGAGCAGGCGTCCGTCCAACGAGAAGTGCGGGTCGCGCTCCTTGGCCGCCGAACGGGTCACCTGCACCGTGGCACCCGTGCCGAGGTCGCGAAGGAAGACGTCACCGTGGCGGACGAAGGCCGCGTGGCGATGCTCGCGGTCGAACACCAGCTTGCTGCCGTCTGCGCCAGCGGCGGCCTTGGGGTCGAGCTGCACGGACGTAGCGCCCGTGGCCGCGACGCGATAGAGATCGCGCACGGGGCTGCCGTCGTGCTTCAGCGAGTAATAGAGCTGCGTGCCGTCGACGCTCCAGTAGGCGTCCTCGACCGGTGCGCCGATCCAGTCCGGGTCGGCCATGATGGTTTCCATGTCCAGCGGCGGCGGTGGCGCGGCGAAAGCCGGGGCGGCGGCGAGGACGGTAAGCAGGGCGGCGGCGAGTACGCGCATCGAACGTTTCCCGGGTCTGGCAAATCGGTCGAGGATAGCGCGCCTTTGCTACGCTCGGGGCCCCTGCACCGGAGTCGTCCCCCATGCGTGACCTCGTCCCCCGCCTGCTCGCCGCGAGCCTTTTCGTTGCCTTCAGCGCCCACGCCGCCACCGGCACCCCGCCGCCGACCCCGAAGCACGTGGTCGCCGAGACGCTTGCCGGGCAGCCCGTCACCGATCCCTATCGCTGGCTGGAGAATCCGGACGCGGCCGATGTGACGAAGTGGATCGACGCGCAGAACGCGTACACCGAGGCGACCATCGGCGCGATGCCGCTGGGCAAGACGCTGAGCGCGCGCATCCGCGAGCTGGCGATCACCTCGACCACGCGCTCGTCGCCGACCCTGGCGGGCGGCACCCTGTTCTACTTCGAGAACACGCCGCCGCAGCCGCAGCCGGTGCTGGTCGCGAAGGCCTGGCCAGACGGTCCCACGCGCACCCTCGTCGATCTCAATCAAGGTGATGGCAACACGGCGATCACCGAATACTGGCCGTCGCCGAGCGGCCGCTACCTCGCCTATGGCACCGCCGAGGGCGGCAGCGAACTGACCACCATCCACATCCTCGACACCACCAGCGGCAAGCCGCTCGGCGACGTCCTTCCGCTGGCCGGCGGCGGTACGACACCGCAGGCGCTGGCCTGGGATGCCGACGAGAAGGGCGTGACCTACGCGCGCTTCGAAACGCCGAAGGCCGGACAGGCCCTGCGCGAGTTCGACGCCGTGCTGGCCCATCACACCCTCGGCGAGCCTGCCACCAAGGACCGCACGGTCTTCGGCAAGGGCTATTCGCACGTCGCCGAATACATCCTGCTCGAAGGCAGTGCCGGCAAGTCCGTCGCTCTGCTCGCCAACGAAGGCGACGGCGGCCCGGCCGAGGTCTACCTGCGCGAAGGCAAGGGCAACTTCGCCCGCGTGCTGGGACACGATGCCGACGCGCGCTCGGCCGCCTGGGTGGGCGACCGTCTGTTCGTGGTCAGCTTCGCCGGGGCACCGCGCGGCAAGATCGTCGCCGTGGGTGCAGGCGGCAAGACCACCCCCGTGCTCGAGCAGGGCGAAGGCGCGATCCAGCGCGTGACGCCGCTGGGCGACGGCTTCCTGGTCGTACGTAGCGCCGGTCCCGACTGGTGGGCCGACCAGTACGACGCCAAGGCGGCCTTCGTGCGCCGCGTCCCGCTGCCGGCTACCGGCGTGACCATCGGCGGCATCGCCTCGGAATCCGGCCAGAACAAGGCCCTGATCTCCTACGTCGGCTGGACCACCCCGACCCATTGGGCGGAGTACGACGGCGCCAGCGGTTCGCTGAAGACGATCTTCGAAGTGAAGCCGGCTGCCGACTATTCGAAGGTTCGCGTCACCCGCGTCGACGGCGTCTCGAAGGACGGCAGCAAGGTGCCCGTCACCGTGATCTCGATGGACGGCATCACGCCCAACGGGAAGCGTCCGACCATCCTTTACAGCTACGGCGGTTTCGGCATCCCGGTCACGCCGGGCTTCATCGGCGCCAACCTCGCGTGGCTCGAACGGGGCGGCGTGCTGGCGTACGCCAACATCCGCGGCGGCAACGAGTTCGGCGAGGCCTGGCACGAACAGGGCCAGAAGCTGCGCAAGCAGAATGTGTTCGACGATTTCTACGCGGCGGCGCAGGCCATGGTCGCCTCGAAGTGGACCGACACGAAGCACCTGGGCATCCTCGGTGGCAGCAACGGCGGCCTGCTGATGGGCGCGGCCCTCACCCAGCATCCGGAGCAGTACCGCGCCGTGGTCGGCGCCGTCGGCATCTACGACGTTCCCCGTCACGAAACCGCGTTCGCCAATGGCCCCTACAACGTCAGCGAGTACGGCACGGTAACCGACGATGCGCAGGCGAAAGCCACGCTGGCCTGGTCGCCCCTTCATAACGTGAAGAAGGGCACGGCGTATCCGGCGGTGCTGTTGACCACGGGTGCGAACGATCCGCGTGTCGCACCGTGGCAGTCGCGCAAGTTCGCGGCGTCGCTGCAGGATGCGACGACGTCGGGGCAGCCGGTGTTGCTGCTGACGCGGATGAATGCGGGGCATGGTATCGGTGCGCCGTTCAGCCAGCGCGTGGGTAATGCGGCGCTGTCGATGACGTTCTTTGCGACCGAGCTGGGATTGGGGGAGTAGGAGCCGATTCATCGGCGATGGGTGCTAGCCGAGATTTCGCCTATCCTTACGACGCGGCCAAGGGAGGCCGCGCCCTACAAGGAAGCGTTCGTGATCGTCTCGGACCTGTTCACCCTGCCCGCCTTCGTGGCGTATCTCGCCCTGGGCATCTTCTACTTCGTCGCCTTCGTGGTGACCTACATCTGGATCACCCCGCAGCGCGAGATGGCGCTGATTCGCGACGGCAATCTCGCCGCGGCGATCAGCCTCGGCGGCGCGGCGCTCGGCTTCGTGCAACCACTGGCCAGCGCCATCGCGCACAGCGTGAGCCTGACCGACCTCGCCCTGTGGGGACTGGTCGCCTGGGTCGTGCAGTTGCTGACCCACTTCGTGCTTCGCCTGCTGGTGCGCGACCTGCGGCGGAAGATCGAAGAGGACGTCCGGTCGGTCGCCCTGTTCGTGGCGATCGTCGCCATCTGCGTCGGCACGCTTAATGCCGCCGCGATGTCCTACTGAGGCAGGCGACAACATGGCGAACAAAGGAAAGTCGAGGCCTGTCGTCCCGCGGAGAAGCCCCCCACTCAAACCTGCCACCGAGTATCGGCATCCGTCGTTCTACCCACCGCAGGAGCCACTGACGCGCAAGCGCACGGTTGCCATCACGCTGGGCGTGCTCGGCGCGGCAGCGGTCGGCTTTGCCACCCTCGGCGGCAAGGACGTGCAACGCAACAGCTATACCTCGCAGGAAGACTGCGAGCACGACTACGCGACCGGCCAGTGCACGCGCGAACAGCCCGTAGGGAATGGCGGCTATTCAGGCAGCGGGTACGGCGGCTATCACTACTACGGTCCCTGGTATCGCAGCGACTGGCGCAGCGGACCCATCAAGGGCGATCCCGGTCCCGGGCGCAGCTATGCGTCCGGCGTGGGTAGTTCCGGGCATGGCCCGACCGGCTTCGACTTCGGCAGCCGCGGCGGCTTCGGCTCGAGCGGTCGCGTATCGGCACGGGGCGGCTGATGCGGCGTGAATCGATCGCGCCGCGCGGGGACTGGCAAGCCCGGGTCGAAGCCCTAGGTTTCGGCTTCCACACCATCAACGGCCAGGCCTACTGGCGTGAAGACGCGTGCTACGTGTTCGACGAAGCCGCCGTGGATACGCTCGAAGCGGCGACCGCGGAGCTGCATGGTCTCTGCCTTGAGGCCGTCGACCGTATCGTTCGCGCCGGCCGCTATGCCGACCTCGGTCTCGACGATCGCGCGGCGCAACTGATCGAACGCAGTTGGTTCGATCGGGATCTCGCGCTCTACGGTCGTATGGATCTGTCCTTCGACGGTCACTCGCCACCGAAACTCCTCGAGTACAACGCCGATACACCGACCTCGCTCTTCGAAGCATCCGTCGTGCAGTGGTACTGGCTCGAAGATGTCGCACCCGAGGCCGACCAGTTCAACTCGATCCACGAGAAGCTGATCGAACGCTGGCGCGCCGTCGGTGGCGGTCCGCGGGTGCACTTCGCCGCGTGTTACGACAACCCCGAAGACGCGACCACCTGTGACTACCTGCTCGACACCTGCATGCAGGCGGGCCATGCGGTGGAAGCCCTCGACATCGAATCGATCGGCTGGTCCGGCAAGGCCTTCATCGATCTCGCCGACCGGCCGATCGACCGGCTTTTCAAGCTGTATCCGTGGGAATGGTTGATGAGCGAGTCCTTCTCCCAACACATTCCCGCCAGCGGAACGCGGTGGGTCGAGCCCCCGTGGAAGATGCTGCTGTCGAACAAGGCGATCCTGCCGCTGCTCTGGGAGTACTTCCCGAATCATCCGAACCTGTTGCCGGCGAGCCGGCGTCGCGAAGACGTCGATGGCGCGGTGGTAGAGAAGCCGTATTGGGGTCGCGAAGGCGAGGGCATCGTCGTGCTGGATGCCCACCAGCGTGGGTCGGGCACGCCGTTCCAGATCTATCAGGCGCTCGCGCCGCTGCCTGTCTTCGATAGCAGGCATGCGCTGGTGGGTTCCTGGGTGATCGGCGACGAACCGGCGGGCATCGGTATTCGCGAGGACGACGATCGCATCACGCGCAATACGAGCTGTTTCGTGCCTCATCTGTTTCGATGAATGCACGTTCGCGCAGTGGGCGGCCGCCATCCTGGCTCTTGCATGCATCGTTTTTGCGGTACTGACGTTCCGGTTGGTTGCGTCCCGTCGCTAACTCAACGATGCGGCGGGTCGTACATCACGGTGACGTAGTACGTGACGTGGCCCGCCGGATTGTCACGGCGGAAACTCGCGAAGACGAATGCATCGGCAGGTTGGTTGAACGGAGCCATTTGCGACTTGCCCGTCACGGCGACATTTCCTTGGGCGACGGTGCCTACGAGGTCGGGTTCTGGCAACGCAGTGGGCGGATCGAAGACGACGTCGGGGAGTTCGATGGCTCCATACTTCGACTTCAGGGCACGATACGTGTTTGCCCAGACCTTGCCGGCGTCCTTGATGTCCTCGCCCTCATAAAGGTAGACGCCTATGCGGACGAGCTTTCCGTCCTTGAAGAAGAACTGTACGTTCTCTTTTCGGCCATCGAACGTGCCGTTGTAGGTCTCGAGATCACCGTTGGTGAATGACTTGTACGGACCCGCGTCTAGCTGCGACGTGACCTCTTGCGGCGTCATTCCGAAATGCCAGGGCGGCAGGCCACCGGTTGGCGGCAAGGTTTGTGCCGTAGTCATTGCACTGAAGGCCAACGACAGTGTGAGACCGATCGAGGCTAGGGTATTCCGCATGCTTCGCGTTCCTTGGAATATTGCGGTGGATGGGACGAGCATCGCCGATGAATCGGCTCCTACATGGGGCTGCGATGTACCATATTTGATCGCATCCAGGAAAAGTCATCATGCCCTTGCCCACCGTCGAAACCGAAACTCGGCCCTCGCCGACCTGGTCGGTCATCTGGCTGCACGGCCTCGGTGCCGACGGCAACGACTTCGCGCCGATCGTGCCGGAGCTGGTCGATGCGGCGTGGCCGGGTGTGCGCTTCGTCTTTCCTCACGCGCCGGTGCGGCCCGTTACCGTGAATAACAACGCGCCCATGTGCGCCTGGTACGACATCAAGGGTCTGTCCATCGCGGACAAGCAGGATGCCGAAGGTATCCGCGCCTCGATCGCCGAAGTCGAAGCGCTGATCGCCCGCGAAGAAGAGCGCGGCGTGCCCGCATCGCGGATCATTCTCGCCGGCTTCTCGCAGGGTGGCGCCATGGCGCTCTCCGCCGGCCTGCGCCATCGCGAAACGCTCGCCGGGCTGATGATCCTGTCCGCCTACCTGCCCCTGCACGACACCATCGAAGCCGAGCGCACCGGCGCGAACCACGCCACGCCGATCTTCTGGGGGCATGGCACGGCCGACCCGATCGTCCCTCTGATGCTGGGTGAGCAGTCGCGGCAGGCCCTCGAGTCGCTCGGTCATCGCATCGACTGGCACAGTTACCCGATGGCTCACCAGGTGAGCCTGGACGAGATCGCCGATGTGCGCGCCTGGCTGACCGAGCGCTTCGCCAACGCGTGATCGCCTGCGCGGCGATGTGAACGGGCATCCGGCATACTCGCCGCATGCCCGCCACCTCTTCCCAGACGTCCGCCGCACCGCGTCCACCCTCGGCGCCGTTGCCCGATTTCTGCAGCCTGCCGGTGCTGTTCGCCTTGCTCGTGGTGGGTGCGCTCACGGTCTCCCTGATGTGGCTCGCCCCCGGCGGGACGGGCACCCTGCGCGATTACTGCATCGCCGTACTGTTTACCAGCTGGTTGTCGATCCTGCTGACCGTGGCACTGTGCAAGCTGCGCACAGGCATGCAACGGCTGTCCGGACTGCTGCCTTACGCGGCGGTCTGGCTCCTTCTGGTGGCCACGGTCGGGTTGAGCGCGGGCGTGATGGGCTGGATCGATCACAGTCTCGTCTTCGGCATCACGCCGTCACCGACGTCCCGCTTCGTCCGCGACAGCATGCTCGCCACCGGCCTGCTCGGTGCCGGTTTGCTGCGCTACTTCTATGTCGTCGCGCAGTGGCAGGCGCGCGTCGCCGCCGAAGCGCAGGCACAGGTCGCCGCCCTGCAGGCGCGCATCCGTCCGCATTTCCTGTTCAACAGCATGAACGCGGTGGCCGCCCTGATCCGGGTCGATCCGGATGCGGCCGAGCGCACGGTCGAGAACCTCGCCGAGCTTTTCCGGGCAGCCCTGGGTAGCGACACCGAGTCCCTGGGTACGCTCGGCGACGAGTGGAACCTCGTCGACCGTTACCTGGAGATCGAATCGCTGCGCCTCGGCCATCGACTCCGCGTGGAACGCGACATCGACGTACCGCCGGGGCTGCCCATGCCCCGCATGCTCCTGCAGCCGCTCGTGGAGAACGCCATTCGCCACGGCGTGCAACCCAGCCGAAGCGGTGGCACGATTCGCCTCGGCGGTCGCAGCGTCCCCGGCGGGGTCGAGATCGTCGTCGACAATCCGATCGCCGACGGTGAGCCCACGCCGGGCACCGGGCATGGTTTGCGCAACGTTCGGGAGCGGGTCCGTTTCCACTATGGTGCGCGAGCGAGCGTGCGTGTCGACACCGAGGCGGACCGCTTCATCGTGACCGTTTTCCTGCCGGAGTCCGCGAATGCGCGTCCTGATCGCCGATGACGAACCGCTTGCGCGGGCGCGGCTCGATTCGCTGCTGGCCCGCCGGGCCGATGTGGAGGTGGTCGGCAGCGTCGCCGATGGCGAGGCGGCGCTCGAGGCCTGCGCCTTATTGCTTCCCGACGTCATCCTGCTCGATATCGAGATGCCCGGTCTCGGCGGCACGGCTGTCGCCCGGCGCCTCGCCGAAGTGCCCATGCGGCCTCAAGTGGTGTTCTGCACCGCCTACGAGCAGCACGCCCTGAGCGCCTTCGACCTGGGTGCCACGGATTACCTCTTGAAGCCCGTGCGCGCGGAGCGCCTCGACGAAGCCCTCGATCGCGCGGCGACCCGCTTGCAGCCGCCCCCCGCGGCACACTCGACATGGTTGCGCGCGCGCAGCGGTGCCGACGAAGTCCGTGTGCGCCTGGATGATGTGCTGTACCTGCTCGCCGACGAGAAGTACGTGGCCGTCCACCATGGCGGGGGCATGTGGTTGATCGACGACTCCCTGCGCCAGCTCGAGACGGTGCACGGCGAGCGGCTGGTTCGTCTGCATCGCAATTGCCTGGTGCCGCGCGCCCGCCTGCTTGGCCTGAGGACGTTGAGCGATGGCCGTGTGCTTGCCCGCCTGTCCGGCACCGAGGTCACGCCCGAGGTGAGCCGGCGCAACCTGCCCGCGGTGCGCCAGCTGCTGCGTACCGACGCCGGCTGAGCGTGCAAGAACGGGGCGAAACGCGGGACAATCGCGCCTCGACCGATCGCCCGCCAGGATAGAAATGACCGCACCGCTTCGCATCGCCACTCGCAAGAGCGCCCTGGCCCTCTGGCAGGCCGAGCACGTGGCCACGCTCCTGCGCCAGGCGCATCCCGGTTTGCAGGTCGAGCTGGTGCCGCTGTCGACCCGCGGCGACGAGATCCTCGACCGCTCGCTGGCGACCATCGGTGGCAAGGGCCTGTTCCTCAAGGAACTGGAGGTCGCCATGCTCGACGATCGTGCGGATATCGCCGTGCATTCGCTGAAGGATGTGCCGGCGGAACTGGAACCGGGCTTCGTGCTCTCGGCCATCCTGCCGCGCGCGGATGCGGCCGACGCCTTCATCAGCAACCACTACGCCAATCTTGCCGAGCTGCCGCACGCCGCCCGCGTCGGCACCTCATCGCTGCGTCGCCAGGCGCAACTGCGCGCCGTACGACCCGACCTGCAATTGCTCGACCTGCGCGGCAACGTCAACACGCGTCTGGCCAAGCTCGACGAAGGCCACTACGACGCCATCATCCTGGCCTGCGCCGGCGTGGAGCGTCTTGGCCTGGGCCAGCGCATCACCGCACGACTCGCCAGTCCCGACTGGTTGCCTGCCCCGGGCCAGGGTGCGATCGCGGTGGAATCACGCGCCAGCGATGCGCGTGTCACTGAGTTGATGGCTGCGCTGGGAGACCCCGAGACGCAGATAGCCGTCGACGCGGAGCGCGCCATGAATGAACGATTGGGCGGCAGCTGTGCCGTGGCGATCGGCGCCTGGTGCGTCGTGGCCGAGTACGGCCTCACCTTGCACGGCATGGTGGGCAACGCCCATACCGGCGAAATCCTGCGCGCGCAGGCCGATGCGAAGGCCGATACGCCCGTGGCGCTGGGCCATGAAGTAGCCGCGATGTTGATCGGGCTGGGGGCGGAGGCGTTCCTTTCGCCGCAGCGGTGAGGGTGCCTTGCCCGCTGCCGCGGGATCGCCGATGAATCGGCTCCTACCGAGCTTGCGCTGCTCTTCGTAGGAGCCGATTCATCGGCGATTGGGTGCTGGCGACCAGCTACCCGCCAACCCCTCAGAAGTTATAAACGAGGTTCGTCGTCATCAACTTATCGGTGCTCACCGTACCCGGCTGCGTGTCGCTGTTGTAGCGGATCTGGTAGCCGAGCTTCAGCGCCATCTTCTTGGTCATGCTGACCGACAGGCCGATGTCGTTCTGGTAGTACTGGTTCTTCGAGCCTGCTTCGATCAGCAGTGTGTCTTCGAGCGCGGTGTTCTCGGTAAGTCGGTATTTGCCGTTGATCAGGCTACGTGCCACCACCTCGCCTTCCGTGTTCGGCGTATAGGGCACGGACACCGCGGCGCCGGTCACCGGATCCACGACAGGCGTGCCATCGGCGTTGAGTTCCGGACGCGTGGACTTTGCCGGCTGGTAGCGCTTGTAACCGGGACCGACTTCGAACGACAGCTCGGCCCGGTCGTTCTTCAGCGCGATGTAGCCGTAGCCGACCGAGACGATGCCCTGCCACAAATTGGCGCCAAAATCGTCGTGCTCGTAACGGGCGGCGGTCACGATGTAGCTGCGCGGATCGAACTTGTAGCCGACCGAAGCGCCGGTGTCATACCGGTTGGCCGTCGTGCTGAACTTGTCGATGGTGTTGCCATCGGCGTCGGTGACCGTCGTTTCGCCCTTCGAACGCAAACCGTTGAGGTAGACGTTGTTCTTCCAGAGCTCGTTCTCCTGGCTCAGGCCGAGCTTCGCATTGGCGTTTTCCGTGCGCGAGTTACCGCGCGACGACGCGAAACCGAATTCACCGGAGCCGGTCCAGCCGCCGTTCTGGGCCGCGTCGGGCGCAGCCGGCGCAGCCGGCGGAACGTTGGCGTCGAAAGGTGCCGGGGCGGGAGCCGGCGCAGCAACCGGGGTCGCCGTCGTCGTCGTCGTGGCCGGCGTCGTGCTTGTCGCTGCCGTCGTGGTGGTTGTCGTAGCAGGCGTGGTGGCCGTAGCCGGCGTGGTCGTCGTCGTTGTCGTTGCGGTGGTACCGGCGCTCTTGGAGGCGCTGGCGTCCTGCGCCGACGCGGTGAACGGCAGCGCGGCAAGGACGAGCGTGGCGATCAGGGATTGTTTCATCGTCTACCCGTGTGTGGAGGAAAGGTCAGGAAAAAGGGGGTCAGGCGACCACGAGCTGCGCGTACGCCCGCCCGTAGAGCCGCTGCTCGAGACATTGACCGATAACGCAGCTTAACGCGGCCAGACCGGCGGCCGGCGCCAGGAGTCTCCCCGCAGGGTGAGACACCAACAGGAGACAGGGCAGGCCGACCGAAAGGACGGCCACGCCGACCCGGCCAACCAGGAGGCGCGCCGCGCTCCCACCGGTGGTGAAGCGCTCGGTCACGCCACGCTCCTCGGCCAGCTGGCGCAGCGCGCGCCAGCGCATGCCCTCGACGATTCCCAACGCCAGTGCCACGGCGAGAAGACCGAGTCGCCAGGGGGTGGGGGGATCGATCGCCGTCTCATTCTGCAGTGCGACACAGAGCCAGAGCCATAGTCCGCCGGCGAACAGGGCGGACACCGTGCGCCCGAGCGGCTGGGCATTGGCGAGGGCGGCGACGGCCGGGAGCAGGCGGTGCGCGGCACTCCGGGCGGTGTACACGAGCGTGGCCAGGGTACACAGGGCGAGGATGGCGCCGGCCAGGCGGGTGGCCCAGAAGTCGTTTTCGCCGCGCGCCAGGCCGGCAAGCGCCAGCATGGGCAGGTAATTCACCATGGCGACCAGGCCCTCGATCGTCGGCATCATGCGCTTGGCGGGGTTCCAGCCATGCCAGTCCGGGGCAAACGCCAGTCGCAGGCAGGTGGCGATGAGACCGAGGCTGACGAAGACCAGGCCGATGCTCAGCGGGGCGAGCACTTCGCCGCGCCCATCGGGATAGACGCCTAGCGCCAGCGAGATGCCGAGCACCATCCACAGCCCATAGCCGGCCGCCGTCGCCGTCTGGATGACCACGAGGGGGGCGGTGAACAGGATGTCGGCGCGAGGAGCGTCGCCCGGTGGTTCGTGCGGACCCACCAGGGCCGGGCCTGCGTGCTTGGGTTCCGCCATGGTCGGGGGAGGCCTTCGGCGAATCGCAAAGCAGCATTTTTGCGCCTAATGGCCCTCGGCGCAAACTGGCGGTCGCAAGACCCCACGAAGGGGCGGAGTCTCATGTCCCTTGCGGACGGCCATCGCCACCGCCATGCTTGAGCTGCGTAGCCTGAGCCGCGTAGATATGGGCATCACGCCCACGCGGACACACTTCCCGAAGCATCATCCAGCCGGCGACACCCATGGACCGCTACGAGCGCATTCTCTCCCTGCATCGACTGCTGAAATCAGCGCACTATCCCGTGCCGCTGTCCCGGCTGATGGACGAGCTCGAATGCTCGCGCGCCACGCTCTATCGCGATGTCGCGTTTCTGCGTGACGCGCTGGGCGCCCCCGTACAGAGCGTCGCCGGCGAACAGGCCTCGTTCCGCTATGACGCTTCGGAGGCCGACAGCTTCGAGTTGCCCGGCCTGTGGCTGACCAGCGACGAGCTGGCCGCGCTGATGGCTCTCAACGAGCTCATCGGCCGATCCGATCCGGGCGTCCTCGCCGGCGCGCTGGCGCCGTTCAAGGCGCGCATCGAGCGACTGCTTTCCGATCACGGCAGCGGCAAGGCGTTGCCGGTAGACCGCATCCGGGTGATTTCCTGGGGCGCGCGCAAGATGGACCAGCAGGTGTTCCGCATCGTCGCGGGCGCGACGCTCGAGCGTCGCCAGCTGAGCTTCCGTTACCGCGCTCGCACGACGAATGCCGACTCCAAGCGCACGGTGTCGCCGCAGCGCCTCACCCACTACCGCGACAACTGGTACCTGGATGTCTGGGACCACGATCGTGAAGCCCTGCGCAGCTTCGCCGTCGACCGCATCGCCGATCCGCAATCGCTGGAAGCCAAGGCGAAGGACGTCGATGACGCCGAACTCAACGACCTGCTCGCCTCCAGCTACGGCATCTTCGCCGGCAAGCCCAAGGCCTGGGCGACCATCCGTTTCTCGTCGCACGCCGCTCGCTGGGTAGCCGACGAACACTGGCACTCGCAGCAGAAGGGCGAGTCGCTGCCGGATGGCCGCTACGAACTCAAAGTGCCGTATTCGAACTCGCGCGAACTGCTGATGGACGTCCTCAAGTACGGGCCGGACGCCGAGATCGTGTCACCGCTGCCACTACGCGAAGAAATGAAAATCCTGCTCCAGCTGGCCCTGACCGGCTATCAGAACAGTTCGAACAACCACCACTGAGCGCCGCCGCTGCATGAGTGAGATCGATATCGCGGATCCGGGYGCGTTGCCCGCCGTCAGTGGCATGCCGCGAAAGCCACGCGTCGCCCTCGCGCTCGGCGCAGGGGCGGCCAAGGGGCTCGCTCACATCGGTGCGATCGAGGTGCTCGAGGAACGCGGTTTCGAGATCGTCGCCATCGCCGGCACATCGATGGGCGCCTTGATCGGCGGCATCTACGGCATGGGCAAGCTGGACGTCTATCGCGACTGGGTGTCCGCCCTGGCGCGGTTCGACGTGCTGCGCCTGGTCGACTGGAGCTTCTCCGGCGGTGGCTTCATCAAGGGCGACCGGATCATGGCGGCCCTGCGCGAGCTCATCGGCGAGGTGAACATCGAGGAGCTCAACATCTCCTACACCGCCGTCGCCACCGATCTGGATCGCGAACGCGAGGTGTGGCTGACGAAGGGTCCCCTCTTCGATGCCATCCGCGCATCCATCGCCATCCCGACCCTGTTCCGCCCCTACATCCACGACGGGCGCCGCCTGGTCGACGGTGCGCTGCTGAATCCGCTGCCGGTGCTGCCGTTGATGCGCGAGGAGGCCGACTACGTCATCGCCGTGAGCGTGGACGGTGCGGCCGAGCTGCAGAAGCCGCCCGAGAAAGACGTCACGGTGACCACCGACCAGGGCTACGCCGCCAAGCTCGGACGCCTGATCGGCCGCGTGCTGCCCTCGTCGGACGGGAAGCCCAAACTGAGGGACCCGGGCGCGTTCGACCTGATGACCCAGGCCATGGACCTCATGCAGGCCAATCTGTCGCGTCTGCGTCTCGCCGCGTACCAGCCGGACGTGCTGGTCGAGATTCCGCGCAACGTTTCCACGGTGTATGAGTTCTACCGGGCGCGGGAGTTGATCGAGCTGGGGCGGGAGCGGACGGCGCGGGCGCTGGATGCGTGGCAGCCGCGGATGTTGTTGCGCTGAGCTCCCGTAAAGAGCATCACACCTCTTCGGTGCGCGTGACCTTGGCCCGCCGCATCAACCACGCCACGCCGCGCAGATCGGCAAGCCCGACCCACAGCCGATCCAGCATCCCGTACTTCGACGTCCCCGCCGTACGCGGACGATGCCCGACCGGCACGCTCTGACTGGCGAAGCCCGCGCGCTTCACGAGCGCCGGCAGATAGCGGTGCATGTGGTCGAAGTAGGGCAGGCGCAGGAAGGTTTCGCGTTCGAACAGCTTCAGGCCACAACCGGTATCCGGGGTGCTGTCCTGAAGCATGCGCGAGCGCACCGCGTTGGCGACCTTCGAGGAAATGCGCTTGTTGAAGCTGTCGCGGCGGGTGACGCGCCAGCCGGCGAACAGCTTGAGCGTCGGCGCGGCCGCGCGTGCGTCGAGCAGCTTGGGGATATCGGCCGGATCGTTCTGACCATCGCCGTCGAGCGTGGCAATCCAGGGCGCGCGGGCGTTGCGCACGCCATTCCACACGGCGGTGCTCTGCCCGCTGCGGGCGAGGTGACGGATGACCCGCAGTTCCGGGTACTGCGCCTTGGCTGCGGTCAGCACGGCGACGCTGTCGTCGGTGCTGTCGTCGTCGACGTAGATGATCTCGAAGTCGATCCGGCCACGCAGGGCCGAGGCGATCTCGGCGAGGAGGGGCGGGATGTTGTCGCGCTCGTTGAAGACGGGCACGACTACAGCGAGGTCGGTCATCGCGATTCCGGGGCTGGCTCGATCGGGGCGGCATTATCGCCCAACCGGCCTGGGATGGGGCCGGGCCCGCGGGTTTCGTTCAGATCTGGCCGACCGTCTGCGGGGCCGGCCCCTCGATCGCGGCACGCCAGCCTCGCTCCACGGCGTCCATCGCGCTACGGCTGGCGCCCTGCTGGGCAAGGACCACCAGCGTGCCTCCACGCAGCGGCATCTGCCGGCCTTCCCAGCCGTCACGCTCGAAAGTGCCGGGCTGGGTGTCCATCTTGCCCGGCATATACAGGGCGACGACCGGCTCATCGTTCATGCGGGTCACCAGGTGCACCACCGGATACGGGCCCACCGTGCAGTCATGCACGTAGGTGACGCCCGCCGGCATCGGACCCTTGAGACGGGTCGCCCGGCCGATGAAACCGGCCTCGACCTGGGCATCGGTCATGGGTCGGGTCAGGCTTAACGAGCCGATCTCGCCCGGCATGTGAGCCACGGCGAGTGCCGGCAGCGAGTTGAGATCATTCTGACGCCACATCATGCCGACGCCGGCAAAGGCGAGGACGACCGAGGCAGCCATAGCCATCCAGACGCGGCGCCGACCGACCTGCCGACGACGTTCACCCGTGGCCTGGGCAAGCAGGATGCGATCCACCAGACCTTCGGGAAGGGGAATGGCCAGGGCGGCTTCGAGGTCGTCGTCGAAACGCTGGGCGCGCTGCCAGAAGGCGGCACAGCCGTCCTTGCAGCTATCCCGATGGGCGAGCAGTTCGGGGGCACGCGAGCGTGGCTCGGCACCGATGCGGCGGCGGAATTCGAGGCAGTTCATTTCCGGCCTCCTTCAGCCGCGGCGCGTCCGCCGAGCAGGTCCTTCAGACGCTGGCGGGCACGGAACAACTGGGTCATCACCGCGCCCGGCTGCTGGTCGGTAGCCGCCGCGATCTCGTCGCAGCTCATGCCACCGAGCACCTGCATGGCCAGGGGTTCACGGTACTTGTCGGGCAGCTTGAGCATGGCGTCGCGCACCTGGGCGGCATCGCCACTGCGCTCGGGGCTGGCAAAGGCGGCTTCTTCGGGCACGGTGTCATCCAGCTCGACGGTGTCGAAGCGCTTTCGTTCGTACATCCGCGCATGTTCGCGGCGCAGGATGGTGATCAGCCAGGGCTTGGCGGATTCGGCGTCACGCAGGGAGTCGAGATTCTTCCAGGCGCGCAGGAAGGTCTCCTGGACCAGGTCCTGGGCCACGGATTCGTTGCGCGACAGCCAGAAGGCGAACCGGTAAAGGTCGGCCGACAGGGCGCGCACCATCGCTTCGTATTGGCGCTGCTTCGGGTTCACGTCCTTATGGACCGGAGGCATGGCCATTTCCTTTCAGACGCGACCTGTCAGGGCCGCGCTCAGCGGACCTTGGTCAGGATGCCGTCGAGCTCGTCGAGGCTATGGTAGTGGATGACCAGCTTGCCCTTGCCGCCGCGGCCGTGCGCCAGTTCGATCCGGGTGGCGAACCGCTCCGCCAGCTCGCGTTCGAGGTTGGCGATGTTCGGGTCCGTCGGGTTGGCCTTGGCCTTGCCCTTCGGCGCCAGCTGCGCCTTACGGGCGGCCTCTTCCAGTTCGCGCACGGTCCAGCCATGGCGCGCGGCTTCCAGCGCCAGCGGCTCGGCGATCGTGTGCGGCAGGGTGAGCAGGGCGCGGGCGTGGCCCATTTCCAGCTTGCTCTCGTCGAGCAGCGTCTTGATCGATGCCGGCAGATCGATCAAACGCAGCAGGTTCGACACGGCGGCACGCGAACGGCCGACGGCATCGGCCGCTTGCTGGTGCGTGAGGTCGAACTCGTCGATAAGGCGCTGCAGGGCCTGTGCTTCCTCGAGCGGGGTCAGTTCCTGGCGCTGGATGTTCTCGATCAGGGCCATGGCGAGCACGGACTGCTCCGGCACGTCCTTGACCAGTGCCGGGATCTCGCTCATGGAGGCGCGCTGCGCCGCGCGCCAGCGACGCTCGCCGGCGATCAGCTCGTAGCTGTTCTTGCCGATGGCGCGGACCACCACCGGCTGGATCAGGCCCTGGGCCTTGATCGAGGCGGCGAGCTCGTCGAGGGCCTCGTCGTTCCAATGGCGGCGCGGCTGGTACTTGCCGGCCTGGATCTGGTGGATCGGCAACAGTCGCAGCTCGCCTTCCTGCTCGACGATCGACGGACCGGCGTCGGGACCGGCGCCACCACCGAGCAGGGCGTCCAGGCCACGGCCAAGTCCACGTTTCTTCGCTGCTGCCATCGGGAGTTCCTTAAGGTGCCGTCGGAGCCGCGTCGGTGGCGTCGGGCGCCGCGTCGTCGGTCTCGGGGGTGTCGCTTGCCGCGTCCTGGGCCGCATACATGGCGCGTTCGCGACGAATGATTTCGCCGGCGAGGCCGATGTAAGCGATGGCGCCGCGGGACCCGCGATCGTAGAGATGAATCGGCTGGCCGTGGCTGGGGGCCTCGGCAAGACGCACGTTACGCGGAATGATCGAGCGCAGCACCTTGTCGCCGAAATGCTGGGTGAGCTGGGCCGAGACCTCGTTGCCGAGGTTGTTGCGCACGTCGTACATGGTGCGCAGCAGGCCTTCGACCTCGAGCTCCGGGTTCAGGCGCATGCGCACGGCCTTGATCGTATCGAGCAGGCTCGACAGGCCTTCCAGCGCGAAGTATTCGCACTGCACGGGAATCAGCACGCCGTCGGCCGCGGTGAGCGCATTGAGCGTCAGCAGATGCAACGACGGCGGGCAGTCGATGAGAATGGTGTGATAGTTGTCCGCGACCTTGGCCAGCTGTTCCTTCAGCCGGTGCTCGCGCGCCATGCCGTCCATCAGCTTCAGCTCGGCGGCAGTGAGGTCGCCATTGCCCGGCAGCAGGTCGTATCCGGCCTCGGTGCGCTTGAGCACACTGCCGATCTCCACCTCGCCCAACAGCACTTCGCAGCCGTTCGGCTTGGCCTCGTGCTTGTCCACGCCCGACGCCATGGTGGCGTTGCCCTGCGGATCGAGGTCGACAAGCAGCACCTTGCGCCGCGCGGCGGCCAGGGCCGCGGCGAGATTGACGGAGGTGGTGGTCTTGCCGACGCCGCCTTTCTGGTTGGCGACTGCGAGGATGCGGGCCATGGAGGGTCGTTATCTACCGTGCGCGGAAGGGGCGCTAGCGTAGCATTGCCGGGAGGCTGCGCCCTAGACGCGGCAAGCGCCGTGTGCTCGGTAGGAGCCGATTCATCGGCGATGGGTGCTCGCGACGGGCCTTCAGCGGCTCACGCCCGTCTGATCACCACCAGATGCCGTTCACCCTCCACGCCCGGCACCGTCAGCACATGAATCCCCTCGACGGTAAACCCGGCCGGCACCCCATCCAGCTCCTCGGCCGGATGCTTGCCCTTCATCGCCAGCCACACGCCGCCCGGCGCCAGCAGATGACCGCCCCAGCCCAGCATGTCGGCCAGGCTGGCGAAGGCACGGGCGGTGATGCAGTCGAACGTACCCTCGACATCCTCGACCCGGCTCTGCAGGGCGCGGCCGTTGGTCAGCTTCAGCGAACGGATCGCCTCACGGAGGAAGCGGACCTTCTTGCCGTTCGAGTCGACCATCAGCACCTCGCGCGCCGGCTCGGCGATCGCCAGCGGGATGCCCGGAAGCCCCGGACCCGTGCCCAGGTCGGCGAGGGTGGTGCCCTCGACGAAGGGAACGATGGCCAGCGAATCGAGCAGATGGCGCGCCACCATCTCGTCCGCGTTGCGCACCGCGGTGAGGTTGTAAGCCGAGTTCCAGCGCTCGAGCAGCTCGCGGTAATCGAGCAGCCGGGCGACGGCGCCCTCGGGCAAGGCGGTGCCGAGCGTGGCGATGCCGCGTTCGAGCTGGGTTTGCAGGGCTTCGCGCGCAGTCATGCAGCACCGGGAATGGTGAAGGGGCGGAAGAGTATGAAAGCGCCGACGCGAAGGCGCCAGCGCGGGATCAGGCGGCGTCGAGCTCGACGCGTGTGACCAGCATGCCGCGCGAACGCAGCGAGCCGTTCATCGTGTGCTTGAGCTGGGTGCCGACGGCGCGGCGGTCGGCCTGGTGGGCCGTGCTCGCGTCGCGCAGGGCGGCGACGACATTGCTGCGAATCATTTCGGGCGCTTCGTCGATGACTTCGTCGGCCACTTCGGGCTCGAGCACCTGCCAGTAAACCGTACCGCCTTCGAAGCGCAGCACCTGGCCGCCGAGGTCGATCTTGTGGAAGACGCGGTCGATCACCGGCAGGACAACGTGGGTTCCGGCGGTAAGCAGCGCAGGCGAGCGGCCGAGGCGGCGCACGCTGTAGACCTGACCTTCCGGGATGCGTCGCACCGAGGCCGCCGCAAGTGCGAAGGCGACGAAGGTGGTGGCAATGAGGATGGTGGTCAACATGGCTTTTATTTCAACGAGTTACCGTGATTTCCTGTCGCACTGCGTGGCGAGACGCGCCAACGCGGTGATTCGTGAGGTGTTAATTCTAATTTAACAGGAGGGTTAACGCTAGTTTTACTTAACCCCCGTATTCAGTTAACGGTCGGTTTGGTCAAAACTTGAGCAGGTGGTGATTCTTTGACCACGCCCTACAACCAAAGAGGTATTTCAGAGCGTCCCGGCGAGGTCTAAGTTCGGACGAAGGAGATCCACCGCTCAGACAAGGAGAAGTCGCCATGCGCAACACCGCGAAATCGGTATCGTCAGCCCTGTTCGGCATCCTGGCCGCGGTGGGCGTATCCCCTCCGGCACCCGCCGCCACCATTGCAAACCTCGGCCATGCTTCCGGCGCCCAGTGCAGCGCCGTGGATGTCAATGACGCAGGCGTCGCCGTGGGCGCCTGTCGCCCCGCAAACACCAACGGGCCGACCGTGGCGTGGATCGCTGTCACCGGCACCGAAGTTTCCCTGGCGCCCCTGGTCGCCGGGCAGTCGTGCAGCGCGAGCGGCATCACCAACGGCGGACGGATCGCCGGCGCCTGCGTCGATGCGAGCAGTGTGGGGTTTGCGGTGTCGTGGAGCGCATCGTCGCCGGCTACCACGCCGGCGAAACTTGCCCCCTTGCCCGGCTTGCTAGGCCTCGGCCTGCTGGCCGACGTCAGCTCCGCCGCGACGGCATACAACCAGTTCGGTGCGATCGCCGGGCAGAGTATCGCCGGCAATGGCGCCTCGACAGCGGTCGTCTGGCCCGCGGGTTCGAGCACGCCGGTGCAGGTGTCGACACGAGGCGACAACTGCGCGGCCGTCGACGTACAGGCGCAGGCCGTCGCGGGTAACCCAACCGTCCTGCTCGATTGCCCCAGCGGTAGCGGGACCGTCGTCCCGCGGATTGCGACCCCGACAGGCTTGCTGGGAGCCTATGTCACCAGCGATCTGGCGAAATTCTCGACGGCCACTTTCTGCGTCGCGGGCTCGATCAATGTGCCGTCGCAGGTCGTCGGCCAATGTGTCTTCGCCGCACCGCCGTTTGCGCGAGCCGCGGTGTGGTTCTCCACCACGAGCAGCGCCGCCGTCCTGTCCCTGCCCAATTTCCCGGGCGACACGGTCGGGCAGGCGAGCACCGGCCTTGCGCTCAACGATGCCGGACACATGGTGTTTCAGTACCGGACCAGTGACGGACGTTCGAACGCGGGGTACATCAATCTCGCCAGTGGCACGCCCAACTTCAATGTCCCGATTTCCCTTCCGGCGTTGCATCCCGGCACCAACGTCGTCGCGACAGGGCTCGGCGCGAACGACCTCGTCCTGGTGATGGGTGTCAACGACGATGAGCACGGCCAGGCTGCTGTGTGGAATCCCGCGTTTCCATCCGTGCTCACACCGGTGCCGCTGCTAGGCGGCGGCACTGGCAATGCCGTCGCGACGATGTCGAGCAGTGGTTCTTACGCTGTGGGCGTTGCCGTCGACAGCAGCCATGTCGCCAATGCTGTCTTGGCGACACTGCCATGAACACGCCGAAGCTCAGGTTTGTGCTCGCCACGTGCCTGGCGGGTTGTGCTTTGTTTTCGACGGGGGGAGCGGAAGCGCGATCGCGGGTTCAGGCGCTCGAATACTCTCGGCATTACGCCGCCTATGTCGGCAAGCATTTCGGCGTCGCCCTCCACGGAGCGGATATCGAAGGAGTGTTCATGGAAGTCGTCAACGGTGGCGATGGAACCGCCTACCTGACGCAAGCGCTGATCAGGGTAGGGCTCGACACCGGCGAGCCAATTGCCTGCACACGCTTAATAAAGTCGCGAATGTTTGCCGAATCCATGACGTTCGGGACGGAATTCGACGACGACGCCTTCGAAGCCGTCATTTTCTCCACCTGCGGCATCTGAGGCCATTCATGGGGGTAGCCAGGGGCTTCGTCGCAACGCTTCAACGCATATCGATTGACCAGGCCGGACTGAATGATAATAATTATCAATCAGCCCGGCCTGGCAACGCATATATGAATGTCCTTGGTTGCGTGGCGGCTCTCGTCGCCATGGCCCTCGCTTATCTTGCAGCGCCTAACCAGCGCCTGCTAGTTCGCCCCCTGGCGCGCAAGGCCCGCACGGCTGCATGGATCTTTGCTGTGCTCGCTTTCGCTGCCTGGATCGGCGGTGAGACCTCACTCCCAGGCATCTTCGCCGCCCTGACCTCGCTGATGCTCGGCGCCGTCGCCTTTCCCTATGCCGTTTGGCTCCTGCGTCCCGCCTCCGAACGGAAGCCCCGCTGATGCTGGCCAAGACCTTCGCCGGCATCCTGCTCGGCCTGCCGCTGGCGCTGGCGCTGGTCGCCGTGGCGATCTGGATCTGGCCCGGCTCCAGCGAGTCCGTGACGTTGCCGTTCCTGATCGCCTTCTTCCCGGTCTGGACCGGGATCATGGGGGCCACCTATCTGTTCCGCAGTGGCGCCCGTGCCTGGGCCTGGCTGGCCGTGGCGAATCTCGCCGCGTTCGGCGCGCTGTTCCTTGCCAAGCACACGATGCCGGGGCTCTGATCCGATGAAAGCCTCGACCCTCCGCACCTTCACCGTCGTGCATACCTGGACCGGCCTGCTGGCCGGCTTCGCGCTGTTCATCGCGTTCTATGCCGGCGCGTTGACCATGTTCCACGACGAGATCGACACCTGGGCCTCGCCCCGGGCCGAGATGGCCCGCGCCGACACGATGGATCGCGTCGAGACGATGCTCGAGGGCATCGTCGCCACGCATCCCGGTGCGCGTGAACAGATTGGCGTGACCTTCCCCGCCGATCATCCGTCGCACGAGGTCGCCGCCTACTGGATGGACAAGGACGGCACCTGGAAGACGCAGACACTGGACGAAAGCAGCGCACGCGATGCCGAAGACCATGAGCACGCGCTGGCGGACTTCGTCTACGAGTTGCACTACGACCTGGGCATCCCGGCGATCGGCATCTACCTGATGGGGATCGTCAGCGTGATCTACGGGCTGGCCTTGCTCACCGGCCTGTTGATCCACCTGCCCAACCTCGTGCGCGAGCTCTTCGCGCTGCGTCCAGGCCATAACCTCAAGCGGCTGTGGCAGGACGCGCACAACGTCATCGGCATCCTCAGCCTGCCTTTCCACATCATCTTCGCCATCACCGGCGCGCTCCTCTGCCTGACCATGGTCATGCTGATGGCGTTCAACACGGTGGCCTTCGACGGAAAACTGCTGCCGGCGTTCGAGCGCATGACCAGCGCCCTGCCGGAGACCGCGGCGAAGGGCGGCAGCGCCATCATGCTCACACCGGCCGAACTCGGCGCGCGAGCACGCCAGGCGGCACTTGCCTCGGGCGCGGCGAACTTCGAACCCGACTACATGCGTTACATGCATTACGGCCAGGAGGGCGCGGCGGCCGAAGTACGCGGCACCTCGACCAAGACGCTCGGCGAATACGGCATGGTCGCGCTCGATGCCACCGACGGTCACGTGCTGCGAGTACAGGTGAGTGGGGCCCGCGATGCCAACCACGCCACCTACTCGGCCATCTTCGGCCTGCATTTCGGCTCGTTCGGCAACGTGTCGTTGCGCTGGCTGTACTTCCTGCTCGGGTTGGCCGGCGCGTTCCTGTTCTATTCCGGCAACCTGCTCTACATCGAGACGCGCCGTAAGCGCCGTCAGGCCGAGCAGCCGATGAAGGTACGCGCCATGGCCACGGCGACCGTGGGCGTGTGCATCGGCTCCTGCTTCGCCATCTCGGTGACCTTCCTGGGCAACCTCATCGGCCCGCTGTTCGGTGCCACTCCCGAGGCGATCGTCCAGCCCGTGTGCTTCACGGCGTTTGCCGCTACCGTGATCTGGACCTTCTGGCGTCGCCCGGCCAAGGCCGCTGTGGATTTGCTCTGGGCGACCGCCCTGGTCAGCGTCGCTGTAGGCATCCTCGACGTGACGATCCACGGCGACCGCCTCATGCGCACTCTGGCTGAAGGCCGCTTCGCCGTCCTCGGCGTCGACCTCGTCGCCATCGCCATGGGGGTCGGCTTCGCCTGGCTCGGCATTGCTACACGCAGGCGTGCCGTGGAGGGCGATCCGTGCAGTGTCTGGTCGTCGAAGCGGGCGGTCGTCACGGCGGCCACCTCGGCGACCACCCAGCAAGCCTGAGAGTCGGCTCTATGTGGGAGCCGCTCAAGCGGCGATGGGTCCCCGCGGTGATCTGGCCCGCTGCTGCGGATCGCCGATGAATCGGCTCCCACATCGCGTCGTAAGAAGTCGCGGTTCAGCATGTAACGCGCGTTACTAAACAAGGCAATCATTCACTTCCGTGACGGGCTCGTCACCTTTGCCTGCTGCGTCGCCGCAAACGTTTACGTACCACTCAAACCGCTGACACCGCACGGATTTTTAACAGGTGCGGGCAAGTGGTATCCCGTAACGTCCAGATTACTACTGCACTGCAACAAGCCCTTGTTTTCGAACGCTTTACAAGCTGACATGAAAACGTTTACGTTCCGCGCCGTCAGCCCTCCGGGGTCAGGGGAAAGGGTAGAAACGCGTGAGTGTGACCATCAAAGACGTCGCGAGAATGGCCAACGTTTCCGTGGCTTCCGTCTCCCGTGCCCTGAACGGCCATGGCGGCGTCACTGCGGAAACCCAGAAGCGCATTCGTGAAGTTGCGACCCGCCTTCGCTATGTTCCGCACAATGCTGCGCGCAGCCTGATCACCCGCCGGACCCAGACCATCGGCGCCCTCCTGCCCGATCTGCACGGCTCGTTCTTCTCCGAACTCATTCGCGGTATCGACCTGGCCGCACGCGCCCGTGGCCTTTACCTGCTGGTCTCCAGCTCCCATGGCGATGCCACGGAGGCGGCCATCGCGCTGCGTGCGATGCAGGGCCGCGTGGACGGCCTGCTAGTGATGTCGCCGCATGCCGATGAAGCCTTCCTCGACGAGAACCTGCCGATCGTGCTGCCGACCGTGCTGATCAACAGCCACGTGCGCTCGGAGCGGCATGCCTCGCTGGACGTGGACGACTTCGGTGGCGCTCGCGCCATGACCGAACATCTGCTCGGCCTGGGCCGCAAGCGCATCGTTTTCATCGCCGGCCCGGAAGTGAACCACGACGTCCAGGAGCGCATCCGCGGCTACCGCGATGCGCTGTCCACCGCCGGCCTGGGTGGCCGCGCTGCCGTGCTGCACGGCGATTTCACCGAGGAATCCGGCTACCACGCCGGCAAGCAGGCCCTGGCCATGGTGCCGCGCCCGGATGCAATTTTTGCCGCGAACGACATGATGGCCATCGGCTGCCTGTCCGCCCTCGCCGAAGCGAAGGTGCGTACGCCGGACGACATCGCCGTGGTCGGATTCGACGATATCCCGATGGCGCGTTACGTCTCGCCGCCGTTGACGACGGTGCGCATTCGCATCGCCGAACTGGGTGAAGCCGCTCTCGAGCGCCTCGCCGCCATGATCGAAGCACCCGATGACGCCGCTCCCGAGCCGCACGTCGTCGGCACCGAAATCGTCGTTCGCGCCTCATGTGGCGGGAGCGACACGGTAAGACGACGGGCCTGACGCCCGTTGGAATACACGGCTTGCCGAGCCGTGGCTGGAACATCAGGGACGGCGTCAATCACAGGACATCCGAACGAACTTCCGGTCCGCATCCGCGGAACGGGCGGGATAGCACGGGGGCGTAACGCTCTCAAAAAAATAGTCGACCACCGTGCTTCACGCTCCGCCGGACCGGACAGCAACGCTAGAACCATTTGGGAGAGGGGATTCATGAAGGTTTCGTCGCAACTGAAGAAAAAACTGCTGGTCAGCGTCATCGCTGCCGCGGTCGCCACCGCGATCGCACCCGGCGCCGTGTTCGCGCAGACCGCCAACGCCACGCTGCGAGGCAAGGCCACGCCGGGCGCCAACGTCACCGTGTTCAATCCGCAGACCGGCCTGACCCGTCATGCGACCGCTGGCGCCGATGGCTCCTACGTGATCAACGGCCTGCCGCCGGCGACGTATCGCGTGGACGCAGGTCCGGCCACCGAACAGAACATCACCTTGACGGTCGCCTCCACGGCCACCGTGAACCTGGCGGCCCCAACCTCCCAGGGCACGACCGCCAACGCAGCGAATGCGACCGCGATGGAAGGCGTCACCGTCGCCGCCACGACGATCCAGGAAGTGAAGACCCCGGAAGTCGGCCAGACGATCTCGCTTCACCAGATCGCGACCATTCCGCAGGCTTCGCGTAACTTCCTCGAATTCGCCGATACCGTGCCGGGCATGGTCTTCAGCGTCGATGCCAAGGGCAACACGTCGCTTCGCGGCGGTGCGCAGAACACCAGCTCGACCAACGTCTACATCGATGGCGTGAGCCAGAAGAGCTACGTGAAGGAAGGCGGCGTCTCCGGCCAGAGTGGTAGCCAGGGCAACCCATTCCCGCAGCTGGCGATCGGCGAATACAAGGTGATCACCTCGAACTACAAGGCCGAGTACGACCAGGTCTCGAGCGCGGCGATCACGGCTGACACCAAATCGGGCACCAACGAATTCCACGGCGAAGTGTTCGGTACGTACACCAACGACGCGTTCCGCAACCGCACGCCGATCGAGAAGTCCTCCGGCAAGAAGGTCGAGTCCGAGTCGAAGGAATACGGCTTCGCGCTCGGCGGCCCGATCATCAAGGACAAGATGCACTTCTTCGTGGCCTACGAAGAGAAGAAATTCGACACGCCGATTTCCGTCGTGCCGAACAGCGTCAACAACCCGAACGCTGGCGCACTGTTGCCGGCCTCCGCACAGGCGGAACTCGGCCCGGCCAATATTCCGTTCAACGAAAAGCTCTACTTCGGCAAGATCGACTGGGAACTGACCGATCGTGACCGCATCGAGATCAGCACCCAGGTGCGTCGTGAGACCCAGGTCTCGAATGTCGGCAGCGGCGTGACGGCTTCGGCCGGGCTCGACAACAACAATCACGATACGCGCGGCACCTTCAAGTGGGCCCACAGTGCGGACAGCTGGTACAACGAGCTGATCTTTACCTATGAGAACGCGTACCTGCGCGCCGTTCCTACGGTCGTCGGCAATGGTGCGACCTACACGTACCAGCCGCAGCAGGACGCCACGATCCTCACCACGGGTTCGGCCGATCCCCGCGGTATCTCGGACAAGAGCCAGGAAGGTCCGAGCATCTCCGATACGTTCACCTTCAACGACCTGGAATGGCACGGCGATCACGTCGTCAAGTTCGGTTACAAGTACAAGTCGATCGAACTGAAGGCCGCGGATGCCGCAGCCTCGAACCCGCAGTTCTTCTACGACGTGAATCCCACCGGCACGTCGGCACAGCCGTGGAAGGTTTTCTACGCCACACAGCTCCCGGGTGTGGATGGCGTGGCCAACACCACGTCGCGTCAGTACGGCATGTTCGCGCAGGACGACTGGACGGTTAACGACCACCTGACCCTGAACCTCGGCGTGCGCTGGGACTACGAGGTTACGCCGCAGTACACGAATTACGTGACGCCGCAGCGTGTGCTCGATGCGCTCAATTCGCAGGACCCGTACGCGGGCGCGCCGGTCGGCCAGACCTACGCGGAGTCGCTCGCGAAGGGCGGTGTGAACGTCAACGATTACATCAGCACGGGTAACAACCGCAAAGCCTATAAGGGTGAGTGGCAGCCGCGCCTTGGCTTCTCGTACGACCTCTTCGGCGACGAAGAACACGTGATCCACGGTGGTGCGGGCCGCGCCTATGACCGCAACCTGTTCGATTACCTGCAGGTCGAGCAGACCAAGCTGACGCTGCCGCAGACCACGCTCAATTTCAACCTGCCGACCCACCCGTGCGACACGGGCGCGTCGAACTGCCTTCCGTTCAACCCGGCTTACCTGACGGGTGGCCAGGGCGTGTTGAACAGCCTGCTTTCCGGCGGTAACTCCGGCCAGGAAGTGGACATGCTCAATAATCACCTGAAGGCGCCTTACTCCGACCAGTTCAGCCTCGGCATGTCCAACACCGTCGGCGACTGGCAGACCGATGCCACGGTGACCCGCGTGCTTTCGCGCGATGGCTTCGTCTTCACGCTTGGCAACCGTTTCCCGAACGGCCAGTTCTTCCAGGGCGGTTCACAGCCTTGGGGCAATGGCGTGCCGAACATGGGCGGCCTGATCATCGGTAACAACGGCATCTCGACGCGCACCACGCAGGTCCTGCTGTCGGCCAACAAGCCGTACACCGTGGAGTCCGGCTGGAGCACGAGCCTGGCGTACACGTTCTCGCACGCCAAGCAGAACCGCGATATCAACGAGCACTACTCGTTCGACGAAGCCTCGATCAACGACTACCCGTTCATCACCTCGAACGCCGTCGCGAAGCATCGCTTCGTCGGTACCGGTGCGGTCGACCTGCCGTGGGGCATCAATGCCTCGATCAAGCTGACCCTCGCAACGCCGTTGCCGAAGAACGATATCGCCTGCTACGGCGCCATCCTGCCTACCGGCAGCGGCTGCAACCCGGTGTCCGGTACGCCGAACGGCTCGAAGTTCCTGGTCGGCGGAGATATCTGGGGTTACCGAGATATCGATATCCAGTTCACCAAGGACTTCATCATCACTGGCGACACCAAGATCTACGCCCGCTTTGACATCCTGAACCTGTTCAACTGGCAGAACTTCGCCGACTACACCACCGCGTGGGGTTCGGGCGGCGTGTTCAATCCGAACGGCGTGACGTACAACAAGCAGGGCAACATCACCTACTTGCCGCGTACCGCCCGCTTCACCATCGGCATGAAGTTCTGATCGACTGGCGCATCCGGCCTGCCGGATGCGCCATACTTTCGGCGCCCGCGAGTCTCCCCGCGGGCGCTGCTTTTGTACGGCAAGCAAAGTCCTCCGGGACTTTTATTTGTCTGGTTGGCGTAAACGTTTACATGCGCCACGGTGAGAAGTACCAAAGGATTCGTTCGATGAAAGCCACTACGATCAAGCGCCTCGCCCTGACCCTCGGTGTCATGCTCGCCACGACTGCTCCCCTTGCCCTCGCGCAGAAAGAACCTGCGAAGGCCAAACACACGTCGGCCGCGACGCTCAAGGATCTCCACGTCGTCCCGCCGATGGTGGTCGAGCTGGAAAAACGCACTTTCCAATGGTTCTGGGACAGCGGCAACCCGACCAACGGCCTCATTCCCGATCACTACCCGAGTCCCTCCTTCGCTTCGATCGCCTCGGTCGGCTTCGGCCTGACGGCGTACGGCGTGGGCGTGGAGCGGGGTTACATCACGCGCGACCAGGCGGTGGAGCGCACGCTGGCCACCCTGAAGTTTTTCCACGACGCCCCGCAGAACGATGCCGAAGACGGCGCCACCGGCTACAAGGGCTTTTTCTACCACTTCCTCAACATGCAGACCGGCGAGCGTGAAGCGCGCTGGACGGAAGTCTCCACGGTGGATACGACCCTGCTGCTCGGCGGCATCCTGTTCGCGCAGAGCTACTACGACCACGACGATCCGAAGGAAGCGCAGATCCGCCAGCTTGCCGACGACATCTACCGTCGCGTGGAATGGACGTGGGCACAGAACCACGGTGCGCTGATCAGCATGGGCTGGACCCCTGGCGGCAAGATGATTCCGCACGACTGGGCCGGCTACAACGAAGGCATGCTGGTCTACATCCTTGCCCTGGGCTCGCCCACCCATCCCGTCGGCGACGATGCCTGGCAGGCCTGGACCGCGACCTACGACAAGACCTGGGGCGAGTTCCACGGCCAGACCTTCCTCAACTTCGCACCGCTGTTCGGTCACCAGTACAGCCATACCTGGGTCGACTTCCGCGGTATCCGCGACGCCTGGGGCCGCGACCACAACATGGRCTACTTCGAGAACAGCCGCCGCGCCGCGTACTCCCAGCAGGCCTATGCGGTGGCCAACCCCGGCGGCTGGAACGGCTACGGCAAGAACATCTGGGGTCTTACCGCGAGCAACGGCCCCGGCGGCCTGATCGTCAAGCAGGGTGACAAGGAACGCACGTACGCCGGCTACACCGCGCGTGGCGCCGGCCTGGACTACATCTCCGACGACGGCACCATCGTGCCCACGGCCGCCGGTGGTTCGATCGCCTTCGCACCCGAAATCGCCATCCCCGCGCTCGAGGAAATGAAGAAGAAGTACGGCCAGTACATCTATACCAAGTACGGCTTCGTCGACGCCTTCAACATGACCTTCGACACCAAGACCGAAGTGCGCACGGGCAAGCTGGTGCCGGGCTTCGGCTGGGCCGATACCGTGCATCTGGGCATCGACCAGGGCCCGATCGTGCTGATGATCGAGAACTACCGCAGCGATTTCGTCTGGTCGGTGATGAAGAAGAACCCGTACATCCGCAAGGGTCTGCAGCGCGCCGGCTTCACCGGCGGCTGGCTTGACGCCGATACGGCCGCCAACCTGTGGTGAGTCGCGTCACCGGCGTTCTCCGCGCCATCGCGGTGCTGGCACTGGCCGGCGCGGCGATGGCCGGTTGTGCGAAGCAGGAAGAGGGCACGCGGACCCTGCAGTTCTGGACCATCGGCCGCGAAGGCGAGGCGGTGGAAAAGCTGCTCCCCGAGTTCGAGCGCGAGCATCCAGGCTTGCACGTCTCCGTGCAGCAGCTGCCGCTCACGGCTGCGCACCAGAAGCTGTTGACGGCGTATGYCGGCGATTCGACGCCCGACATCACCCAGCTCGGCAATACCTGGGTGCCGGAGTTGGTCGCGCTGGACGCTATCGAACCGCTCGACGCACGCGTCGCTTCGTCGAAGGTGGTCGACAAGAACGATTACTTCCCCGCGATCTGGTCGACCAACGTCATCGACGGCAGGCTCTACGGCGTGCCCTGGTATGTCGATACGCGGTTGCTGTTCTATCGCAAGGACCTTCTGGCGAAAGTGGGCTACGACCATCCGCCGCGCGACTGGCCCGAGTGGCAGGCAATGATGGCGAAGCTGTCGCAACCGCCGGGCAAGACGTACGGCGTGCTGTTGCCGACCAACGAGTTCGAGCAGCTGCTCGCGCTCTCGCTGCAGCAGGACGAACCCCTGCTGCGTGACGACGGGCGCTACGGCAATTTCCGCAGCGCAGGTTTCAAGAAAGCCCTGGCCTTCTACGTATCACTGTTCAAGAACCAGCAGGCGCCGATGATGACGAACGTCGGCGTCGGCAACCCGTGGGCCGCCTTCGGCCAGGGCTTCTACACGTTCTACCTGTCGGGCCCCTGGAACATCGGCGAGTTCCGCAAGCGGCTTCCGCCCGAACAACAGGGCGACTGGGCGACGACACCGTTGCCAGGACCGAACGGTCCCGGGGCATCGAATGCGGGTGGCTCCAGCCTGGTGATCTTCCGTGCGTCGAAGCACAAGGACGACGCCTGGGCACTGATCGAGTTCCTCTCCCGCCCGGCGATCCAGGAGCGCTTCTACCAGATCCTCGGCGACATGCCGCCGCGCCGTTCGTCGTGGGAGGCCCCGGCCTTGCGTGACGACGACAAGGCCACCGCCTTCCGCGAGCAGCTCGAGCGCGTGAAGCCCACGCCACCGGTCGCCGAATGGGAACGCATCGTCACCGAGATGCAGCTCGTCGCCGCACAGGCCGCCCACGGCGACATCAGCATCGACGATGCCGCGGCCGAGATCGATCGCCGCGCCGACCGTCTTCTAGAAAAGCGTCGCTGGATGCTCGACCACGGCCACAAGGCATCGCCATGACTACCTCCCGCGCCGCCTGGCTGTTCATCACGCCCGCGCTGATCATCCTCGGCCTGTTCTTCCTGCTGCCGGTGATCGCGGCGCTGATCCTTTCGGTCACCGACTACGATCTCTACGCACTGGCCGATATCCGCAACCTGCGGTTCGTCGCGCTGCAGAACTACTGGCAGCTGCTCCAGCGTCCGTTGTTCTGGTCGGCGCTGGGGCACACCGTGTATTTCGTGGTCGTCGGCGTGCCGTTGTCCCTGTTCGCGTCGCTGGGTGCGGCGATGCTACTCAACTCACCGCTCGCGCGCTTCAAGCCGTTCTTCCGCACGGCGCTATTTGCGCCAGTGGTGACAACGGTCGTCGCGGTCGCTGTGATCTGGCGTTACCTGTTCAACACCAAGTACGGCCTGGTCAACTACGCCCTGGACTCGATCGGCATGCCGACCGTGGACTGGCTGGGCGATCCGCACTGGGCCATGCCGACCATCATCCTGTTCGCGGTGTGGAAGAACTTCGGCTACAACATGATCATCTTCATGGCCGGCCTCCAGGCGATTCCAGGCGATCTCTACGAAGCCGCGCGCATCGATGGCGCCTCGGCCGTCGCCCAGTTCCGGCACATCACGTTGCCGATGCTGAAGCCGACCATGCTGATGGTGAGCATCCTCACCGTGTCCGGTTACTTCCAGTTGTTCGCCGAGCCCTATGTGATGACCGAAGGTGGCCCGCTGCAGAGCACCACTTCCGTGCTGTACCTGATGTACGAAGAAGGCTTCAAGTGGTGGAACCTCGGTTCCGCATCCGCCGTGGCCTTCATCCTTTTCGTCATCATGTTTGCGGTGACCGCAGCGATGTTGCGGCTGTCGCGCCAGGGAGAGAAGGCATGAGTCCGCGTCTGGCCAAGGCCCTCATCAACGGCTTGCTGATCGGCGTCGCGGCGATCGCCATCGCGCCGCTGCTGTACATGCTGTCCGTATCGTTCATGCCACAGGGCGAGGCGAGTGCGTTGCCGCCGCCCATCCTGCCGACTCATCCGACGCTCGCCAACTACCGCCAGCTGTTCCTCAACGCCGGCATGGGTCGCTATCTGGTCAACAGCCTGCTGATCTCCACCGCAATCACGGTGGTCTCGCTCGCTTTCAACCTGATGGCCGGCTATGCCTTCGCCAAGCTGGAGTTCAAGGGGCGCCAGCGACTCTTCCAGGTACTGCTCGGCGCGCTGGTGATTCCGGCGCAGGTGGCGATGCTGCCACTGTTCCTGCTGCTGAAATACATGGGGCTGGTCAACACCTATGGCGCAGTCATCGTGCCGGCACTGGCGACGATCTTCGGCATCTTCCTCGTGCGCCAGTACGCCAGCGGCATTCCTGACGACCTCATGGAAGCCGCGCGGATCGACGGTGCCGGCGAGTTCCGTATCTTCGCCACCATCGTGATGCCGTTGCTGAAGCCGATCATGGTGACCCTGGCGATCTTTACCTTCCTGGCGGCGTGGAACGACTTCATGTGGCCGTTGATCGCGCTGACCGGGCAGGAGCATTACACGCTGCCGATCGCACTGGCATCGCTCTCGCGTGAACACGTGCAGGACAGCGAACTGATGATGGCCGGCTCAGTGGTCACCATCCTGCCAGTGCTGGTGCTCTTCCTTGCCCTGCAGCGTTACTACCTCGAAGGCCTGTTGATGGGCAGCGTCAAGGGATAAGCCGTATGTCGCGTTTCGCTGTACTCACGCTCGCCGTCGCGTGCCTGTCGCTCGCCATGCCGGCGTCTGCCGCAGACAAGGCGCGTACGCTCGACGACTTCGATGCGACGACCGGTTGGTCGGCCGTCCATACCGACGATGTGTCGGCGACCCTGCGCGCCGCCCCGGGACGCACGGGCAACGCCATCTGCCTCGCATACGATTTCAACGGCGTGTCGGGTGCCGCCTCGATCCGCAAGACGCTGCCGATCGACTATCCGGACGGCTTCGCACTCAACTTCGATGTGCGCGGGACGATGCCGCCGAACACACTTCAGCTCAAGCTGATCGACGACAGTGGCGACAACGTCTGGTGGTTCCAGCAAACGCACTTCGTTCCCAGCGATACATGGAAGCCCATCGAAGCGACGAGCCGTCAGGTCGAGTTCGCCTGGGGTCCGGTCAAGGACCGTACGCTTCGCCATACGCGCGATGTCGAGTTCGTGGTGTATGCGGAGGCGCAGCCAGGGAAGACCGCGAACCGTGGCGAGGTGTGTTTCGACAACCTGCGCCTCACACCCCGGCGTCCGGCCGCGGTACCTGCCTCGCCGCCAACGCCGAATGCGGTATTCGAGGCGCGCGCCAGGCAGGTGCGCCGCGGGTTGTACCCGCGTGGCTTCTCGGGTGAGCAGTCCTACTGGACGATCGTCGGCGTCGACGGCGGCAGTCGTGATTCGGCCTTGATGTCCGAAGACGGTGCCGTGGAGATCGTGCGTGGCGGTTTCTCCCTCGAGCCGTTCCTGATCGAGAACCGCAAGCTGATCACCTGGGCGGATGTCACGACGACGCAGTCGCTGCGCGATCGCTACCTGCCGATGCCTTCGGTGCGCTGGG
The DNA here is from genome assembly GCF_056406135.1 of Luteibacter sp. P1_D3. Classification (NCBI taxonomy): domain Bacteria; kingdom Pseudomonadati; phylum Pseudomonadota; class Gammaproteobacteria; order Lysobacterales; family Rhodanobacteraceae; genus Luteibacter; species Luteibacter sp. P1_D3. Next base: position 4,741 of record NZ_JBFUAT010000008.1, on the reverse strand, counting down.
CCGCCGATGGCCTTACGCTAGCCACCACCGCCTTCGCCCAGGGGACGGCAGGCGCCTCGCAACTGGTAGTGAGTTACCGCGTCGCGAACGACAGTGACACCGCCCGCGATGTCACGCTGGCTCTCGCGGCGCGGCCGTTCCAGGTCAATCCGCCGACCCAGTTCCTCAACGCGCCGGGTGGCACGAGCCCGATTCGCGACCTGGCGTGGGATGGCCGCGCGTTGACCGTCAACGGAGAACGTTCGGTCGTACCGTTGCAGGCGACCACGGTCTTCGTAGCCAGTGCCAACCAGCCGAAGGCGCTGAGCGAGCGACTGGAGGCGGGAGAGCGCCCGGCCGTGAAGGCGCTTCACGACGACACCGGCTTCGCGCAAGGCGCCTTGCTTTACGATCTGCATGTGCCGGCGCACGGTCATGTGGATCTCGGCGTGGTCGTGCCGGTGAAGCAGGACGACATCGTGGCCATGCCTGCGGATGCGGGCGCGTGGCTCACCGCCCATGCCGATGGCGTCGCGGCGATCTGGCGCGGCAAACTCGATCGCGTCGGCATCACCGTGCCCGATGCCGCACAGCCGATCATCGATACCATGAAGAGCGGCATCGCGCAGATCCTCATCTCGCGCGATGGGCCGGCCCTGCAGCCCGGCACGCGTTCGTACTCACGCACCTGGGTGCGCGATGGCGCGATGATGCTCGAGGGTCTGCTCCGCACCGGTCACGAAGACGTCGCGGCGGATTTCATCCGTTGGTACGCGCCGCACCAGTTCTCCAGTGGCAAGGTGCCTTGCTGCGTCGATGCACGCGGTTCCGACCCGGTGCCGGAGAACGACAGCCACGGCGAACTGATCTTCAGCGTGGCCGAAGTCTGGCGCTACACGCACGATCGCGCGACGGTCGACGCGCTCTGGCCACACGTGACGAAAGCCGTGGCGTACATGGAGGTGCTTCGGACCAGCGAGCGCCAGCCATCGCGACTTCAGGGTCCGGATCGTGCGTTGTACGGATTGATGCCGGCGTCGATCAGTCACGAAGGCTATTCGACCAAGCCGATGCATTCGTACTGGGACGATTTCTGGGCGCTCAAGGGTTACGACGATGCGATCGAGCTCGCGGCGGCGCTGGGTCACACGGACGACGTGCCCATATACACCGCGTCACGCAATCAATTCCGCGACGATCTTCACGCATCCATCGACGCGGCGGTGAAGGCCCATGGCATCGACTACCTTCCGGGATCTGCCGAGCTCGGCGATTTCGACGCCACGTCCACCACCATCGCGTTGTCGCCGGGCGGAGAACAGGCACGCCTGCCGAAGGCGTTGGTCGAGCGCACGTTCGAGAAGTACTGGGAGGGTTTCGTCGCGCGACGCGATGGCAAGCTGGCCTGGGAGGACTACACGCCCTATGAGGTGCGCACGATCGCGAGCTTCGTGCGGCTGGGCTGGCGGGATCGCGTCAACGACCTGATCGCCTTCTTCTTCGCCGACCGCCGCCCGGCGGCGTGGAACCAGTGGGCGGAGGTGGTCGGCCACGACCCGCGCAAGCCGCGCTTCGTCGGCGACATGCCCCACGCGTGGATTGCCTCGGACTTCGTTCGCTCGGCGCTCGATCTTTTCGCCTATGACCGCGCGTCGGACGGCAGCATGGTCCTGGCGGCCGGCGTGCAAGCCGCGTGGCTCGAGGGCACGGGCATTGCCATCCACGACCTGCGCACGCCGTACGGCCGTCTCGGGTACACGCTGACGGCGAAGGGCGGGAACGTCACGCTGACCCTGACCCAGCCGATCCACCCACCCGGCGGCCTGATCCTCTCGCTGCCGTCGGGCGAGGTTAAACTTCCCAAGGACGCCAAGGTGGTCAGCGGAAAGCTATAGCCCTCGTACGGGGCCCGAACGCTGCCCGTCAGTGCGTCGCTACCCGCGTCCGCAGCAGCGCATCCACCGCCTGCTGCCACTCGGCCGATCCCGGCTTCGCCTGCGGCGCTTCCTCGCCCAGCTTGGTGTTCACCGCCTGGTCCCAGGCCGGTGTGCCTGGATTCGGCCCATGGCCGTCGTCACTGATGGCGAGAGTCTTGTCGACCCACGCGAGCCACTCCGCGGAGCCGAGTGCAGGGTTGGCAGGCGCCGTCTTGCCGGGTGCCGGTGCGGCGGCGCTCGATGCCCCGGCCGTTGGCGTACTCGTTGGGGCAGGCGCCCCCGACGGCGAACAGGCCGCGATGATGAGAGCCGCCGTAATGGGTATGACCGTGAGCAGAAAGCGCATGGGCAATGAATTCCTCGCGAAGCCGATGCGCCGATGCTAAGGAACCTTCCCCGTCCGGGACCTAAATGGGGTGGGGAACTTCTCCCGACGGTTCAGGTAACCGGGCCCGCTGCCGCGGGGTTCGCCGATGAATCGGCTCCTACCGGGCGGGATGTGCCTTGTTTGGTAGGAGCCGATTCATCGGCGATGGGCGCTGCCACAGCGCCACGCCACGCCACGCCAGCGTTCAGAACTTGCCGGCGCGGAAATCCGCAATGGCCTCATGAATCTGCGCCGGGGTGTTCATCACGAACGGACCATACCGGGCCACCGGCTCGGCAAGCGGCCGCCCGGCGACGAGCAGCACACGTGTAGCGGCGTCGGCCGCGAAGCTCACCGTGCCGCCCTTCGACAACACGGCCAGTTCGCTGCGGGCCAACGATTCACCCGCGACCGTGGCGCTTGTCCCGTCGAACACATAGGCAAAGGCACTGTGCCCTTCAGGCAAGTCGAGTTCGAAGCGCGCACCCGCATCGAGCGCGATATCGAGGTAGACCGGTTCAGTTGCCACGGCCGACACCGGTCCCTTCGCCCCGGCCAGTTCGCCGGCGATGACGCGAACGCTCACGCCGTCGGCCGGATGCACCAGCGGAATATCGGACGGCGGAATGTCCTGGTAGCGGGGCTCGACCATCTTGTCCGTCGCCGGCAGGTTCACCCACAGCTGGAAGCCCCACATCAGGCCTTCTTCCTGCTGCGGCATTTCCGAATGCAGGATGCCGCGGCCAGCAGTCATCCACTGCACGCTGCCGGGACCCAGATCGCCCCGATTGCCGTGGTTGTCGCCGTGCTGCATACGGCCGGCGAGCATGTAGGTCACGGTTTCGAAGCCGCGATGCGGATGCTCGGGAAAGCCTTCGATATAGTCGTCGGCCTGGTCGGAACGGAATTCGTCCAGCAACAGGAAGGGGTCGAGCATGTCGAGGGCAGGCTGGCCGATCACACGCTTCAGTTTCACGCCGGCACCATCGGCGGTATCCATGCCGCGGACGCGGCGGACGATGCTTCGTTGGGTCATGGCGGTTCTCCGGGATCGATAACGACAAGATGCCGCTTCGATGGGGCCACGCCAAGCACCGTGGGGTGAACGATCCGTTTCAGGATCGAAGAGGAACATGCGGGCTTAGTGAACCCAGTGGCCGGAACGCTGGCGAGGCGGGCCCTCTTCGCCGTCGACGCGCGGGCGGGTCATCGCCGCCAGCTCTTCCTCGGTCGGCGCATTCTGGCGCCAGTATTCACCGACCGCGTTGAGCACGTCGGGCAGCTGACCAAGGCACTCGTCGTATTCCTCGTCGGTGAGCTTTTCAAACTCCGCATCGGCCTGGAGCACGCCTTCATCGACGGCCAGGGCCATGATCGGACCGAGCAGCTGCATCAGCGTCGGATCCTCGGCAAGCCGGTTTTCCCACAGCTGCGCGCGCATGTCGATGCCGCGACTGAAGCCTTCACACCAACCGGCGGCGGACAGCATCGGACCGTCCTCGGTATCGATCTCGCCCAGGATGGGCTCGTAAGCGTCCACGTCGAGTTCGGCGCTGATCGAGTCGTTGAGCTTGGCCAGCAAGGCAAGTAGCCGGTTGCCTTCGTCTTCGTCTTCGAATGCGTCGTGCAGGATTTCGTGCAGCCACTCTTCCGGCTTCACTTCGAGCGGCCCGATGGCAATGGCCGAAAGGAGGCCATGCAAGCCGTCGAGCATCAGGTCGCCGTCGCCACCGTGCGCACGCAGGTAGGTATCGAGGACTTCGAGTTCGGCGTCATCCAGCGAGCTGGGCCATTCGGACTTGGGTGTGTTCAAAGCATCAACTCCAGCGCGACGGGCGCGTGGTCGGACGGTTGCTCCCACTTGCGCGGGGCCTTGTCGATAATCGACGAGGTGGCCGACGATTTGAGCGCATCGCTGATCAAGATGAGGTCGATCCGCAGGCCCATGTTGCGGCGGAAGCCAGCCTGGCGGTAGTCCCACCAGCTGAAGAGACCGGCTTCCTCGTTGAACAGGCGGAAACTGTCATGAAGGCCGATATCGAACAGTGCCTGCAGCGCCGCTCGCTCCGGCGGCGAACAAAAGATGTCTTCGCCCCAGGCCACGGGATCGTAGACGTCGCGGTCGTCGCGGCAGATGTTGAAGTCGCCGAGCACGACCAGCCTGGGATATGTCGCGGCCTGTTCCTGGAGGAAGTCGCGGACTTTCGCCAGCCAGTGCAGTTTGTAGGTGTACTTCTCGTCGCCCAGGGCCTTGCCGTTCACCACGTAGAGATTGACCACTCGGATATCGCCAACGGTGGCAGCGAGGATGCGGCGCTGGGGGTCGTCCAGTCCTTCAATATCGGTGACGACGTCGGTCAGTTCGCTGCGAGCGAGGATCGCCACGCCGTTGTAGGTTTTCTGGCCGGAAAAAACGGCTTTGTAGCCCATGGCCGCGATCTCGTCCACGGGGAACTTG
>NZ_JBFUAT010000007.1:0-135785 GCF_056406135.1 Luteibacter sp. P1_D3 | reverse complement strand
TCGATGGTCAGGGCGCCGCCCGCCTGGGTCGTGCCAGACAACGCCAGGTCACCCTGGGCCTTCAACGCGAGATTCTTCGTGCTGGCGAGCGTACCGGCATTATCGACACGACCTGCCGTGACCGACAGGTCACCGTTGCTCTGCAACTTGCCATCACTGGTCTGCACTAGCGCGCCATCGACACGAACAGCACCGCCACCTTCCGCTGCGATACTGCCGCCATTGTCGAGGTCGCCGGCCGCGTGCACGTCGATGGCACCACCCGCACGGACGCTACCGGTGTTGTGCAGATCATGGCCTGCGTCGAGTGCCAGCGCGCCGGTGGCTGACGTATCGCCGGAGATCGTCAGGTCGCCTGTGGAAGCCAGCGAAGCCGAAGCCGCATTCATGGAACCGGACTGGACCAACGCGGCCGCCGCCGTCGCGGAAAGGCGACCCGCCGAAACGGTCGTACCTGCGAGGGTGAGATCGCCCGTGGTCGTCACCAAGGACACATCGCCCGACGTCGTTCCCAACTGGCCACCGCTGCGCAGGCTACCCGCGCGCACGTCAAGCCCCTGGCCGCCGATGATGGTTCCCTGGTTGTCGAGCGCACCGGCACTGACAAGTTTCAAAGCACCAGTGGCATTGACCTGAGCGTTCTGCGTCTGGCTGATGCTGAAGCCCTTGAGCGTCAGCGCCTTCTCGGTGTGCACGCTACCGCTGTTGACGAGCGCGCCGTCGGCGCTCACCGCAAGGCTGCCGTCACCGTGTAGCGAGCCGGTATTGGATAGACCGCCCAGCGCATGAAGCTGCGCATCACCACGTGCGTAGAGTTCGCCGCTGTTATCGAGCGATTGCGCAACTGCATTCAAGCCGGTGACGGTGAGCTGGCCTTGCTGCCGCAGTGCGCCCTGCGCACGCACGGTCAACGTGCCCGCGACCACCGAGTTACCGGCCAATAGCGCGTCGGCCGTGCTGGTGATCGAAGCATCCCCCTGCTGCGTACCCAGCTCGCCATGACTGACGATGCCCGCCGCGTTGACGGTGAGATTTCGGGTGGCGACAAGGCTGCCGTCGTTGGTGAGGTCACCTGCGGTCGCCACCGACAGATCGACGCCGGCGAAGGCGACACCGCCCGACGCGTTGGCAAGGCGTGCCGCCTGAAGATCGAGTCGACCGCCCGAGAGCACGACCGCCGCATTGCTGAGCTGGTTGGCCGCGCGCACGGCGACATCGCCACCGCCCTGCACGGCGCCGGCGAGATTCGCGTCGCCGCGGCTGGCGATAGCCAGTGCGCCCGCCGCATCCACAATGCCACTGCTGTTGACCGCACCGGCATCGAGCGTGAGGCCATTCCCCGCGTGGAGCGCGCTCGCCGCCGTCGTTTCGAACAGGCCTGCCGTGACGATATTTCCGTTACCGCCGAGGCTGTAGATCGTGCCGTCGTTATGCAGCGTGCCCGAGCGCAGGTCGAAGGACTGCCCGGCGTATAGCTGGCCAGTATTGCTGAAGCTTCCTGGTGTCGCGAGGGATACGTTGTTGGAGGCCACGGTGGTGCCGCCGAGGCGCACTTCACCCGCGCTGGTCAGCTCGAGGTCTCCCGCCTGCGCGGCGATCACACCACTGCTGACGACGCCCACGCCGGCTTCGGTGCCGACGAGACGGATCTTCTGCGCGTACATGCCACCCAGCGCGGCGACGTCGATCGCGACGGCCGGACGATTGGCGTCCGCGGCATTGGCGCGCACGCCGCCGTCGGCGTAGTTGGCATCGTTGCTGCCCGTGACGACGTTGAGGTCCTTCGCCCAGAGCTGACCGTTCACCTGCACCGCGCGAGCGATGATGTCGGTGCGATCGGCGACGGAGCCATCGAGGCCACCACTACCGATGGTGACGCTGCCACCGGTGACATGGAACGCGTCCAGGCTACCGCTGCCGCCGAACACGGGCGTGCCGGTGGTGAGCGTGAAGCGCTGGCTGTTGATGATGCCGCAGCCGTCGCAGGTGATGCCGTAAGGATTGGCGATCACCACCGGTGCGGCCTGGCCACCCACCTCGATGAAGCCGCGCAGGCTGCTCGGCAGCGCCGAGGTCACCTCGTTGAGGATCAGCGACGCGGCGCCACCCTTGAGGTTGTCGTTGCCGGCGATGTAGCCGCCCAGCTGGGTACGCACGATGCCGGCGCTGTTGTTGAGGATGACGCCACGCTGGTCGACGTCGAATCGCTGGTATTTGTTGTGCGACACACCGCGCGCGTTGGGCGCGACGATATCCACCACCGGCACGCCGTTCGCTGCCGAGTCCATCCGCGGGCGGTTCGCTCCCGCCGCGGCGTCGGGCACCTGCTGGGCCCACGACACCACCGGGATGCCGACTGCGGCCAGGGTGATTGCCAGCACCAGGCTGCGCACCACCATCATCGTTTCCTTGATCGTCTTCATGACTATCCTCGTATCGGACGTCCGCCTGGACGCCCTTACTCGTGTTTCAGTACTGATAGATGAGCTGGAAGCCCGTCGTCGGCTGTTCGGTATCGAATCCGCGGGGCGCATGGATGCGTCGTCCCGCGAAGAGGTCCCAACTCAGCCCGCCATAGCTGCCGCGAAGTCCGAGGACCGCGCCGGCAAGCTGGCGATGACCCGCCTGCGTCGACGGACCGGCCACGCGACCGATATCCGCACCCAGGTAGGGCGCGACCATGCCGAGCGGCAGCGTAAGCGTGTTGCGCAGATAGGCGCCGCGTTCGCCGGCCAGCGTCTGCTCGCCGTCGAAGCCACGCACCGAGTAGCGCCCGCCGATGGTGATGAGCTCGGCGGCGGGCAGATGATCGGTGGAGCGCTGCACGCGCAGGCTGCTGTCCCAGATCGCCTGGAGGCTGCCCAACGCCAACGGCTTGCTCAACGAGAGGTCGAGCGTGGTCAGGCCGTAACGGTTGGTCGGATAGCCGACCTGCGGGTCGTAACCGATCCACTGACTGCCGAACCACGGCGTGCCCCGCTGATAGCCGAGGCGCGCATCGATCTGCGCCTGGCCGATGTAATGGCGATGCACCAGCGCGAGCTCGGCACTCGCCACACGCTGCCGCTGGATGCCGACTTCGACGCCCTGGATATAGCTGTGCGCGCTGCGTGCGGCGAGGCGCATTTCGACCGAGGTCTTGCTCGAGGTGCCGCGGGTCAGCAGACGCTGCACGGTGATGTCGCTCGAGGTGGAACTGCCGGTCGAACGGAACCGGTTGTCGAAGCCTTCGATCCATTGCTGGTAGCGGTATGTCGACACCGATCCGCTGAAGGTCCACCAGCCCAGTGGAACGCTGTACGTGGCATTCTCGCTGAAGGTGCTGCCGCCATAAGGATGGGTGAACAGCGCGTGCCCCGCACCGATCGAGAACAGGTCGTTCCAGCCGAGCGGATTGTCGAGCGAAAAATTCAGGTTGCCCTGATAACGACCCGTACCCTTGAGCCCGGCGTCGCCCGTGTCGACCACGACATGCCAGCGGCGCGTCGTGTGCACCGTGAGCACCACGTCGGATTCACCGACCTGCTCGCCCGGGGCGATGTCCATGGTCACGTCCTGCGACGGCACGCGCTTGAGCTGCTCGAGACCCTGCTCGATCGCATGCAGGTTGAGCAGGTCGCCTTCATGGATCGGAAAGGCCGTACGCCAGTCGAGTTCCGGCGAGTCCTCGGCAAACCGGACATGCCGCAGGATGCCTGGCACGAGAAGCATGCGCAGATGGCCCTGGGAAATGTCCTGCGCTGGCACGCCGACCCGCGTCGTGACATAGCCACGCGCAATCAGCAGATTCGACAGGCGATGCTGCAGGGCTTCCAGCCCCTCACGGCCGACACATTGGCCGACGAACCGGCCGAGGTAGCGTTGCGCCCAGGCGAAATCCGCCAGCCGCTCACCTTCCAGGCGAAGGCTCTGCAACGGAAAGCATGGCGCTTCCTTCGGCAACGGCGCATCCAGCCGCTCGACCTGGGTCGGCGGCGGGGGCTGAAACGGCGCCTCCTGGCGCTCGGTTTCCTTCTGGTCGAGTTGCTGCGCGCGACGCAGCTGCTCTTGTTTGTCCAACGTGGTCTGYTGTGCGGCCACCGTGACGCTGGCACCGCTGGCAAACAGGTAAATCAGCCCGTACACCGTTGTGCGCCAACGGTCATTCCCTGCAACCCGCATCTTGCTACTACTCCAAACCATCCTGGTTCATGGCACGCGGGAACCCTCTCGGGTGGCCGCGTCCGGCTCTTCAATGAGCCTATTCGGCAGGCAGCGTAAGAACTTTAGGAGAGATTTCGCAAGAATCGGTGAGCCGCGTCACGCTACGAGGGGGGCGGCGAGGCTCAGTTGGCCTTCGCCGGCACGATCAGCATCGCGTCACCGTATGAGAAAAAGCGGTAACGCTGCAGCACGGCGTAGCGGTACGACTCGAGGATCGCTTCCTTGCCGGCCAGGGCCGAGACCAGCATCAGCAAGGTCGACTGCGGCAGGTGGAAGTTGGTGATCAGGGCGTCGACGCTGGTGATCTTGTAGCCGGGGAAGATGAAGATCTGCGTTTCACCGGCGAACGGCCGCAGCACGCCCTCGACCGTTGCGCTCTCCAGCGCCCGGACAACGGTGGTGCCCACCGCGATGACCCGACCGCCGGCCGCACGCGTCTCGCGGATTTTCTCGACGAGGCCGGCGCCGACGTTGAGCCATTCGCGATGCATCACGTGGTCGCGGACGTCCTCGGCGCGCATCGGCTGGAAGGTTCCGGCGCCGACATGCAAGGTGACGTAGCCCATCTCGACACCGCGAGCCCGCAGCTTGGCCAGCAATTCTTCGTCGAAATGAAGGCCTGCCGTCGGCGCGGCGACGGCGCCGGGCTCGCGGGCGAAGACGGTCTGGTAGCGCTCGTTATCGGCTTCCTCGGCGCCGCGCTCGATATAGGGCGGCAGGGGCATTTCGCCCAGGCGCGACAGCAGGCGTTCGAGCGGCTCCTCGCTTTCGAAGCGCAGCAGGAAGAACTCACCTTCACGACCCAGCACCGTGATCATGCTGCCGTCGGCCAGCTCGATCCGACCGCCCTCTTTCGGCTTCTTGCTCACGCCCAGCTGGGCGCGAGCCTCATGCGGGCCGGTGACCCGCTCGATCAGGATCTCGACCTCACCGCCGGTGTCCTTGCGGCCATAAAGGCGCGCCGGGAGCACCCGGGTGTCGTTGAAGATCAGCAAATCGCCGGGCTGGAGCATTTCCGGAAGCTCGTAGAACTTCCGGTCCTTCTTCGTGTGTGCGCCGACGTCGACCACCAGCAGCCGGCTCCCGGAGCGCCGGGCCAGGGGGGCCTGGGCGATGAGGTCAGGCGGCAGGTCGAAGTCGAAGTCGGATTTCTTCACGAGAGGGGGTTTCGGGCGGCGGGTTGGGCATTATCGCCCATCGCGGCCGGATGGGCTCGGTAGGAGCCGATTCATCGGCGAACCGGGTGCTTGCGACACCCTTGCCCGCTGCCGCGGGATCGCCGATGAATCGGCTCCTACCGGGCAACAGCGCGCCGGCGCCTACGGATCAGCAGGTAAATAACACCGGCTACTGCCAGGACGAGCACGGCGATTTCGACGGGGAGGTATTTGCGGATCGCGTGCTTTACCGCCTTTATCTGCTGGGCGCGCTGCAGCTTGCGGGCGCTGGCGAAATCGGGCTCTTCACAGTTCCAGCCGAAGCTGTCGGCCCACTCGACGTACGGCCCCTGCTTCACGTAGCGGGCGTAGTACGCCTGAGCGCGACGCTGGCGTTCATTGAGTGGCTTGGTGGTGTCACCGTCGCTGGCTTCGTTGTAGTCCGGCGGGCCTTCGAGCATCCAGTGGGTGGCCATGCACAGGCTGGCGGCGAAGGCCTGCGAACGCGGGGGCAGCAGGTCCGCGGCCGAGACGGCCCGGTCGGCGGCGAGGTAGCGGTAGTGGAAACGACGGTCCGGCTGGGCGGCGCTGTCATTGAAGCGCTGGTGTTCGCCGGCCGTGACCAGGTCGCCCTTGAGCGTTTCCGCGCTCTGTCCGCTGCCGCCCTGGTAGCCGCCGCCGTTGTCGCCATAATCCGGCCCCTGCTCGAAGCCGAATAGTTCCATGCCGTTGTCGCGCGCGATCTTCGCCGCCGCGTAGCGTGCTTCGGCCTTGCCGATGTCGGTCCACGCGTGGTCGCCGTCATGGACATCGGCGGCGTATGCCTTTGCCTTGGCGCGCAGGTCGACGTCGCCGAAGCGGGCATCCACGCCCTGTGCGAAATAGGCTTCGGCATCATCGAAGCGACCGGCGCGCATCAGGCGCCGGGCCAGAAGCCAGCGCAGGCGATCGTTGAGCGACAGCGACTCGGCAGGGTGATCCTTGTCCGGCTTTGCCGCGGGTGCCGGCGAGGCGGGCGCCCGGGCGTCGACGAAGGTCTTCAGCTCGTCGACCGTGAGCACACGCTCGGCGATGTAATTCATATCGTTGCCATAACCGGCGCCCGACTCTTCCAACTCACCGTCATAGACGTTGCCGTCGCCAACGGCCATCGACGCCTCGTACAGGTGTGTCATCGCTTCGACGTACTCGCCTCGCGCAAGCGCCAGCACGCCGCGTTCGCCCATCAGCCGATGCACGCTGTCCGTCTCCAGGGATGCCTTGGGATCGTCGACGCGAGGAAAGGCCTTGGCGGCATCGGCGTACGCGCGCGCAGCGGCTTCGCGGTCGCCTTTGCGCAGGGCCAGCTTGGCGCGCACCCAGCTGGCCAGGGGGCCGTCGGCTTTGGCGACCAGCTTCTCCGCCTCGTCGTAGCGACCGAGCTCATAGGCGAGCGAGGCAAGTCGATCCGCCGCGCTGACCTTGTCGGCACCGTTCTTCTGGATCGCATCGACCAGGGCCGTCAGCACCGGTTGCGGCTGGCCGTCAGTGGTCTGCGGCGACACCCAGCTCAGCGCATACGTGACCAGCAGTCGCTGCGACACGGGACCGTCGATCAGCGCATCGAGCTGGACCGGGTTGGTCAGCACGGCGCTGGCAATCGATGCCAACGACTGCACGGCGTTGCCCGAGCCATGCCCCGCCTGCGCGGCATAAAGCGCAATGGCGTGATTGAGGTCCGTCGGCGAAAGCGAGGACGCGCAATCCTCGCCGTTGTAGAGATCCACCCAGACGCAGGGTTTACCGTCGGCATACAAGCTCAGACGGGCCTCTTCACCAAAGCTCGCCACGGCCAGTCCCTGCGCGTCGGACGCGCCGGCAAGCACGCGTGCACGCACCTGCTGGAAGGCTTTTGCCGCTGCATCACGATGAGTCGCGAACGCGGGCGTGGCTGCCGCCTGCGCGGCCCGCAAGGCGTGCACTTCGCCGAGCATGTAGGCGGCCCAGGCGCCTCGGCGAACCGACTGGTCCGCAGGTAAGGCGAGCACCTGTTCGAAGCTAGCCTGTGCCTTGTCGAGGGCATCGGCATCGAACACCGCACACGGCGGCTTGCTCAACGTGTCGCCGTACGGACTGTCGGGTGCATCCGGGCAGTCCTGCGTCGCACGACCCCAGTCCACGGCGCCGGCTACATAGGAGCGCACGTCCGCCGGAAGGTCACCGCCCTTCTCAAACGCTTCCGCACCCGTCTCGGAGCCGTGCAGCGCCTTGACCCGCTCGATCTGCTCAGGGGTCAGGTCGGGTTTCGTCTTCGACTCCTCGCCATAGCGTCCCGTCTCGACCGCGACCAGACCGTCGCTTGCAGGCAAGAGGTGCTGTGCCTCGAAGGCGAAGGTGTTTTGTGGCACCGCCTTCAGCGTGGCCGCACGATCGTCCAGCATCTGCGTCGGGAAATCCGGGCCACAGGCCCAGGCCACGGCGCCGACTACGGCGACCGCGAAACCGATCGCGAGCGTCTTCTGCTTCATCATGAAACGGGCGTTCCTTGTGCGGGTATCGGTAACAGGGTAAGTGGCGTGCCCGCCTTGCAGCGAGCCCAGCCGATCGATCGGCGTGTATGGGCAGGCATCGGGCGCGCATTCGCGGCGATGAGTTGGAGGGATGCATCGCGGCGCTGCAGACGGTATCCGTCGATGCCATCGGCCACATCGCACGATGCGGGCAAGGCAACGCGCGCCGGCGGGGCCGCATCGAACTCGCTGGCGTTGTCGACCATCACATCGAAGGGAGCGTCGGCTGACGAACCCGGCTGCAAGGTCACCATCAGGGGGCGACTATCGAGGTGACCCGCCACGACGCCGCGCCAGGTGGCGAGGCTCCACGCGCGCGCGTCGTCCGCGGTCGGCAGACGAAACCACACCACCCCGACAAGACCGCGAGGCCGGTCGTTGGCCAGGTGTTGCACGAAGGCGAGCAGCGTATCGGGTGCCGCATACAGCTCAGCCGAGGTGGCGCCAGCGGCGAGCGCAGCTTGCTCGCTTTCGACGGCAAGCAGAATCCCGTCGTCGTTCCAGCTCACACGGGACCCGTACGTCGGCAACGCGACGCGGAAGGGCTTGCGCGTGTGTGTCGCAAACTCGTCCACCCAGCGATCGGCCACGACCGGATCGAACAGGCCCGCCTGTGGCGCCTGCACCGCATGGACCTGCAGGACGGACTCGTCCGGCAGCGCCAGCAGCGCATCGAGATCGGGCGAACCGATCCAGGTCGGCAAGGCCGTGATCGAGAGCGGGAGCGCTCCCAGCCGGGGGCGCAACGTCGCCAGGAAGGCCGCATACGCGGGCAGGCGCGCCGTGGGACAGTCGTAATCGATCTCGATGCCGGCGACCCGGCCGGCGGGCCATCCGCTGGCGAGTGTCGCGATGCGCGCGGCCAGCGCCTGTGCATCGAAAGCCGCGAGCCGCCCGTCTATTCGAACGACCAACACGACAGGCCGGCCACTGCGAACCAGTGCCTGCGCATCCGGGGCAAAGACATGAAACTGCCCGTCCCGATCGGCTTGTGCGACGAGGACGCGCCAGTCGCGCACGAGATCCGCGGAGCTGGCCACGGACGCGCGCAATGCCGGTGTCCATGTTCGCTGCCAGACATAGGCGTCGTGGCTCAACGGCGCGGGTGCAGGGGCACAGGCGGCGACGAGCATCGCCGCGATCGCGACGATCAAAAGAATCCACAGCCCGTGGGCCATCCTGATGGCGTTCCCCTGCATGCGTCGAAAGCGGTTCGCTACCGGCGCATTGTAGCGGTCACAGCCAGCCTTTCTGGCGGGCCAGGCGGTAGGCCTCGATGCGGTTCGCCGCACCGAGCTTGCCAATGGCTTCGGACAGGTAATTGCGCACCGTGCCATGCGAGAGATTCAGTTGCGTGCCGATATCGCTGGCCGACTGCCCCTCCCCGGCAAGACGCAGCACCTGCCGCTCACGATCGTTGAGCGGATCGGCTTCCGACCAGGCTTCGAGCGCCAGCTGCGGGTCGATGGCGCGACCACCCCGGTGGACCATGCGCAGCGCCTCGGCGAGATTCTCGGCCGGCGCGTCCTTGAGCAGATATCCGCTCACGCCCGCATCCAGCGCGCGACGAAGAAAGCCCGGCCGGGCGAACGTCGTCACGATGATCACCTTCATCGGCAGCTCGTGCCGATGGATGCGCTGGGCGATTTCCAAGCCGGTGAGGCCTGGCATCTCGATGTCGGTGACCAGTACATCCGGCTTGAGCCGCTGCAGCTCGCGCCACGCGMTCTCGCCATCCGCGGCGGAGCCAAGCACTTCGATGTCGGATTCCAGGCTCAACAAGGCCGACAGCGCACCCCGGACCATCGCCTGGTCCTCGGCGAGAAAGACGCGGATCATGCCGGGCTCCCTTGCAGCGCTGGCGGCAGCGCCACACCGATGTCCAGCACCGTGCCCTGCTTCGCCGGCGACTCGATGGCCAGGCGGCCACCCACCTGCCGCACACGCTCGCGCATGCCGGAAACCCCATTGCCGTGCGCGGCGAGTCCGCCACAACCGTTGTCCGTGATGCGCATCGAAAAATCCTGTCCGTTACGGGTGATGACCACGCGGGCTTCCGTAGCGCGCGAGTGTCGGTGGATGTTGGTGATCGCTTCGCGCAGCACCAGCGAAAGCGCGGCTTCCGTGGGCTCGGGCAAGGCAAGCCGCTCGGGCATGACAACGTCCAGCGCGATACCCGAGGCTTCGAGCATGACGCGCGCGGAGACCAGTTCGCTGCCGAGATCGCCTGCACGCATGCCGGTCACGGCACTGCGCACCTCGGCCAGCGTATGGCGGGCGACGCGTTCGACTTCTTCCATTTCCTGCTGGGCGCGCGCGGCATCCACCAGCGCGAGACGCTTGGCGAGTTCGGACTTCAGCGTGATCAAGGACAGGGTGTGGCCGAGCAGATCGTGAAGATCGCGACCGATGCGTTCGCGCTCGGCCAGCGTCGCCAGCCGGCGCACTTCACCTTGCGAGAGCCGCAACTCCGCATCGCGGCGCGCGCCACGCACATAAAGATAGTTACTGAAGCCGGCAGCGAGGCCGGCGCCGAAGACGATGGCCAGATGGATCATCGGCACGTGGAAGGCCAGCACCCAGACGAACGTGGCCAGGGTGGCGAGCCCCACGCCCATGAGCCAATAGCGCGGTGTGGACGCATACGCGAGCAGGGTCACGCCGATGATCACGTAACCCAGTGACAGCGGATTGACCGGCCAGAGGATGAAACCCATCACGATGATGCATGCCGCATGGAACGGCAGGCGCCGCAGCGGCGCGATGTACACGCCCAGGTAGCTGACCAGGTAGACGACGATCGAGAGCAGAGTCGGCGCGAACCACTCCCAGGCGAAACCGCGCAGCGCGAGGGGCCCCTGTATCAACGCGATCAACCAGAACACCTGCAAGCCGGCCTGCCAACGCAGGTACGTCGGCGAGCGCAGGCTGCCGAGCAACGAATCCGGGGTGGCGGACGGCAGCCGCATCACGAGATCGGCCGCGGCTCGAGGCCAAGCGCGTCCGGCGCCGTGGTGGGTGCGAGGCGCCGATCGGCAGCGGTCAGCGGTACGACGATGCGTACACGTGTGCCCTTGCCGCGCTCCGATTCAAACGCCAGCGTGCCACCCAAGGCACGTACACGTTCGCGCATGCCGCAGATGCCGTTGCCCTCGCCGCTGACACCGCCGGTGCCGTTGTCGGCGATGCACAGGGTCAGCTCGGCGCCTTTGACCTCGACGCGGGCTTCGGCGAAGGACGCCCGCGCATGGCGATGAATGTTGGTCACCGCCTCACGCAGGATGAGCGCAAGGCCGGCTTCCATGCGCTCGGGCAGCTCGGGCAGGTCGCTCACGTAGTCGAACTTCACCATCGACGCATTGAGTAGCAAACGCGCCGAAGCAAGCTCGCCGGCCAGACCGGTGGCGCGGATGCCAGTGACGGCGGATCGCACTTCGGCAAGGGCATGGCGAGCGACGGCTTCGGCTTCTTCCATTTCACGGCGTGCGGCATCGGCGTCGCGATCGATCAGGCGACGCGAAAGCTCGAGCTTCAACGTGATCAGCGACAGCGTGTGGCCGAGCAGGTCATGGAGGTCGCGGCCGATACGTTCACGCTCGGCCATCGCAGCGAGCCGGCGCACCTCGTCGTGGGAAAGTTTCAGCTCCGCATCGCGCTGCGCATTCACGCGGTAGATCACATTGATCGAACCCACGGACACGGCGATGAAGCTGATCGTCGCCAGGATGCTCAACGGCCAGTCGTAGATGAAGGTGCCGGCCAGGGCGAATGTGCCGATGACGAAGGCCATGCCGGCGTACGATCGCTTCGCGGAGCCCTCGAATCCCATCATCGCGCAGGCATAGATCATCAGGCAGCCGCCACCGCTCGCATTGATCCCCATCAAGCCGCAGGCCAGCACGACGACGACGACGGCGAACCACGATGCCTCGCGCACGGGCCGGATGTAGCTGAGTGCGTAGAGCGCCAGGAAGAGCGGAAAGGCGATCAGCGTCGCCAGCCACCAATGCGGCTTCAGCGTGTCGGCGAAGACCAGGTCGCCGAAGACATAGACCGTCCACACCAGGTGGAACAGGCTCGCCACACGGAGCCGCGGCTTTCCTTCAAAGCGGCTCCATAGCGAATCCGGTGTCGGCTGAAGCCAGGTGCGAGCCATGCGGATATCCGAAGAAAGGCGTGCGTTCATGCTACTTCAACCGTAGCGGCGCAGGCGGCGTGCGGCGATAAGCAGGAAGGCGGCCGTGAAGCCGACCAGCACGAGCACATGAACCAGCACGCTTCCCTGGCCGAGACCGACGACGGACAAGGCGATCTGGTCCAGGTGGTACGCCGGCCAGACCGGCGCGATCGACTGGATGAAGGACGGCATCACGGACAACGGAAACCACAGGCCCGACAGGAAGGCCATCGGCAGATAGATCAGGTTGACCACGCCGGGGGCACCCTGCCCCTTGACCAGCGTGCCGATAAGCAGGCCGAGGGCACAGAAAGGCAGCACGCCGAGTATCTCGAGGACGAAGAACATGCCGAGCCGGGACGCCGGCAAAGACACGCCGGCCAGGAACACGGCCATGCACAGCAGGATGATCGAAATGACCGCGGCAACCAGCATGGCCATGCACATCTTGCCGATGAGATACGCGCCCGGCGGCATCGGCATGGCGCGTTTGAGCGTAAGCAGGCCGGTGTCCCGTTCGAGCGCCAGCGAGACACCGAAGCCGAACAGGCCCGGCGCCATCACACCGAAGCTGCCGTACGACGCCAGCAGGTAACGCGGCGCGTCGGCGCTGTTCGAGTGCGCCAGGAAGATACCGAACATGAGGTAGAACACCGACGGAAACARCAGGGTCGGCAGCAGGAAGCCCGGGTTGCGCAGGTAACGCAGGCACTCCGACTTTGCCTCCTGCACATAGGCGTTGATGAGGCGCCCCGTGGTCATCACCGGCGTGGCGATGCTGTCGATGGTGTTCATGCAGCCTCCTGGGAAAGCGCGGTCGAATCGGTGTCGCGGGTGATCTCGGTAAACGCCTCGGCCAGGCCGGCGCGCTGCACTTCGAGCTCACTGAGGGTGGCGTCGTTATCGAGCAGGCGACGGACGACGGTTTCGGCGTCCGCCGTGGCGATCGTCAGGCGACCCTGCACCAGTTCGGCTGAAATGACCTCTGGCCACGCGGCGATGGCTTCAGCGGTGATCGTGGTGATGCAGCGGATGCGACGCACGGCGACGTGGGCACGCAGGGCATCGACCGTGCCTTCGAATACGACTCGCCCCTTGGCGATCACGCAGACGCGGTCGGCCAGCGCTTCGGCCTCTTCGAGGTAGTGTGTGGTGAGAACCACGGCGCATCCGCCGGCCACGGCCTTGCGGATCGCCGCCCACAGGGCCTGCCGGGCGACGATGTCCATGCCGACCGTGGGTTCGTCGAGGAAGAGGATTTCCGGACGCCCCGCCAGGGCCATGGCGAACTGCACGCGGCGCTGCTGGCCACCGGAGAGATCGGCGTAGCGGCGGCCGAGCAGATCGGCGACGCCGGCGAGGTCGGCACACTCGGCGACCGACCTCGGCGCCGGGTAATAGCTGGCCGTGAGACGGATCAGCTCACCCACCTTCAGGGTCGGCGGCAAGGCGGCCGACTGCAGCATCACCCCGATGCGCCGACGCGCCTCGATGTCCTGAGGATCGCGGCCGAACAGGCTGACTTTGCCGCTGTCCGCCCGATGCAGGCCAAGCAGCAGGCCGATACTGGTGCTCTTGCCGGCGCCGTTGGGGCCCAACAGGGCGAGCAGTTCGCCCCGGTGGATTTCCAGGTCGATACCGTCCAGTGCGACGATGGCGCCGTAGCGCTTGCCGACCTGTTCGAGACGTGCAATGCAGGTGTCGTTGATCATGGTGTCCTCCCTTGCGACGCAACATATTCCTTCGCAACCCCTTGGCGGCAGTCGCTTGCGTCATTGTGCGGATGTGACAAGCGTCACCCGGGGGTTACGCGGCCAAAATGCGCGTGATATGCTGGGGGAATAATCCCTTTACATATAGACACTTAGCGGCGTCTTAAGGGATCGGACCGAACAGTGCCGCGTCACGAGAAGTTGAGGAGTGGGTTATGAACGTCATCGGTCTTCTGCGCGATATGCGCGACTTTGGCGGTACGCCGCGCACGCAAGGCCTGGCAGACGCCACGGTCGAGCGTTTTGCCGGTATCGATCCCTCCCTGGTCCAGGCCATCGAAGAGGCGGCTGCCTACCACCAGGCGCTGCGCGCCAACATGGGTGACTTCCTGCGCATGGACGAGGCCGAGCAGATCAACCATCTGCAGTGCGGCCTGGTGAACTTCTACCCCGACGACGGCGTCAACCCGTACGTGCCCGCCGCCGCGCGCGGCCCCTGGGTGGTGACGCTCAAGGGCGCCGTGATTCACGACAACGGCGGCTACGGCATGCTCGGCTTCGGCCACAACCCGCAGCACATCCTCGATGCGATGGCGCGCCCGCAGGTCATGGCCAACGTCATGACGGCGAACGTCTCGCAGCTGCGCCTGTGCGAAGCGCTGAACAAAGAGCTCGGTCGCCAGCGTGGCGGCAGCCCCTACACGCATTTCCTCTGCCTGAACTCGGGCTCGGAATCGGTGACGCTCGCCGGCCGCATCGCAGACGTCAATGCACGCGTGATGACCGACCCGGGTGCACGTCACGCCGGCCGCACCATCAAGCGCCTCGCCGTGAAGGGCGCCTTCCACGGCCGCACCGAGCGTCCGGCGATCTACTCCGATTCCTCGCGCCGCAACTATCAGCAGCACCTGGCCAGCTTCCGCAACGAAGACACGCTGATCACCGTCGAGCCGTACAACGTGGCCTCGCTGAAGGCAGCGTTCGCCGAAGCCGACCGCCAGGGCTGGTTCATCGAAGCGATGTTCCTCGAGCCGGTCATGGGCGAAGGCGATCCGGGCCGCGCGCTCACGCCGGAGTTCTAYGCCGCCGCACGCGAACTCACGCGCGAACACGGCACCCTGCTCCTGGTCGATTCGATCCAGGCCGGCCTGCGTGCGCACGGCGTGCTGTCCATCATCGACTACCCGGGCTTCGAATCGCTGGACGCGCCGGACATGGAGACCTTCTCCAAGGCGCTCAATGCCGGTCAGTATCCGCTCTCCGTGCTCGCCGTGACCGACCGTGTCGCCGGCCTCTACCGCAAGGGTATCTACGGCAACACGATGACCGCGAACCCGCGCGCCCTCGACGTCGCCGTCGCCACGCTGGCCGAACTGACCGACGAGGTTCGCGCCAACATCCGCGACAAGGGCCAGGAATTCCTGCAGAAGCTGGAAGGCCTGAAGAACGAACTCGGCGGCATGATCACCAAGGTCCAGGGCACCGGCCTGCTGTTCTCCTGCGAGCTGGCCACCGACTACAAGTGCTACGGCGAAGGCTCGACCGAGGAATACATGCGCGAGCGCGGCGTGGGCGTGATCCACGGTGGCGCCAACTCGCTGCGCTTCACCCCGCACTTCCGGGTGACCAGCGCCGAGGTGGACCTGATCATCGAGGAAATCCGCCACGCGCTGAAGGAAGGCCCGCGCCGCTCGGCCTCGTCGAACAAGGCCGCCTGAGCGAACACTAAGGTAGGAGCCGATTCATCGGCGAATGAGTACATGTGGGAGCCGCTTCAGCGGCGAAAAGCCAACAAAGCGGTGAAGTAGAAAACCCCATCGCCGACATCGCCGGCATAGCCGGCTCCCACAGACAGCGGTAAGCTCAGCGACGCCGGATTCGCCCGGCGTCACGTAGGGGTTTGCCATGTGTATGCAGCTTCGTGTCCTCGCCGTTGCTTCCCTGCTCGTCTTTTCCGCCAGTGCGATGGCTGCCCCCCAGGCGGCGGCCAAGAAAGAGCTGACGCCGCAGCAGCAGCGCATGTCGACATGCAATACGCAGGCAACCGGCAAGAAGGGCGACGAACGCAAGACCTTCATGAGCAGCTGCCTCAAGGGCGAAACGCCGGCGGCCGCGCCCGCCAAACAGACCCAGCAGCAGAAGATGACCTCCTGCAACAAGGACGCCTCGGCCAAGAGCCTCAAAGGCGACGAGCGCAAGACCTTCATGAGTACGTGCCTGAAGGGCTGAGCGGCCCCTAGAAACCTAGGGGGCTGGCTGTGCCAGTGGTTGTAGGAGCCGATTCATCGGCGATCCCGCGGCAGCGGGCACGGGTGTCGCTAGCACCCTATCGCCGATGAATCGGCTCCTACACCAGCCGCGCAATGCGACAATCGCGGCATTCCTGCCATCGACCGCCTGCCCATGAAAATCGTCGAAGTCCGTCACCCCCTCATCCAGCACAAGCTCGGCCTGATGCGCCGCGCCGGGATCAGCACGAAGGAGTTCCGCGAACTCGCGTCGGAAGTCGCCGCCCTGCTCACCTACGAAGCCACGGCCGACATGGAAACCGAGTGCAAGATGATCGACGGCTGGGCCGGCCCGGTCGAGGTCACGCACATCAAGGGCAAGAAGGTCACCATCGTGCCGATTCTGCGTGCCGGCCTGGGCATGCTCAGCGGCGTGCTGGAGATGATCCCCGCGGCGAAAGTCAGCGTCGTCGGCCTGCAACGTGACGAAGAGACGCTCGAGCCGGTCACGTACTACGAAAAGCTCAGTGGCGGCATGGACGAGCGCACGGCGATCATCGTCGACCCCATGCTCGCCACCGCCGGCACCCTGGTCGCGACCGTCGACATGCTCAAGGCGGCCGGCGCAAAGAAGATCAAGGGCCTGTTCCTGGTGGCCGCCCCCGAAGGCCTCAAGCGCATCGAGGCTGCGCATCCGGATATCGAGATCTACGTCGCCTCGATCGACGACCATCTCAACGAGTTGGGTTACATCCTCCCCGGCCTGGGCGATGCCGGCGACAAGATTTTCGGAACCAAGCAAAAACCTTCCTGAGTCGTCGGGTGTGTCACATCCCCCTGTCATAAATTCGCGGCACACTTCGCCGGCGGATCCGACAGGGGGAACGCCACGCATGGGATTGCGCGGTGCTTCGGGTCGCATACAACTCAACGACTCGAGGGGATATTCGAATGCGTTTGACCACGAAACAGCGCGCCACATGGGCGGCGCTGGCAGGCCTCATGGCCGTTCTCCCGCTGCAGGCGGCGGACCTCACGCTCACCCAGTTCCGCGTTCGCGGACCGGCGGGCGGTAACGACGAATTCGTCGAAGTGCAGAACACCGGCACGGCCGCACTGGACGTTTCCGGCTACAAGCTCAACGCCTCCAATTCGGCCGGGACGACCGGCACGCGCTTCACGTTTCCGGCAGGAACCTCGGTCGCACCCGGTTGCTTCCTCCTGCTGGCGAACACGGCCGCCTCCGGGTACTCCGGAAGCGTCACGCCCGACCTGAAGTACAGCACCGGCGTGACCGATGACGGCGGCCTCGCTCTGCTGAATAGCTCCGGCACCGTCATCGACCAGGTTGGCCTGAGCACCGGCTCGGCCTATAAGCTGGGCACGCCGCTTACCACCCTCGGCAGCACCAACGCCGACCAGGGTTACGGCCGCAAGACGAACGCTGCCGGCTTCCCGCAGTCCAGCGGCGACAACTCGGCCGACTGGGTCAAGGTGGCACCGACCACGCCGCGCGCCAGTACCTCACCTTGCGTCGCGCAGGGCCCGAGCCTGTCCATCGCGGATGCGACCGTCAGCCTGCGTAACGGTGACGACGTCTCGATGCCGTTCACCGTGACGCTCAGCCAGCCCGTCACGACCGATGTCACCGTGCATGCCACGACGGCGGACGACACCGCTACGGTCGCAGCCGGCGACTACGACGCCGTCGACACCACGCTGACCATTCCGGCCGGCGGCAATAGCAGCACGCTCAACGTCACCGTGCACGGCGCCAAGGCTGCCGGTCCCGACAAGGCATTCCGGGTCAACCTGAGCGACGCCACGGGCAACGTCACCCTCGCCAAGAGCACGGCGGTCGGTGCGATCCTCAACGAGATCCCCGTCGCGGCGGAAATCTGGCAGGTCACCGGCACGGGCCAGGTCTCGCCGCTGGTCGGCAAGCGTGTGGCCACGCATGCGAACATCGTCACGGCGGTCGGTCCCGCCGGCTTCACCATCCAGACGCCGGACGCTCGCGCCGACGCCGACCCGCTCACCTCGAACGGCATCTACGTGTTCACCAGCACCGCACCGACGGTGAAGGCCGGTGACGTGGTCGATGTCGAAGCCACGGTCGACAACTACTTCAACCTCCCCGAACTGAAGAACGCGACGATCACCACGAGCATGCACGGTGCCGCCCTGCCGAAGGCCGTCGTCTTCGGCAACAGCACGCCGTCGCTGGATCCGAACGCGCTCTCCTGCGGCACGACGAACTACCAGTGCTACGTCGGCATGCGCGTGGTCATCGACAACGGCATGATCACCACCGGCAACCTGCGCTTCAGCAATGAGCCTTTCGCCGAGGTCTACATCACCGCGAACGGCACGCGCTCGCTGCGTAAGCCCGGCGTGCGTTACACCGTGCCGGTGCCCGATGGCGTGAACCTGCCGAACTGGTCGGGCAATCCCGAAGTGTTCAAGATGAACACGGCGGACTTCGGCGCCGTGCCCGCGAACACACCGTTCAACGCCGGCACGACCTTCAAGGCCGAAGGTGTGATGTCGTATGCGTTCGGCATGTACACCTTCATCCCGACGAAGATCACGATCAAGAAGGCCGCCACCTTGCCGCGTGCCGTGGACTCGCGTCCGTTCTACGCGGTGCGCGTTGGCGCGTTCAACATGGAGCGCTTCTGCGATTCGGACTTCAATACGGTCTTCACCTGCAGCGGCGACACCACCGAACCGACGCCGGATCAGGTCAAGCTGAAGACGCAGCGGTTGTCGGCCTACGTCGGTAGCGTGCTCAAGCTGCCGGATATCCTCTCAGTCGAGGAAGTGAAGAGCCTGGCGGTACTGCAGGGTCTGGCCAAGCAGCTGGGTGACGACTACCCGGCCCAGTACGAAGCCATCCTCCAGCCGGGTCACGATCCGAGCGGCATCAACGTCGGCTTCCTCGTCCGTACGGACCGGGTGCGCGTGCTCGACGTGCGTCAGCTGGGTGCGGACGAAACCTGGAACGACGAAGGGTCCGTCTCGTTCCTGCACGACCATCCGCCGCTGCTGCTCACGGCTGACGTGCCGTCGATCCTCGGCCGCATGCGCGTCAATGTGATCGCCGTGCACCCAAAGGCGCGCCAAAACGTGGACAAGACCGGCGATGCCGCCGATCGCGACCGCGAGAAGCGTTTCCTCCAGGCCAAATCGCTGGCCACCCAGGTGCAGGCGATCCAGACCGACCGGAAGAACCTGCTCACGCCGCTGCTCGTGGTGGGTGATTTCAACTCCTACCAGTTCAGCGATGGCTTCACCGACGTGGTCGGCCTGATTGCCGGCCGTTACGACGACAGCCAGAACCTGCTGAAGCTGGGCAAGAACCTGGTCAAGCCGACGCTGTGGAACGCCGTGGATTCGGTACCGGAGCAGGATCGCTACTCGTTCCTGTTCACCGAGAACTTCGGCAACATCCAGGGCCAGGCCCCGCGCCAGGTGCCGACGCATCAGGTGCTCGACAACGCCCTGCTGAACACCGTGGCACGCGGCCTGTTCCTKAAGATGCAGTACGGTCGCGGCAACCTCGATGCACCGGTGCAGACGCTGGACGATTCGGCCACGGCGACGGATGCGAAGAAGGCGATGGGTTCGTCCGACCACGATGGTTTCGTGGTGGATATGTTGACCCTGCCGTTGGGGTTGTTCTGATGTGATCCTTGGCGTCCGGCTTCTGCCGAGCGCCTGTCGCCGATGAATCGGCTCCTACCGAGCGGGCCAGGCCTTGCCCGGTAGGAGCCGATTCATCGGCGATGCTTCACGACGCGAACCGATCCGTCGCCTCGACCAGTTCCCGCACGATCCCCGGCTCGAATGCCGAATGCCCCGCGTCCTGCACGATCCTCAGATCGGCTTCCGGGAACGCGCGATGCAAATCCCAGGCGCTACGCACGGGACAGACCACGTCGTAACGCCCCTGCACGATCACCGTCGGGATATGGCGGATCTTGCCGACATCGCGCAACAGCTGTCCGTCGACCTCGAAGAAACCGGCGTTGACGAAGTAGTGGCACTCGATGCGTGAAAACGCGAGCGCGAACTCGTCTTCACCGCTGGACGCGATGTGGCCCTGGTCCTGGTAGAGGTAGCTTGTCGCGCCCTCCCACACCGACCACGCCCGTGCCGCAGCCACGCGAACGGCGTGATCCGTACTGGTCAGCCGGCGATGGTAGGCACTGATCAGGTCGCCGTGTTCGGCCTGCGGAATGGCGGAGAGATAGGTCTCCCACGCGTCCGGATAAAGCATGTCGCAGCCACCCTGGTAGAACCATTCCAGCTCCGAGCGACGCAGCATGAAGATGCCGCGCAGCACGAGTTCGCTGACGCGCGTCGGATGGGTTTCGGCATAGGCCAGCGCTAGGGTCGAGCCCCAGGAGCCACCGAATACCTGCCACGTGTCGATGCCCAGGTGCTGACGCAGCGTCTCGATATCGGCGACGAGGTCCCAGGTCGTGTTGTCGGTGAGTTCGGCGTGCGGCGTGGACTTGCCACAACCACGCTGATCGAAAAGCACGATGCGGTACTTGGTGGGATCGAAGAAACGACGGCAGCGCGGATTGGTACCGCCGCCGGGGCCGCCATGGAGAAACACCACCGGCTTGCCCTTGGGGTTGCCGCTTTCCTCAAAGTAAAGCGTGTGCAGCGCCGACACCTTGAGCGTGCCGGTGTTGTAGGCCTCGATCGCGGGATAGAGGTCGGAGGAGTCCTGGGCCATGGGGGGTGGGTCTTCGATGACGGGGAGATGACAAGGCTAATGGGCCTTTCCCGGAGAAGCCACCCCGCGACGGCCGCTTTTCGTAGGAGCCGATTCATCGGCGATTGGGTGCTGGCGGCACCCTGGCCCGCTACCGCGGGATCGCCGATGAATCGGCTCCTACCCAGAGCACATGCGTCCGCTGGAACGGCGCCTACAACAGCTTTCCGGGATTCATGATGCCCTTCGGGTCCCAGACGGCCTTGATCCCACGCATCAGGGCGATCTCGGCTTCGCTGCGGACGCTGCCCAACCAGGGCTTCTTCACCAGCCCGATGCCGTGCTCGGCCGAGATGCTGCCACCGTGCCGGTGCAGCGTGTCGACCAGCAGCGAGGTGACGTGCTCGCACTGCTCGACGAACACGGCGTTGTCGAGGTCGGCCGGCTTGAGCACGTTGATGTGCAGATTGCCGTCGCCGATGTGGCCGAACCAGACCACGTCGAAGTGCGGGTACTCGGCTGACAGCAGTTCCTGCATCTCGGCCATGAAGGCGGGTACGGCGGAAATCCGCACGGAAACGTCGTTTTTATAGGGCTTATGCGGTGCAAGACTTTCGGTGATGCCCTCGCGCAAGCGCCAGAGCGCGGCGGCCTGCGCATCGCTGGAACCGATCGCGCCATCCACCACCCAGCCCTCGTTGAGGCAGAGTTCGAAGAACGAAAGAGCGGATGCCTCGGCCTTGTCATCCGCCGCGTCGAACTCGGTGACCACGTAGAACGGATGGGTCTCTTCGAACGGCCGCTGCGCGCCGTGTGCCAGGACATGGTGCAGGGCACGATCGGTAAAGAACTCGAAGGCACTCAGCGTAAGGCGATGCCTTGCCTCGGCGAACACGCGCATCAGACTGTCCATCGCGGGCACGGCGAGCAGCATGACCTGGGACGGCGGCGGAGGCGAGGTCAGATTCAGGCTGGCCTCGACCACGATGCCGAGGGTGCCTTCCGAGCCGATCACCAGGTGACGCAAGTCATAGCCGGACGCGTTCTTCACCAGGCCACGGTTGAGGTCGAGCAGTTCGCCCGTTCCCGTCACCACCTTTAGCCCGGCGATCCACTGACGCGTATTCCCATAGCGGATGACGCGGATTCCACCGGCATTCGTCGCGATATTGCCGCCGATCTGGCAGGAGCCACGCGCGGCGAAATCCACGGGATAAAGCAGGCCGCGCTCACGGGCCGCGTTGTGCACCGCCTCGAGGGCGATACCAGGCTGCACGGTGAGGATGCGGTCGATGGGGTCGAAGTCGAGCACCCGG
The DNA here is from genome assembly GCF_056406135.1 of Luteibacter sp. P1_D3. Classification (NCBI taxonomy): domain Bacteria; kingdom Pseudomonadati; phylum Pseudomonadota; class Gammaproteobacteria; order Lysobacterales; family Rhodanobacteraceae; genus Luteibacter; species Luteibacter sp. P1_D3. The sequence continues at coordinate 113,714 of NZ_JBFUAT010000007.1, read as the reverse complement.
TTCATCCGGTCCAGGCTGACCACGATCTCGCCATGTGCTGCGACAGCGCCGCCGGACAGGCCGGTCCGTCCGCCGGAGGGCACCACCCCCACACCGGCGCCGTTCGCCCAGCGAACGATGCCTTGAACCTCCTCGATCGAGGCCGGATAGGCGATCGCCAGGGGCGCGGGGGTCCATCGCCGGGTCCAGTCGCGACCGTGGTGCTCGAGATCGCCCGGGTCGGTGGACAGCTTGAGCTCGGGCAGCAGGCGGGCAAGTTCGGACAGGCGTGGATCGGTCATGGGGCTCTCGCTCGGGTATCGGAGGCAGGGTGCCAGCGCGGCGGCCGGGCGTCCACTGCGCTGCAACATGAACGTCACTCTCTGGCATAGTGAGCGTCTCGCCCACGGATCTGAAGCCCGGCTATGAAGCGCACGTCGTACCCGAAAGAAGACATCAAGGTCCTGCTGCTCGAAGGCGTCAGCCGCAGTGCGCTCGACACCTTCCGCCAGGCCGGCTACTCGCAGATCGAGTTCCATGAGAAGTCCCTCTCCGAGGACGATCTCAAGGAACGCATCGCCGATGCGCATATCGTCGGCATTCGCTCGCGCACCCATCTCACTGCCGAGGTACTGGCCGAGGCACGCCGGCTCATCGCCGTGGGCTGTTTCTGCATCGGCACCAACCAGGTGGACACCGCGGAGGCCGAGCGCCTGGGCGTGCCGGTCTTCAACGCGCCCTACTCCAACACGCGCAGCGTCGCCGAGCTGGTCATCGCCGAAACGATCATGCTGGTGCGCCGCATTCCGGAGAAGAACGCCGAATGCCACCGCGGCGGCTGGTCGAAGTCGGCCGCCGGCAGCTTCGAGGTCCGCGACAAGGTGCTGGGCATTGTCGGCTACGGCCATATCGGCACCCAGGTCGGTGTGCTGGCCGAATCGCTGGGCATGCGGGTGATCTTCCACGATGTGGAAGCCAAGCTCTCGCTCGGCAATGCCCGACCGGCGTCCAGCCTGGACGATCTGCTGGAGCGCGCGGACGTGGTCACCCTGCACGTGCCGGAAACCGCGCAAACGAAGAACCTGATCGGCGCCGCCGAGATCGCGCGCATGCGCCCCGGCTCGATGCTGGTCAACGCCTCGCGTGGCACCGTCGTCGATATCGATGCACTGGCTGCCGCACTGCGGTCCAAGCACCTGGCCGGTGCAGCGATCGACGTCTTCCCGGTCGAGCCCAAGGGCAACACCGACCCCTTCGTCTCGCCCCTGGTCGGCATGGACAACGTCATCCTCACCCCGCACGTCGGCGGCAGCACCGCCGAAGCGCAGGAGAACATCGGCATCGAGGTGGCATCCAAGCTGGTGCGTTACAGCGATAACGGCAGCACGCTTTCCGCGGTGAATTTCCCGGAAGTCTCCCTGCCCGGCCATCCGACCAGCCGTCGCTTGCTGCACATTCACCGCAACATTCCCGGTGTGCTCTCACGGGTGAACGACGTGTTCTCTCGCGCCGCCGTCAATATCGACGGCCAGTACCTGCAGACGTCGGGCCAGGTCGGCTACGTGGTGATCGACGTATCCACGACCGACGAGCACGCCGCCTCGCTGCGCAACGAGCTGGCGGCGATCGAAGGCACGCTGAAGGCGCGCGCGCTCTACTGAGTCCGGCGAGACTCGATCATCTTCCAGCCATTGCCCGAGGGGTCGCGAAAGTTGGCGTCGACGTTGCCGTAGCGCTCCTCGGGCGCCTGCGTGAACTCCACGCCCCGGGCCCGCATGCGCTCGTAGGCAGCGCGGCAATCGTCGACGTTGAGCACCAGCGGCGGCATCGCGCCCTTGGCCACCACCTCGCTCATGGTCTGTGCCGTGGCTTCGTCGAGCACCGGCGCTTGCGGCTTGAACAAGCCCAGTTGCAAGGAGGGCTGCTCCGGATGCTGCACGGTCAGCCAGCGAAAACTGCCATTCTGCGCGTCGGTGTGCACGCGAAACCCTAGCTTTTCAACGTAAAACTCGAGCGCTTCATCCTGGTCACGAACGTACAGCCCGACGACTCCGATACCCTGGCTCATACAACCTCCGGTTTGTGGGAAGGCTCTTTTTTAGCAGGCCGTTCCCGACGGCGCTTCTCCGAAACTGCGCTTGTCAGGCCGGGTCGGTAGGCGGCACTGACGAAGCAGTGGGGCACGCGTTCGAGGTCGTGCCTGCCTGCATGCTCATGGGCCCGCCAGTCGCTCGGACTCGTGCCGTTGACGTCGCGAAACACGCGGCCAAAGGTGCCGAGGCTGTTCCACCCTGTCTGCAGCGCGATATCGAGGATCGGCATCGTCGTGTCGCGAAGCAGGGCCTTGGCGCGCTCAAGTCGGCGAGTAAGCAGGTAGCGGTGGGGTGGCAGGCCGAAGGCTTGCTTGAACGATCGGGCGAAGTGGGCTTCGGAGACGTGGCTCACGCGTGCGAGCCGGCAGACCGGCCACGTCTCGTGTGACGCGGCGTCTATCTGATCCTTGGCTCGTAACAGGCGGCGTAGTAACTCCGGGTCCACGGTGTGTCACCTTCGTTGTGGGAGCCGCTTCAGCGGCGAGCTCTTCCTTCGAGAGGGGCTGAGGCCAGCAACCTTAAGGAAGCGCTACTGCGCAGCGCGTTGTGTGCCATTCGCCGCTGAAGCGGCTCCCACATGTATTTATTGGTCGCCGCCGTCGGCGACGACGCGGGCGCGGCCGCGTTGCTTGGCCAGGTAGAGGCGACGGTCTGCCACGGCAATGGCCGGCAGGATCTCGTCGCCTTCCTTGGGCACCAGGGTATGCACGCCGGCACTGAGCGTCACGCGCTTGCCGGGACCGAGGCCGCCGTGCGGAATCATCGCCTTCTCGACCAGATCCAGGCAGCGCCAGGCCAGGGCCAGGGCGGTGGCCTCATCGGTATCCTGCAGTAGCAGCACGAACTCCTCGCCACCGAARCGGCAGAGCAGGTCGTCCGGGTTGCGTACGATGTTGGACAGCGCCGTGGCCACGCGCTTGAGGCACTCGTCACCTTCCAGGTGGCCGTAATGGTCGTTGTATTGCTTGAAGAAATCGATATCCAGGACAACCAGCGACAAGGTCTGTCGCCCCTGCCGCGCATCCCGCCACGCGGTCTCCATGACCATGTCGAAGCGACGACGGTTGGCGACGCCGGTGAGTCCATCCTTGAACGACAACTCTTCGAGTTCGCGCTGCATGTCGAGCAGCTTCTCTTCGGTGCGCTTACGCTCACTGATGTCGAACATGAAGCCAATGAGCGCGTTGGGCGAGCCGTCGGGATTGCGCACGACATGGACCACGTCGCGAATCCAGACGTATTCGCCATTCTTGGTCAGCGCACGATAGTCCGCTTCGTGGTCGACACCGGCCTGCGACTGCGATACGCAGAAGTCGAAGACCCAGGCGCGGTCTTCGGGATGCATGCGGTCCGCCCAGTCCTGCACCGTCGCCCAGGATTGCGGGGCCCAGCCGAGAAGCGCTTCGATCTGTGGACCGATGTAGGCGAAGCGCAGCGTCGCCCAGTCGATTTTCCAGGGAATGGCACGCGTGGATTCGAGCAGGGTCTTATAGACCCCGACGTCTTCCTCGAGAATGATGTCTTCGATGCTCATGGCCTTCCCCACTGACGGCGGCGCCAGTGTAGCGGCGAAAGGCCGTAAAGCTTGAGTCTCAGTGCTGTCGCGACCAGGGCGGAACGCCATTTACTTACGAATGTTCGTAAAATAGTGTTGACACGGCCGCAAGAGCCCACGTATTTTCGCAAAACCCAGGCACCTGCCAAAAGTCACTCCATGGCGGGACCTGGGCAAAAGGAGGAACTTGCGGRGGCAAGTGGGGTACGGGGGAGCGCTCGCTCGGGGGAGTGAGCGCTGCAGGTTATCCGGCGCCAAGTGACCCGCCAGAACCGCTTTGGACGAATAACCAATCGTTTTAGTGGCCCACCTTTCTGGGTCAATTTCGGGGAGTCATACATGTATCTGCACAGCATCCGTCGACGCGGAGGCTTCCGGCCGACCGCGTTGGCCATCGCGCTTGGCCTGTCTATCGGTACCATCGCTCCGGTCATGGCCCAGTCCACCACCGGCGCGATCTTCGGCCAGGTGCCGGCTGGCACTGGCACCACGGTCAGCGTCACCAGTGACACCGGCTTTACCCGCGACGTGCCTGTCGATGCCGACGGCCGCTACCGCGCTAGCAACCTGCCGCTGGGCAGCTACACCGTCAGCCTCAAGCGCGAMGGTGCCGTGGTCGATACGCGCAAGGACGTACCGATCAAGGTCGGTGGCAGCACCGACGTGTCGTTCGCCGCCGCTGCTTCGGCCACCTCGGCCCAGTCGCTGGATTCGGTGACCGTCACCGCCAACACCTTGCCGCCCATCGACGCCACCGCAGTCGATGCGCGCACCGTGATCACTTCCGAGACCCTGGCCCGCCTGCCGCTGGGTCGTAACGCCGAAGCTATCGCCCTGCTGGCACCGGGTGCCGTGCCGGGCGCCCAGACCCTGGGTAACGGCCGCTATCGCACCGTCTCCTTCGGCGGTTCGGGCGCCTCGGAAAACGCCTACTACGTCAACGGTTATGCGACGACGGATCCTTACCGCAACCTCGGCGGCGTGGGCCTGCCGTATGGCGCGATCGACCAGCAGGAAGTCTATACGGGCGGCTACAGCGCCAAGTACGGTCGTTCCGATGGCGGCGTGATTTCGCAGGTCGGCAAGAGCGGCACCAACGACTGGCATTTCGGTGCCCAGGTGCTGTGGGAGCCGAAGTTCGCCTCGTCCGCCCCGGGCAGCATCTATTACAGCGATGCCACCCTGCCGCCGGGCTACGGCTACCAGACGCCGGCCAGGGCCGGCACGATCTACCGTAACCGCGCCGACAACACCAAGTGGACGACCACCTACAGCGCCTACGCCGGTGGCCCGCTGATCAAGGACAAGCTGTTCTTCTTCATCGCCGCGGAAGCGGAGAAGTCCGAAGGTGTGTCGACCGCGTCGGTGGAAGCCAACCCGGTCGCCAACAACCACTACACCTACAATCTTCCCAAGTACTACGCGAAGGTCAACTGGAACATCAACGATTCCAACATCCTGGAATTGACCGGTATCCACTCGACCGACGAGCAGCGCGGCACGTACTACAACTACGRCTACCCGACCCGTTCGCAGGGTGCGGCGCTCGGCTCGGACGCCGACACGACCAAGCTCGACTCCAAGTACGCCATCGCCAAGTACACCTCGTACATCACCGATGACGTGACCCTGACGGCGACCTACGGCAAGAGCTGGACGACCGACTACCTGCAGAACCCGACGCCGAACATCGTCAACCAGCCGTACATCGACCGTCCGGACCTGCAGAACCCGACGCTCAACGGCGGCCGTCCGATCACCAACCTCAACACCTCGAACCTGTCGCAGGATCCGGGTGCGGGCAGCCATACGCGTGGTCTGCGCCTCGATCTCGAATGGCAGCTCGGCGATCACCACCTCGCCGGTGGTATCGACAACATGCATTACTCCGGCGACAACGTCGGCCAGTCGACCAGCGGTCCGGGTTACTACCTGCGCTATCGCCGTGCCGCCAACCCGAACACCCCGATCAGCAACTCGCTGGGCGTCGGTGCCCCGGGTGGCGCCGGCTACTACGTCGACCAGCGCGTGTTCACCTCGGTGACCAGCATGTCGCTCGACCAGCGCGCGCAGTACCTCGAAGATCGCTGGCAGGTGACCGACAAAGTCCTGCTGAGCATCGGCGTGCGTAACGACCGCTTCAAGAACCTCAACGACTCCGGCCGCTCGTTCGTCAACAACGCCGCGCAGTGGGCCCCGCGCCTGGGCGCCGCCTGGGACGTGTTCGGCGACTCCTCGCTGAAGATCTACGGCAACCTGGGTCGTTACTACCTCGCCCTGCCCAACAACGTGGCCGTCCGCGGCGCCTCGCCGTCGACCTTCACGGATGAGTACTTCGCCTACACCGGCATCGACGCCCAGGGTCGCCCGACCGGCCTGCGCCCGCTCGGCCCAGGCCCGGTCTCGGCCAACGGCGAATACGGCCAGGCGATCGATCCGGAATCGGTGACCGCGCGTGACCTGCGCTCGCAGTACCAGGACGAAGGCATCCTCGGCTTCGACAAGATGCTCGGCAGCGACTGGGTGACCGGCGCCAAGATCACGGTGCGCAAGCTGCGCACGGCGATCGATGACGTCTGCGACACGGGCAAGATCGCCGACAAGCTCGATGCCGAAGGCATCGATCCGGACTCGGTGACGATCCCGGGCTGCGTCATCTTCAACCCCGGCTTCACCAACACCTTCAGCCTGGCCAACGCCAACGGCGTGGGTCGTACCGAAGTGACGATGAGCTCGCAGGAATGGGGCTTCAACCAGAAGGCGATCCGTCGCTACTACGCGCTGGACCTGTACCTGGAGCATCCGTTCAACGGCAAGTGGCAGGGTCGCGTCGACTACACCTTCTCGCGTAGCTACGGCAACACCGAAGGCCAGACCAAGTCCGACATCGGCCAGACCGACATCTCCAAGACCCAGGACTGGGATTCGGGCGAGTTGATGCTCAACTCCAACGGCCTGTTGACCAACGACCGCACGCACCAGTTCAAGGCGTACGGCGCGTACCTGCTGACCCCGGAATGGATGATCTCCGGCAACCTGCGCCTGGCCTCGGGTTCGCCCAAGTCCTGCCTGGGTTACGAGAACGCCAACGCCGATCCGGATCCGATCGGTTACGGCTCCTCGTACCACAACTGCTTCGGTGAGCCGTCGCCCCCGGGCAAGACGCGCAACCCGTGGTATCGCCAGCTCGACCTGGCCGTGACCTACCGTCCGGCCCTGTTCGACAACAAGCTGGCCTTCGGCCTGAGCGTCTTCAACGTCACCAACGAGCGCAAGCCGCTGACCAGCTTCTCGCCCGATGAGTCGATCTCGAAGACCGTGCTCAACAACTACAACCTGGGTCAGTTCTACCAGACGCCGCGCTATGCACGACTGACGGCCTCGTACGACTTCTGATCCTGACGGGTTTGTCTTTAATCGACTACTAAGAACAACATCCCAGGGATGGGAACCAACACGCTGATCCCCAGATCGCCGCCTGCTCCCACAGGCGGCTTTTTTTTGGTCAACCTAATGTCCTGCGCCACGTTGGTCCTTCCATACCCCGGATCAGGACCTCATCGATGCGTCGCTTCTCCCCTACCCTGCGCGGCCTGACAATCGTCTGCACTGTCGGTCTCGCGGCGTGTGCCGGCAACAGCATCCGATTGAGTGCCATACCCGACCATCCGCACTCATTCGACGGCCACTGGGTCGTGGACGTTTCGCACAGCGAGGATCCCGATGCCTCGCCGGCGGCGGGCAGTGGCGGTCGCGGCGGCGGCATGGGCGGAGGGCACGGTCACGGCGGTGGTGGGGGCATGGGCGGTGGCATGGGTGGCGGTGGCATGGGTGGCGGTGGCCGACACGGTGGTGGCGGTAACGCTGGCGCGAGCAATGGCAGCGTCGCCAGTAGCACGACCGGCGGCGGAAACGGCGACATGCTGCGCCGGGCGCTCCTGCTCCCCGACACGCTGGACATCGCCGTCCATCCGGGCAACCTGCAGATCGCGCCTAACGGCCATCCGAGCAGTGTCCCGATGGTGACCGGCAAGGACACGGGCGGTGACGTCACACGAGCCGGCTGGGACGGCGACAGTCTGGTGGTCGTCATTCACATCGACGACAAGCGCGGGGACATCGTGCAGCATTACGACGTGGCAGCCGACCATTCGCGACTGGTCGTCACGACCGAGTTCAAGAAGAAGTCGAAGACCGTTTCCGTGGTGAGGGAATTCACGGCGACGCCCGCAGGGTCGGGGGTGGTCACGCCGACGCTGGCGACACCGTCCACCTGACGTCCGTCGCTTCATCGCTTTGTTGGCTTTTCGCCGATGAATCGGCTCCTACCGGGGCATGATCCAGCAAAAAAAAACGGCGCCCCGAGAGAGCGCCGCTTTTTTGAATAATGGTCGGGGTGGCGAGATTCGAACTCGCGACCACTACACCCCCAGCGTAGTGCGCTACCAGGCTGCGCTACACCCCGACGAGCTAACGATTGTAGCAGCAACGCCGCGACCTGCGGAAGCAGTTCAACGACGAAGGAGGGTCAGTACTTCTTCCAGCTCCAGACGCACCTGACGCACGATCTGATGTGACATGCTCGCTTCCATACGAGCCTGCGGGCCTTCCAGGCGGGCGCGAGCCCCTGTGATGGTGAAACCCTCGTCGTAAAGCAAAGAGCGGATCTGGCGAATCATGAGCACGTCATGGCGCTGGTAATAGCGGCGATTGCCGCGGCGCTTGACGGGCTTGAGGGCCGGGAACTCCTGCTCCCAGTAGCGAAGGACGTGCGGCTTGACGCCGCAAAGCTCACTGACTTCACCAATGGTGAAGTAGCGCTTCGCCGGGATCGCCGGAAGTTCGGTGTTATTCCCTGGATCCAGCATAGCCCTCGACTCTTACCTTGAGTTTCTGACCAGGACGGAAGGTGACAACCCGCCGGGCCGAGATGGGAATTTCTTCGCCGGTCTTGGGATTACGACCGGGCCGCTGATTCTTCTGCCGAAGGTCGAAATTGCCGAAGCCCGACAACTTGACCTGCTCACCTCGCTCCAGGGCCTCGCGCACGACCTCGAAATAGGCGTCCACGAATTCCTTGGCCTCACGCTTGTTGAGACCCACGTCGAGGAAAAGCCGCTCGGCCATTTCCGCCTTGGTCAGCGCCATCTTATCCTCGCAGTCTTGCCTTGCATGTCTTCTCCAATGCCCCCACCGCTTCTGCCACGCGAGCGTCGGCATCTTCGTCGGTAAGGGTGCGTGAAGCGTCCTGTAAAATCAAGCCCATAGCGAGACTCTTTCGTCCTTCGTCGATCCCCTTGCCAGCGTAGCGATCGAACAGACGGATCTCCCTCAGGACCTCGCCGAGCACCCCGCGCACGGCGGTCTCCACGGCAGCCCAGGACACTTCTTCTGGCAGTTCCACGGCGATATCGCGACGAACGGCCGGGAAACGGGCAACGCGGCCGGCGCTGGGAAGGCGACGGGCAAGAATCGACTCGAGCGCCAGTTCCATCACATGAACGTCCGGACCGAGGTCCAGTGCCTTGGCCAGCGCCGGATGCAGCGCACCCAGGAAGCCAGCGGGCCGACCATCGCGAAGGATGCGTGCACCGCGGCCGGGATGCAGCCAGGACGGCAGGTCATCGGTGTCGACCGACCAGCGCTGCGGCTCGCCCGTGTGGGCGACCAAGGCATCGAGGTCGCCCTTGAGGTCGAAGAAATCGACCGGACGGGTCGGTTCACCCCACTGCTCCGCACGGGCGGCGCCGCTGGCGACAAGGGCCACGCGACCCACTTCGTCGGGCGCCTCACCGGTAGCATGGAAGCTACGGGCCACCTCGAACAGACGAACACGCTCCTGCTGGCGTGCGCGGTTATGACGCAGCGCCTCGATCAGTCCGGGCAGCAACGAGGTCCGCATCACGGCCAGATCCGCCGAGAGCGGATTGGCCAGCGGCACCCAGCCCTTGTCGACGCCCCAGCTCGTGAGCAGGTCGGCATTGACGAAGGACAGCGTCACGGCTTCGAAGTAGCCACGCGCCGCGATCTGGTCGCGCAGCGCCATCTCGCTGAGGCGTGCCTCCGGCTCGGAACGCAGGGCGATCTGTCCGGCCGGGATATGCGTCGGAATGCGGTCGTAACCATGGATGCGCGCGACCTCTTCGACCAGGTCCTCTTCGCGCTCGATGTCGAAACGGCTGCTCGGCGGCGTCACTTCCCAACCGTCCGCCAGCTCGACCACATGCATGCCAAGGGCGGTGAAGATGCGGGTGACCTCGCTGCCGGCGATGTCGATGCCGAGCAGGCGGCGCAGACGCGCGTGGCGCAGCATGACGGGTGCGTGCTCGCGCAGATCGTCCGGACGCTCGGCGAGGGTCAGCGGGCCGGCGCTGCCGCCGGCGATCTGCAACAGCAGTTCCGTCGCGCGCTCGATCGCACGCTGCGGAAGCGCCGGGTCGACGCCGCGCTCGTAGCGATGCGACGCGTCCGTATGCATGCCGAGCTTGCGTGCGCGGCCCATGATCGCGGCCGGCGCGAAGTGCGCCGCTTCGAGGAACACGTTGCGCGTGGTGTCGGTCACGCGCGAATCGAAGCCACCCATGATGCCGCCGAGGGCAAGGGCATGGGTTTCGTCCGCGATGACGACGAAGGACGGATCGAGCTTGACCTCACGCCCGTCGAGCAGCTTGATGGCTTCGCCCTGCCCCGCGTGTCGCACGATAACGGCACCGGAGAGCGTGTCGTTGTCGAACGCGTGCATCGGGTGGCCGAGCTCGAGCATGACGTATTGCGTGATATCGACGATGGCGCTGATCGGTCGGATACCTGCGCGACGCAGGCGCTCGGCCATCCACAGCGGCGATGCCACGCTGGCATTCACGCCTTCGATGACGCGGCCGATGTAACGCGGTGCGTCGCCGCCGGCTTCCAGGCGAACGTCGCGCTTCGAGCTGGCAGTCACCGGTGCGCTGGCAGCGCCGATCGCCTTTACGCGGCTGCCGAACAGCGCAGCGACGTCGTGCGCCAGGCCATTGAGGCCCAGCACGTCCGGACGATTCGGCGTGATCTTCAGCTCGATACTGGCATCGGGCAGCCCGAGGTAATCGGCGAGCGGCTTACCGACCGGCGCATCCGCGGGAAGTTCGAGCAGGCCGGACGCGTCGGCGTCGATGTCGAGCTCTTTGGCCGAGCAGAGCATGCCGAAGGATTCGACACCACGCAGCTTCGCGGCCTTGATGTCGACATTGTTGGGTAGCTTCGCGCCGACCTTGGCCAGCGGCACACGGATGCCTACGCGGGCATTCGGTGCGCCGCAGACGATCTGCAGCAACTCACCCTGCCCTGCATCCACCTTGCACACCTGCAGGCGGTCGGCTTCGGGATGCTTCACGGCCTCGACGATCTCGGCGACGACGACGCCGTCGAGATCCTCACCCAACGGGGTGACGCCTTCGACTTCCAGGCCAGCCATCGTCAGCGCATGAACCAGGGTCGCGCGATCCGCGTCGATGGCAACCAGTTCACGCAGCCAGTTTTCGGAGAATTTCATGGGAGCGACTCGTTAACGTGGGTTCGACGGCGATCAGGCGAACTGGCGCAGGAAGCGCAGGTCGTTCTCAAAGAAGGCGCGCAAGTCGCTCACGCCGTAGCGCAGCATGGCGAAGCGCTCGACGCCGAGGCCGAAGGCGAAGCCCGTGTAACGCTCCGGATCGATGCCGCAGTTCTTCAGCACGGTCGGATGGACCATGCCGCAGCCGAGGACTTCGAGCCAGCGTTCCGTGCCGTCCTCGGCATCCCAGCGGATATCGACTTCCGCCGAGGGCTCGGTGAACGGGAAATAGCTCGGGCGGAAACGCATCTCGAAGTCGCGCTCGAAAAAGGCGCGGATGAATTCGGAAAGCGTGCCCTTCAGATCGGCGAAGCTCGACGTCTCGTCGACCAGCAGGCCTTCGATCTGGTGGAACATCGGCGAATGCGTCTGATCCGAATCGCTGCGATAGACCTTGCCCGGCGCGATGATGCGGATGGGCGGCTGCCGTCCCTGCATCGAGCGGATCTGCACGGGCGAGGTGTGCGTGCGCAGCAGACGCCCGTCACCGAAGTAGAAGGTGTCGTGCATCGCGCGCGCCGGATGGTGCGGCGGGAAGTTGAGCGCCTCGAAGTTGTGCCAGTCGTCCTCGATCTCGGGACCGTCGGCGCGCTGGTAGCCGAGACGCCCGAAGATGTCGGCGATGCGCTCGAGGGCGCGGGTAATCGGGTGGATGCCACCGTATTCGCCATCGCGGCCCGGCAGGGTCACGTCGATGCGCTCGGAGGCCAGGCGGCGATCGAGTTCGGCCTGCTCCAGGGACTGCTTGCGAGCGGTAATGGCGTCGGTCAGCCGTTCCTTGACGCGATTGACCTCCGCGCCACGCGCCTTCCGCTCGTCGCCGGATAACTGGCCCAGCGCCTTGAGCGCCGCGGTGACCGCGCCGTTCTTGCCCAGCAGACCGACGCGGACGGCGTCGAGTGCTTCGAGCGAAGATGCGGCTTCGATGTCGCGCAGGGACGCGTCGATATGCTCGATCGATTCCATCGGTTTTCCTGACTTTTCCAGGCACGCAAAAAAGAATGGGGAGAAGGCCAGGCCTTCTCCCCACGTTATCCATCTTCGCGCCGTATGACTACAGCGCGTGGTAAAGCGGATTACGCAGCCAGATGGGCCTTGGCCTTCTCTGCGATCACGCCAAACGCCTTGATGTCGCGCACGGCGAGGTCGGCCAGGACCTTACGGTCGATGGCGATCTCAGCCTTGGCCAGACCGTTGATCAGGCGGCTGTACGACAGACCGAACTGACGGGCGGCAGCATTGATACGAACGATCCACAGGGCGCGGAACTGACGCTTGCGCTGCTTGCGGCCGATGTAGGCGTACTGGCCAGCCTTGATGACGGCCTGGTTAGCTACGCGGAAGACCTTGCGACGGGCGTTGTAATAACCCTTTGCACGGCCGATGACTTTCTTATGACGACGACGGGCGGTAACGCCACGCTTAACACGAGCCATGGTTCAACCCTCCCTTAAAGATACGGCAGCATGCGAGCCACACTCTTGGTGTCGCAGGCTTTCACGTGGTTGGGAGCGCGCAGGCCGCGCTTACGCTTGGTCGACTTCTTCGTCAGGATGTGCGACTTGAAGGCGTGACCAGCCTTGAACTTACCCGACGCGGTCTTGCGAAAACGCTTCGCTGCCGCCCGGTTGGTCTTGATCTTGGGCATCGGAATGCTCCGTATTCGGTTGCTGACTGTTCCGGCGGCGTGCCTTGCGGCAACACACTTTCCTTCCTGCCGGGTACGGTGGCTCGACCCATCCATACGGGCCGAGCCGGCGATGATACCGAATCGTGAAGGGCCGCGCCAGTGGGCCCTGCAGGGCGACGGCTCTGTGTGGGAGCCGATTCATCGGCGATCGGGGGTTTGCCGAGACCTGGCCCGCTGGCGCGGGATCGCCGATGAGTCGGGTCCTACAGGGACCTGGCCGCTGGCGCGGGATCGCCGATGAATCGGCTCCTACATGAGAAAATGGCGCCCCCTGGGGCGCCATTCCGGATCAGATCTTCTTTTTCGGGCCGATCATCATGACCATCTGGCGGCCTTCGAGGCGGGGGAAGGATTCCACCACGCCGTCTTCGCCGATATCGGTCTGGACCCGACGAGCCAGGTTCTGGCCGAGGTCCTGATGGGACATTTCACGGCCGCGGAAGCGGATCGTGACCTTGACCTTGTCGCCTTCTTCAAGGAACTCGCGCATCTTGCGGAGCTTGATGAGGTAATCGCCTTCGTCGGTGACGGGGCGGAACTTCACTTCCTTGATTTCGACCTGCTTCTGCTTCTTTTTGGCCGCCGAGGCCTTCTTCTGGGCTTCGAACTTGAACTTGCCGTAATCCATGATCTTGCAGACCGGCGGGTCACCGTTCGGCTGGATTTCGACCAGGTCCATGCCCAGCTCTTCGGCGGCCTTGATGGCGTCACGGGTCTCCATGATGCCCATCTGCTCGCCTTCGGCGCCCAGCACGCGAACCCGCGGAACGCGGATTTCGAGGTTCTTGCGATTGCCCTTGTTATCGGTCGTAGCGATACCGCTATCCTCCAGAAGATTGAACCAGGTGCCGGACGCGAGCGATCAGCGCTGCGTCTCGGCCTTTAGCTTTTCGACGAACTGGGCCACCGGCATGCTGCCGAGGTCCTCTCCGCCACGGGTACGTACGGAAATGGCTCCGGTTTCCTTCTCGCGGTCGCCGACCACGATGAGATAGGGCACCTTCTGCAACGTATGCTCCCTGATTTTATAACCGACTTTCTCGTTGCGCAAATCAGCCTCTACCCTGAAGCCTTGTCCGACAAGGGTTTGGGTAACTTCACGCACATAATCGGCCTGAGCGTCGGTGATGCTGAACACTACTGCCTGAATGGGGGCAAGCCAGGGCGGAAGCAAGCCCGCGTGGTGTTCGATCAGGATACCGATGAAACGCTCCATCGAACCAACGATCGCCCGGTGCAGCATGACAGGATGCTGGCGCTGTGAGTTCTCGTCCACATACTCGGCGCCAAGGCGCTCGGGCATCATGAAGTCGACCTGCATCGTACCGACCTGCCAGGCGCGGCCGATCGAGTCCTTCATGTGGTACTCGATCTTCGGGCCGTAGAAGGCACCCTCGCCCGGCAGCTCCTCCCACTGGACACCCGCTGCCGACAGGGCCGCACGAAGGGCGTGCTCGGCCTTGTCCCAGACTTCGTCGGCACCGATGCGCTTTTCCGGGCGCAGGGCGATCTTCATGGCGATATCGTCGAAGCCGAAGTCCGCATAGACCTTCATCGCCTGGGCGTGGAAGGCAGCGACCTCGTCCTTGATCTGGGCCGGGGTGCAGAAGATGTGGCCATCGTCCTGCGTGAATGCGCGCACCCGCATGATGCCGTGCAGCGCGCCTGAAGGCTCGTTGCGGTGGCATCCGCCGAACTCGCCGTAACGAATCGGCAGGTCGCGGTAGCTGTGCAGATGGGTGTTGAAGATCTGGATATGGCCGGGGCAGTTCATCGGCTTCAGCGCATAGGTGCGCTTCTCCGACTCGGTGAAGAACATGTTTTCCTGGTAGTTGTCCCAGTGACCGGACTTTTTCCACAGGCTCACGTCCATGATCTGCGGACCACGGACTTCCTTGTAGCCGCTGCTGCGGTAGACACCGCGCACGTACTGCTCCACGGCCTGCCAGATGGCCCAGCCCTTGGGGTGCCAGAACACCATGCCCGGCGCTTCTTCCTGCATGTGGAACAGGTCGAGCTGCTTGCCGATGCGGCGGTGATCGCGCTTCTCGGCTTCTTCCAGCTGCAGCAGGTAGGCCTTGAGGTCCTTGTCGTTCAGCCACGAGGTACCGTAGATGCGGGTCAGCATCTCGTTGTTGGAATCGCCGCGCCAGTAGGCGCCGGCCACCTTCATCAGCTTGAACGCGCGCAGCTTGCCCGTGTTGGACACGTGCGGGCCGCGGCAGAGGTCGGTGAACTCGCCCTGGGTGTAGAGCGACAGCTCCTCGTTGGCCGGAATGCCCTCGATGATCTGCGCCTTGTATTCCTCGCCGAGGCCACGGAAGAAGGTGATCGCCTCGTCGCGGCTCTTCACCGAGCGCGTGACCGGGATCTGTTCCTTGACGATCTTCTCCATCTCGGCCTCGATGGCGACGAGATCGTCCGGCGTGAACGGCCGTTCGTAGGCGAAGTCGTAGAAGAAACCGTTGTCGATCACCGGGCCGATGGTGACCTGCGCGCCGGGGAACAAGCGCTGCACGGCCTGGCCGAGAAGGTGGGCTGTCGAGTGACGCAGGATATCCAGCGCCTCCGGGCTCTTCTCGGTGACGATTTCGAGGGCAGCGTCGTGATCGATCGTGAAGCCGGCATCGACCAGCTTGCCATCGACCTTTCCGGCGAGGGTCGCCTTGGCGAGGCCGGCGCCGATCGAGGCGGCGACATCCTGCACGGAAACGGGGTGTTCGAACGGCCGCTGGCTGCCGTCGGGTAGCGTGATCTGGATCATGGTTGCAAATTCCGGACAAACAAAAAGGGCGCCATACGCCCTTCGGAGACGACGAAGACGTGGCGTGGGATCAGGTTGGGAGGCGCGTAGTCCGCATGTCGCACTCTCGGCCAGCGTTACCGCGGGCCACCTTGGTCGCGTGGATATCGGGCAAAAGCTAGATCAGCCGTGCGGCCGTGTCAAATCCGCCGTCCGTTAGACTAGGCGGATCGCTCCACTGGCAGATCCTCCATGCGCACCCTGGTTACCGGCAGCGCCGGCTTCGTCGGCTCCCAACTCACCGAACGCTTGCTCGCCAAGGGCGATACCGTGTTGGGTTTCGACAACCACAACGATTACTACGACCCGGCGCTCAAGGAAGCGCGCGTGGCTCGTTTTGCCGACCACCCGAACTACACGCATGTACGGGCCGACCTCGCCGACCAGGCCGCCGTGAACGCCACGTTCGACGCCTTTCAGCCGGAGCGCGTGGCACACCTCGCCGCCCAGGCCGGCGTCCGCTATTCACTTACCCACCCGCACGCCTACGTGCAGAGCAACCTGGTGGGCTTCGTGAACATCCTCGAGGCCTGCCGCCGGCATGCCGTGGGGCACCTCGTTTACGCCTCGTCGAGCTCGGTCTACGGAGCCAATCGCAAGATGCCTTTCGCCGTCGAGGACGCCGTGGACCACCCGGTGAGCCTGTACGCGGCCACGAAGAAGTCCAACGAGTTGATGGCCCACACGTACAGCCACCTCTTTGGCTTGCCGACCACGGGGCTGCGCTTCTTCACGGTGTATGGCCCCTGGGGCCGGCCGGACATGTCGCCGATCCTGTTCGCCAGCCGCATCGTGAAGGGCGAGCCGATCGACGTGTACAACCATGGCGACCACAGCCGGGATTTCACCTACGTGGACGACGTGGTGGAAGGTGTCGTCCGCACACTCGACCACCCTGCCCAGCCGGATCCCACCTACGACCCGGTCTCGCCGAATCCTGGCAGCTCCGCGGCGCCGTACCGCGTCTACAACATCGGCAACGACGAGCCAGTGCAGCTGCTGGATTTCATCGGGCTGTTGGAAAAACACCTGGGACGGACGGTGGAGAAGCGCCTGCTGCCGATGCAGCCCGGCGATGTGCCGGATACCTGGGCGGATGTGTCGGCGCTGCGGCGGGACGTCGGGTATGCCCCGTCGACGTCGATCGACGAGGGGCTGGGGAAGTTTGCGGCGTGGTTCAAGGCGCATTACGGGGTCGACTGAGCAAGAGCATCGCCGATGGGTGCTCGCCTCAAAGCAACCGACGCAGCAACCCGGAAGCCCGCCGCGTCTTCCGCGACACCGCATAGCCAAGCATGTCCGGCGCCGCGAGCAAGGTGAAATGCGACCGCGCCCGGGTCACCCCGGTATAAACCAGCTCGCGGGTCAGCACCGGCGAAGGCTCGGATGGCAGGGCCAGCGCTGTATGCTCGAATTCCGAGCCCTGCGACTTATGCACCGTCATCGCGTAGACGGTATCGACCGCCGAGAGGCGGCTGGGCACGACGAAGCGCGTCCGCTCACCCCCTTGCTCATCCATGACCACGAAGGCGACACGCAAGGCCATGCTGCCCTGCCCGTCCGGCACCCATAGCGTCACGCCGACGTCGCCGTTCATGAGGCCGAGCGCGTAGTCGTTGCGCGTCACCATCACCGGACGCCCTTCGTACCATCCCGTTACCGCATCGATCAGCCCGCGGTCGAGCAGACCCTGGGCGATGCGCTCGTTCTGCTTGTCCACCCCGGCTTCCCCGTGACGCGTGGCGCAGAGCAGCTGGAACCGCGCGTAGGCGGCGAGCGCGCCGGCACCCCACCGTTGAAACGCCTCGAAGGACGCGTCGATCGCGGGTCGCTCCCGCTCGATCCAGTCAAGGTAGACACGGTGACCGGGCGCCCCCTCGCGTCCGTCGATAGCCAGCGCGGCGATCGCTGCAGCCGAGGGTGTGATGAAGGCAATATCGCCCCGCGTGCCGGCAAAAGCCCGGGTCACCGCGCCAGCGTCACCGGCATTGATCGCCTGCGCCAGCGCGCCAATGCCACTGTCTTCGCCGAAGCGGCGACTGCGACGCAGCATGACGACGCGCTGGTCGAGCGCGCGGGCGTCGGCCACATCAGTCCATGCCGCCACGTCGACACCGCAGACCGCCGCCAGCCAATCACGCGTGGCAGGGTCGTAATGACCGGCATCCGCGCGTGCGCAGAGATCGCCCAGGACCGCACCGGCCTCGACCGACGAAAGCTGATCCTTGTCGCCGAGCAGGATGAGCCGCGCATCACGCGGCAGCGCGTCGAGCGTCGCCGCCATCATTTCGAGATCGATCATCGACGCCTCGTCGATCACGAGGACGTCGAGGTGAAGCGGATTGTCGCGATCGTGCCGGAAGGCGCGCGTATCCGGTCGACTGCCGAGCAGGCGATGCAGGGTGGTGACCTCGGCAGGAATTGCCTGCTTCACCGCATCGTCCACGTCGAGACGCTCGATCTGCCCGGCAATCGAGGCATTGAGGCGCGCCGCCGCCTTGCCGGTCGGTGCGGCGAGTCGAATGCGCAGCCGAGGCTCATTGCGCTTGTGCGCGAGCGTTTGCAACAAGCCGAGCAAGCGCACGACCGTCGTCGTCTTGCCTGTACCCGGGCCACCGGTAATGACAGCGAACGACCCGCGTGCCGCCACCGCACAGGCCACCTTCTGCCAGTCGATGGCATCGGCCTCGGCAGGAAACAGACGATCGAGTTCCTGCCCCAGATCGGCAGGCACGCCCGAAGCCGCGAGGCGCGACAGGATGGCGTCGGCGACACGCGCCTCGTCACGCCAGAAGCGACGCAAGTAGAGCAAGCCGGCGTCCAGCACCAGCGGCGTAGTCGGATCACCCTCTGCCGAACCGACCAGGACCGAGTCCGGCAACCAGGCCTGCGCCTCCGACAGCAGCGGCTCGACCAGGACAAGCGCTTCGACATCCACGCAGATGTGGCCTTCGCCCAACTCACGACTGGCGAGCGCCGCCGCCATCAGCACGCGCCCATCACCGTCGACATCGAGACTGGCAAGAAAACGGGCGAATGCGCGATCGACCGGGCGCAGCCTGGCTTCCAGCACACCGCGGTCGAGCCATGTCATCACCTGCGCATTCATGCCGCGGTACCTTCGAAGAGCGCATCGAGCGCGTCGATCATCGCTCGTGTCGGGCGCTCGACATGCACGCCGTGTCCGTTTCCATCGACGCCACGCAGGTAGATGTAGATCGCGCCACCGACGTGCGTATCGTAGTCGTAGGCACCGCCCAGCCGCGATCGCAGCTGCCGATGCAGGGCAAGGAGGTACAGCGCGTACTGAAGTTCGTAACGGGAATCGAGAATCGAGTGGCGCATCGCGGCCGGCGTATAGGCCAGTTCGTCGACGCCAAGCCAGTTGGACTTGTAGTCGGCGACATACCAGCGGCCATCGTGCTCGACGATCAGATCGATGAAGCCCTTGAGCATGCCGTTGACACGATCCGCGGTCAGCACCGGGCGCGGTGCGCCAGCGAGTGTGTGCTCGCGGACGATCCGGTCGAGCGCCAGCGTATCCACGCGGCGCGCCTCGAAAAGAAACTCCAGTTCGGCACGATAACGCGATGCATCGTCCAGGGAATCGAGCGCGAACGAACCGCCATCGGGAAGCGGCAGCGGCGTGCGCAACAGCACGAGCAACCAGTGCGTCAGCAGATCGATGGACGCTTCCCAGCCACGTCGCTCGCAACGCCGGGCAACGGTGTCGCGCAGGCGTTCCGGATCGGCGGCGACGGCGGCAAAGCCTTCCTCGGCGATCCATTCGAGCAGGTCGTGCAGGAAGGTGCCGGCCTCCGCCCCGCGTTCGAAGGCATGGATGGTCGCGGCATCGGCGGATGCCGCCGCCACTTCGCCCGCGTACTCGACGATCACGTCGTCCGAGGCCGTCTCGGGGGCGGCCACCTCACTATCGGCATAGCGCAAGGCGCTGTAGCTCGCGATCCACCAGGGCTCCGCCTTCGCCAAGCGGGCTTCGCGCGCCGGTAACGGCCGCTCGTCGCGTGCCGGCGGCACGTAGAGGCGCTCGTCGGGCGCTGGCATATAGTCGATGCTGATCGCCGGCTCGCCCTGTGCCATGGCGCGCAGCAGGCCTTCGATCGCACCGTTGTCGATTTCCTGACCGCCACCGAGGAGATGCCCGAAGGCGGAGCGGTGAACCTGCGGCTTCTTCGCGGCGTTGTAGCAAACCGGCGCGACGCCCAGCCAGGTGGCATGGCGCGCGCGTGTCATCGCCACGTAAAGCAGTCGCAGGTCTTCCTGCAACGCCGCGCGCTCGGCGGCGTCCTTCGCGTCGCGCACGGACTCGCCCGCCGCCTCGTGGCTGGATGAGAGCAGCTCGAGCTGCGCACCGGCACCGTCGTGATACCGATAACCCTGCCCCGGTCGCGTCCCGCCGCTCGCACAGACGAAAGGCAGGAACACCAGCGGGTATTCCAGGCCCTTGGACTTGTGAATCGTCACGACCTTGACCAGGTCGTCGTCACTTTCCAGCCGGACGATCTGATCGTCGCCCGTATGGCTGGCCGCATCCTCGATGCGCTCGCCAAGATGGCGGATCAAGACCTGCTCGCCTTCGATCGTCGAGGCCGCCTGCTGGAGCAATTCGGCGAGATGCAGGAGGTTGGTCAACGCCCGTTCGCCACCGGTCTGCCCGAGCAGACGCGCCGGGAGCTCGAAAATGTGCAGGAAGCGATGCAGCATCGCCAGCACGCCGGCACGTCGCCAGATCTCGCGCAGTTCGAACAGTTGCTGGCCGCGTCGCTCCCAGTGGCGCTCGTCGACGTTCAGTTGCTCGAGCTCGCCATAGCCCAGGTAAAGCGTGCGCGTCGCGAGCGCCGCGCGCATCGCGGTATCCGACGACGGGTCGGCGACGGCGCGCAGCCAGAGCAGCACGTCGTGTGCCTCGATGCTTTCCAGCACCGAGTCCCGGTCGGACAGGAAGACACTGCGGACGCGACGGGCCGACAGCGCCGCACGGACTTCCGATGCCTCGTTGTGGCTGCGCACGAGGACGGCGACGTCGGCGGGCTGAAGCGCGGTCACCGAGCCGTCCTGCTCGAAACCCGTACGCCCCTGTTTCGCCGCTTCGAGCAGGCGAACGATCTCCGTCGCGCACGCCTCGGCCATCTGCTCGCGGTACGTGCGCACGCCGACCGGCCCCTCGTCGTCGAGTAGCCAGACGTGCAAGGCAGGCTGGTCGGCACCGCCGACGATGAAGCGTTCGGCCCTGCCGCGCGCCTGGACGCGGTGGAACGGCAGTCCCTGGTCGGCAAAATGGAAGGCGCCCGTTGGATGCCCCTCGGCGCGAGCGAACATCGCGTTGACGGCGGCGACCATGCCCGTGCTCGACCGATGATTGGTATCCAGGCTGTAGTGCGGTGCCTCGGCTTCGCTGCGTGCGGAAAGATACGTATGGATATCCGCGCCACGAAATGCGTAGATCGCCTGCTTCGGATCACCGATCAGCAACAGGCCCACGTCTGGATTCGCGGCATAGACAGCGCGGAAAATCCGGTACTGGAGGGGATCGGTATCCTGGAATTCGTCGATGAGCGCCAACGGATACTGCCGCCGGATGGTCTCGGCAAGCTCGATGCCCGAGACCGATACCAGCGCCCGGTCGAGCCGGGACAGCAGATCGTCGAAGCCAATCTGGGCACGCCGGCGCTTCTGTGCGGCGAAGCGTTCGCGCACACGCTCTACGGCGTCGGCCAGGATCGCGAAACGAATGGCCGGCTTCCCCGACTGCCACTCGGCCCAGTGCCCGACCGCCCCGAAGGCGGGGTGCTCGGGCCGGCTATTGCCCTTGCTCGTCGCAGCCTCGAGACGCGCGGATCCATAGCGAGCGACATCGACCGCGCCTGCCTCGCCGGTTTCGAGCCAGTGACGGACACCCGCGAGATTGCGTTCGAGCGAGGCGGGCTGATGGATATTGTTCTTCAGCGCCTTGGTACGCACGGCATCGCGCAACAGGGCCTCGATACGTTCGACGTCGCCCATCCACGCCTCGCGCGCGGCAGCCAGCCGGCTGACGTCTTCGTCTTCCCAGGCACGCAAGGCGGTAAACAGGGCACCGACGTCGGCTTTGTCCAAGGCGTGACCATTGACACGCAAGGTCGTCTCGCCGCCCGACAGGAGCGGCCGCAGGGTCTGGATCAGCGCGTCCGGCGTTTTCCACTCCGCCAGCACGGCGGCCACCTGGCGCGCCTCCAGCGGATAGAACGCCTGGCGCCAGTAGTCACGCACGCAGTCGGCAAGCAGCTCGCTTTCGTCGGGCTCCAGCGTCTGTACGAAGGCATGACCACTACCGAACGCGTGCTGGGTCAGCATGCGCTGGCTCCAACCGTGAATGGTGAAAATGGCGGCCTCGTCCATCCACTGTGCCGCCTGCTCGACACGGCGCGCGCACGCCGCGTGAGCCGACGCCGGATACGATGCCAGCAACTCGGCAAGGAAGGCCTCACCCGACTCGCCCGCACGAAAGGCACGCGCCGCGTCGACGAGACGCGCGCGAATGCGCTCGCGCAACTCCTGTGTCGCTGCCTCGGTAAAGGTCACCACGAGGATGTTCGGCGGCAGCAATGGCTGTGCCACGCCGTGCCCGAGCACGGCACGCACGTAGAGCGCCGCGATCGTCCAGGTCTTGCCCGTACCCGCGCTGGCTTCGATCAGCCGAATGCCGGACAACGGTATGGCCAGCGGCCGCAGCGGCTCCATCACCGTACTCATGACACCTCCACGCGCAGAGCGCCGAGAAAATCGCGATACGGCGTGAGGCCATCGACGAAGCCGGCATGCATCAGGGAGGCGAAATCGGGGAACGCGCGAAGCAGGTAAGGGTCGCCATCGATTTCGCCGTGCGCACGGTCGTGCGTGGCCTCGTAGGTGGCACGCGCCGCTTGCTGCGCCTCGTCGACAGACCGCGCATTGAGCCAGGCGAGCGCTGTCTTCACTGCGATCGGTTGCGGCGCCGCCATACCTTCGCGCCAGGCGCGTAGCAGGGTAGCCAGCATGGCCGTGGCGTCGTCCGCCGCCAGCGGATCGAGAACGATCGTGGCATCCGGACCAATGTAGCGCGTGACCACGGACAGGCCGGCGGCCTGTGCGACGAGATGGTCGATCCAGGGCATGACGAGGCGATGCGCGCGAGGCGCTCCGTCGGTATCGAGCACGTTGGACGGCGACAAGAGGAACGCCGCCAGGCGCCCCTGGTCATCGCTGCGGAGATCGGCCAGCCAGTCCTCGAGGGTGACGCCTTCGACGTCGAGACGGATCTCGCGCTTGCCCGCCTCGTGCGGCCAGGCGCGCCGCTCCACGACGAAGCGTCCGTAGACCGCCGCGGCGACGGCCTCGATATCCGTGCGCACCGGCGCCGCGAATCCACCCATGGGAAGGGCGCCACTCCGCTGCAGCTTCGAGGCCGCTTCGCCGATGGCCACAGTCGCACTGCCTTCGCTACGCAAGGCGGCACGTAGCAACGCATCGGCCATCGCAAATCGGCCCAGGCTATCGACCGCGAATGGTTCACGGTCGTCACCGCCGGGATCGACCGTGTCGAAACGCACGCCGAGGCGCGCCTGGAAGAATTCACGCACCGGGTGGCGAAGGAAGCGGCGCAGGACACCGAGCCCGATCGGTCGATCGACCGTGACAGCCGCCAGCCGGGCATCCTCGGTCGGCTCGACGTCATCATGGGCCTGGCGCCACTCACGCGCGTAAGTGAACAACCGGGCATCCTCACCGCGAAAATACGCGCGACTGAAGGGCTGGAGCGGATGTTCGACCGTCAGCCCATGCAGCAGGTCAGCGCCACCCTGCCCCTGCCACGCCGCCGCAAGATAGTCGCGCAACTGACCGACCAGCACCGACGGCGCGCGTTCGGCGTTGTCGCGCGCGCTGCGCCCCACCCAGCCGATGTGCAGTGCATCGCGCGCCGAAAGCAGTGCTTCGAGGAACAGGTAGCGATCGTCTTCGCGACGCGAGCGATCGCCCGGCCGCCACGCTCCCTGCCGGGACATCAGATCGAAGTCCATCGGCGGCCGTGCGCGCGGATAGTCGCCATCGTTCATGCCCAGCAGGCAGACCAGCCGGAACGGAATGGCGCGCATCGGCATCAGCGTGCCGAAGCTCACCGCACCGGCGAGGAATCGTTTGGAAAGACCACCCTGGTCGAACTGACCGAGCCACGCTTCGCGCACGACCTCGATTGGCAAAGCCTCGTCGAAGGCCGCTTCGATGCAGGCACGCTCCCAGGCGTCGAGTCCGTCGAGAAGACGTTCGATACGCATGTCGTCGTCGGGCTCGGCGCCCTGAAAGAAATCACGCAGGAGGCGGCGCAACCGCACACCCCACTCCGTCGCCGACGCAGGTTCGCGCAGGGCGAGCCAATGCTCGCCAAGGCGCTCGAGCAGATCGGCCAGTGGCCCGACCAGGCTCGCATCCAGGCCACCCACTTCGGGATACGGTTCGATCTCGCTCCAGGCGTCGCCCGCACCCACGGCATAGCCGAGCAGCATGCGGCGCAGACCGAAGGCCCAGGTGTTCTGCTCGAGGGCCGGCAGGTCGAGCGAGGCGCGTTGGGCGGCATCGAGCCCCCAACGAATACCGGCACCTTCGATCCAGCGGTGCAGCAGGGGCAGATCGTCTTCCGCGAGCCCGAAACGTGCGCGCACGGCCGGAACGTCCAGAAGATCGGCCATCTCGCCAGCGCCGAAACGCGATTCGGTCATGCCGAGCAAGACATCGAGTGCCATCACCACAGGCACCGTGCCTCGGGCCGCACGGTCAGCCACGCTGTAGGGAATGAAGCGCGGATCGTCACGCGGTACGCGACCGAACACGGCGTCGATATGCGGACCGTAGGTCTCGATGTCGGGCACCATGACGATGACATCGCGCGGCAGGATGGGATCGCCCGCCTGCGCGGAAGCCTCGAATCGCGCCAGCAACTGGTCGTGCAGGATCTCGACTTCGCGCTGCGGCCCGTGCGCCACGTGAAAGGCGATGGACGTGTCGCCAGGCTCGATCGGCTGCGGCGTCGCGGGCAGTGGTTCGAGTTCGAGAATGGCGGCCTGAACCTGGCCGAGGAGATCCGTGGAGGTCGGCTCGGCGAAGAGGTCGATGCGCTGGTCCCAGGCATCGAAACGCTCCCGGTAGCTTTCGGGATGATCGAACTCGTCGAGCAGACGGATGTAGTCACGCCCCTGCTTACCCCAGGCGGCCAGCAGCGGATTGGCATGCAGATGCATGTCGTCGTCGGACAACGCCAGCGGCATGCCGGGCTTCGCTGCCTGTCGACGGCGCTCGGCACGAAGCAGCTCGCGGTCGTCGACGATGTCCGCCCAGTAATGCCGGCAGGGATTCATCACCACCAGCACGACCTGCGACCAGCGCGCCAGAGCGGACAAGGCCTCCAGCGTCTGCCGGGGTAGCGACGACATGCCGAAAACCACGATACGTCGCGGCAGCGCCTTGGGGCGTTCGGTCAATGCCGCCACCGCATGCAAAAAGCGCGCGTGGACGGCGGCGCGATGGCCGTCGGCCTCGACCACACCGACATCGTCCAGCAGACGCCGCCACAGCGCCGCCTGCCAGCGATCCGCGGCGGCCATGGCCGCCGCACCGCCACGGGCGTCGCGCAGCACGTCACGCCCGTCGGCCCAGTCGTCGAGCCAGTCCGCGCGATATACCTGGTACTGGTCGTAGAGGTCGGCCAGACGCTCGGCGAGCTGGTGACATTTCCGAGCGTCACCGTCCGTGCCGAGGAAGGCGGCGAGCGGTTCGAAGTCGGGCTCACGGGCAACCGACGGCAAGAGGCGCATCAAGCGCCAGACCAGACGGGATTTGTCGAAAGGCGATTCGGGAGGCACGGCATCACGTCCGAGCACGGCGCGATAGGCCACCCACAGGAAGCGACCGGGTAACTCGACCTTGACCGCCGCGGCGATACCCAGGCCGCCGTCGTCGACCGCGCGCGCCAGCGCCAGCCGGAACCACTGCGCGATGCCGTTGGACTGCACCAGGACCCATTCGTCCTCGAGCGGTGCCAGCGGCGCCCGCCGCAACCAGGCGACAAGGACATCCCGCAGCTCTTCGAGCCGGTTGCCGTGCAGCACCATGAGGCCTGACGCGATGTCGTTCCCGTCGCTCAACCAGCGGCTCCCGTATCCATGAGGTCAGTGCCGATCATGACCGATCCAGGTCGCACGGAGCGAGATCTCAGAACGGTTTGGCGACAACGAGATAGACGATGGCGAGCAGTACCAGCACGGGCAGCTCGTTACCGATCCGCAGTGCCTTCGACGAGGGCAGCGCTCCGCCGGCGATGCTGCGCTTGAGAGCCCGGCCCGACCAGATGAAGTAGGCGAGCATCACGGCCACCAACGCCAGCTTGGCGTGCAGCCAGCCGCCACTGATGTGGAAGTAGAACCAGAGGATGAGGCCGAACACGAGGGCCATGCCGAACATGCTGTGGCCGAACTTGTACAACCGGCGCCCCATCAGCTCGAGCCGCGCCTTCACCGCCGGCGGCTCGCCGGTCGCTTCGGCGATGTTCACCAGGATGCGCGGCAGGTAGAACACCGTCGCCATCCAGGCGATGACGAACACGATGTGCAGGGATTTGATCAGTAGATAGGCCACGCACGCCGCTCCATCGGGAAAGGCGTGAGTGTAGCCGGTCGGGGCTCGGGTGGCCTGCGACCCAACGCCCCGGATCACTGGGTAACGACCCCCAGCCATTTCGGGATGGCATCAGCGAGAAAACCGATGATGGTCGCAAGGCCGGCGCTCGCGATCAGGACGCCTGCCGCCCRATGCTTCCAGTCGATCAGGTTACCGACCTGCCCCTCGAGCTTCCCGAAGCATGCGTCCACTTTCTCGAATCGAGCGTCCACCTTATCGAAGCAGGCGTCCACTCTCTCGAATCGAGCCTCCACTTTATCGAATCGAGAATGCACACTGATCTCGAATCTGTCGAGCCGGACGTCCAGGGCATCGGCGCGTTGAACGATCGAGATCGTTCTCTCGTCGAGCTGAACGAGCTTCGTTTGCATGCCATACAACGTGCTCTGCATGGTCTGCATCACGCCCTGCATGTCGTACACGGTGTTCTGCAGGGCATGTACCGATCCCTGCATGTCGTGCATTGCGCCCTGCTGCTCCTGCATTGAGCCTTCCATCCTCTGCAGGACGACAAGCAGGGGGTCCCCAGCCAGCAGCTCGCGCGAGTGTCCGCTGCGGGTACGAGGGGGCGAATAAGACCGATAAGGCTGACGCGGACCACGTTTGCGCACCGTTTGCTCCATGAGGTCGATTCCTGCTGGACGAGATGTCTTAGCCAGGTCAGTGGCTAGCTTGGGCCAGGCTCAGGGGCCGAATCATGAGATTTTCGACCGATTTCGATGGCGTTGATCAGAAGAATGATCTGTCGCTCTCAGGGCGCCTATCCGCACTGTGCGACAGCTTTCGTGGGCCCTGCGCCAGCATCCGTTACGGGTGAGGCCGCGCCATCAGCTATCTCTCGGCCCCTCTGGATCAAGAGACTGATTTACTATCGGAGGAAGCCAACGGTGGCGACCGGGTTACGAGGAGACAGGGATCGTGCACTCGCTTAGGAAGAACTGTCATCTGTTCCAGTTCGGGCTGACCCTGGCGCTGCTCGGCGCCGCAACCCTCAGCCATGCATCCCCGCCGCAGGCCACCCCACCTCAAGCGGAGAATGCCCAAGACGTCGCAACACAAGAATCCTTCAAACACGTCGTGAACGCGCAGCGCGCCGCCATAGACAGAGAGAATTCGACAACGCCGAGCGTCGCCTGGGCTGGCGACTATTATTCCGGCGATGGCCTTGGCGCAAACGTATCCCTCTCGCTCGCGCCCCATGCTGGTGTTGCAGCCACGTGGGAAGGATGTCTTGGCACTTACGCAGCCAACAAGGGAAAGGCAATCCCTCAAGCGGACGGCAGTCTGCTTCTAAAGTACGAGCAGCCCAACGATCCGAGGGGTACCGGCTTTGCCGACCATGTCGTGCCCGTGTCCTGGGGCGAACGCACGTACATGATTTCCGAGAAGGAACTTCCAGCCTTCGCCAGCGCAGTCAATCTGGGTGACGAGCCGCGGGAAGGCGCGCAAGGCTCGTTTCTCATGCGCAAGGGAGACGAACGGCGCAAGGTTTACGGGTTGCCTACCCTTCCACCTGCTCAGAAGTCACTGATTCGCGCCGTTCCGCTGGAAGGTGGCGTGGTCTCGGCGAAGCGGCTGCAAGGTAAGCATACCGACGACTTCGAATGTCGGTACCAGCTGGAACTGGATCGCGGTGCCAAGGACGGACTGGCAGCTGGGATGGACCTCCTGACCACCGGGGTCTCTGCTGGACATCGCATCACCCTGGAACAGACGACACCCGCGCGCGCTGTTGCCACCGTGAGCTTGTTCGGCGATGAGTGCACCAAGCCGGATGACTGGCCCTCGACCAGGACTCGCTTTACAACGGGCGCTTTCGAGGGGTACCAACCCAACCGAAAGGCAATAAAAAAGGAGCCCTGAGAGGCTCCTTAATCACTGTCTTCAAGCCACTTTCCGCACTGGGGAAAAGTGGTGGGCGGTACAAGGATCGAACTTGTGACCCCTACCATGTCAAGGTAGTGCTCTACCGCTGAGCTAACCGCCCGAAGAGCTGCGCAGTTTACCGGCGCCCGGCGGGGTCTGCAAGAGGGTGCGACGGATTTTTTTCCGCCGCGCCCGATGATGGCCCTAGCGCAGGGCCCGCTCCCTCAGACGATGGATCTCGTCGCGGATCTTGCCGGCCTCCTCGAATTCGAGGTTCTGGGCGTGCTTATACATCTTCGTTTCGAGCTTCTTGATGGTCGAGCCGACCTGCTCCGGCGTAAGCGAGCCGTAGTCCGCGGCTTCCTCGGCGACCTTTTTCGCCTCCTTGCCGCGTTTACCCTTGCCGCGCGAACCGAAGTCGGAACGAGCGCCTTCCATGATGTCGGCGATACGCCGTACCACGGTGGTCGGTGTGATCCCATGGGCCGCGTTGTACTCGATCTGCTTCTCGCGACGGCGCGCCGTCTCGTCCATGGCGATCTTCATCGACCCGGTGATCTCGTCGGCGTAGAGAATGGCTTTGCCGCGAACGTTACGCGCCGCGCGACCGATCGTCTGGATCAACGAGCGGTTCGATCGCAGGAAGCCTTCCTTGTCCGCATCCAGGATCGCCACGAGTGACACCTCGGGCATGTCCAGACCTTCGCGCAACAGGTTGATACCTACCAGCACGTCGAATTCGCCTAGTCGCAGGTCGCGGATGATCTCCGTGCGCTCCACGGTGTCGATATCCGAATGCAGGTAGCGCACCTTCACGTCGTGCTCGGAGAGGTAGTCGGTGAGATTCTCCGACATGCGCTTGGTCAGCGTCGTCACCAGCACGCGATCGCCCATGGCGACGCGCAAGCGAATTTCGCCGAGCAGGTCGTCCACCTGGGTGCGAACCGGTCGCACTTCGACTTCCGGATCGATCAGGCCGGTGGGACGGACCACCAGTTCGACGACATTGTCGTCGGCCTTCTCCAACTCGTACTTCGCCGGCGTCGCCGACACATAGATGGCGCGCGGCGCGCGGCGCTCCCATTCTTCGAAGCGCAGCGGCCGGTTGTCCATCGCCGAGGGCAGACGGAAGCCGAACTCGACCAGCGTCTCCTTGCGCGAGCGATCGCCCTTGTACATGGCGCCGAGCTGCGGCACGGTCACGTGCGACTCATCGACCACCATCAAGGCATCGGGCGGCAGGTAATCGAACAGGGTCGGCGGCGGCTCGCCGGGGCCGCGTCGCGTCATGTGCCGCGAATAGTTTTCGATGCCCTGGCAGAAGCCCACTTCGGCCATCATCTCGAGGTCGAAACGCGTGCGCTGTTCGAGACGCTGCGCTTCCACCAGCTTGTTGTCCCTGTAAAGCTGCTCGAGACGCTCGGAGAGCTCGACCTTGATCGTCTCCATGGCATTGAGCACGCTCTGTCGCGTGCTCGCATAGTGCGTCTTCGGGTACACGGTGTAGCGCGGCACCTTGCGCAACACCTCGCCCGTGAGGGGGTCAAAGATAGAGAGATTTTCCACGTCGCCGTCGAAGAGTTCGATGCGCAGCGCCTCGGCCTCCGACTCCGCCGGGAAGACGTCCACGATTTCGCCGCGCACGCGGTAGGTGCCACGGCGCAGCTCCATCTCGTTGCGCACGTATTGCAGCTCGGTGAGTTGCTTGATCAGGGCGCGCTGGTCGATGTGCTCGCCGCGCGAGAGGATCAGGCGGAGGCTCATGTAGTCCTCCGGATCGCCCAGTCCGTAGATGGCCGACACAGTCGCCACGATCAACGAATCGCGCCGGGACAACAGCGCCTTGGTCGCGGCCAGTCGCATTTGCTCGATGTGATCGTTGATGCTCGAATCCTTCTCGATGAAGGTATCCGACGCGACCACATACGCTTCCGGCTGGTAATAGTCGTAGTAGCTGACGAAATACTCCACCGCGTTATTCGGGAAGAATTCCTTGAACTCGCCGTAGAGCTGCGCAGCCAGCGTCTTGTTAGGCGCCAGTACGATGGTCGGCTTCTGGATCTTCTCGATCACGTTGGCGATCGTGAAGGTCTTGCCGGAACCGGTCACACCAAGCAGGGTCTGCGCCGCCAGGCCGGCGTCGAAGCCCTCGGTAAGCCGTCGAATGGCCTCGGGCTGGTCACCGGAGGGCTGGAACGGGGAGGCAAGCTGAAAGCGATCTGTCATGGCTGACGATATGCTGGCTAGGAACACGAGTTTAAAGCGCTAACGCCTACGGGATGTGAGGCATTCGCCCACAGACCACCGCCTCGGGGCGGAGGCACGATCCAGACTCCGCTTTCGGAGTCCATCATGCCCCGTCCGCCCTGTCGCGGCTTTACCTGGCTCGAGCTCGTCATGACCCTCGCCATCACGGGCATGCTCGCCGCCACGGCCCTGCCATCCCTTTCGGACGCCATCGCGCGCCATCGGCTTCGCGCGGCGACCACCGCCCTGACGAACAGCCTTCAGCACGCCCGCACGGCCGCCCTCGATCGCGACCAGGGCACCGTCGTCTGCCCCAGCGCAGACGGCCGCGCGTGTTCGGGGCAAACGGACTGGGGGGGGTAGGCTGGATCAGCCGCGACGGGCACACCGGCGACATCCTGGCCGTCGAAGACGCACTGGATCCACGGCTGACCGCGGTCGCCATGGGCACCCGCACGGAAATCGCCTTACGTCATGCTGTCGACGACAAACACGCCAAGCCGGGCAACCAGACCCTGGCACTGTGCCTGCGCGGCAAGCCAGCCACCACGATCACGGTCGTTGTTGCGAAGAATGGCCATAGCCACGTTGAACCTGCCTCGGCCGACGTCGCACGCACCTGCGCTGCGCGACATTCACGAAATCGTTAAGACCCGCTTGACAGCCCCACCCCACATAAAGACAATACGCAACTCCCCGCCCGAATAGCTCAGCCGGTTAGAGCACTTGACTGTTAATCAGGGGGTCGTTGGTTCGAGTCCAACTTCGGGCGCCAGGTTTTTGAAGGGCTTGCAGCGATGCAGGCCCTTTTCTTTTGCCTGATGTGTAAATTGATGTGTAAAAAAGAAGGCTGATTACGGCGCTCAAGGCGTCGCGCTGGGTGACATCGAGTGGCGAGAAAATGACCACATGGACTCTTTCAGCCGCATCGCGCGCGACATGCGCGAACAGCGCCAGGCGCTGACCCGACGATCTTCCGATGGCGGCCGAGGCTTCCGTTTCTGCGAGCGCCATCGCAAGCGCTACCCCATCGGCGCCCACTGCCCGACATGCATGCCGCCGGCAGCGATCGGTCACCGCGGCGTTCGCCGTTGAAGTTCGACCGACGCGCCTCCCAACGATCACGAGAAGCCGCGGGGCGTCTCGCCAATGAGTGGCTGATCTGCGACAAGCATGGCGGCTACTGCCCCAACATGCCTGGTCGATACGGTTGGGTGCGAAGGGATTGCCCTGGATGCGATCGAGAGCGCTATGAGGCCACTGCGACCCAAGCCCCGGAAAACCCGCCCTAATCACGAGCGATCGTCGGATCCCTTCGGCTTCCGTGGCTGCGGACCCTCGTGCGGCATGATCTGGCGGCCCTTGGCCGGCGCGATCCGATGGTGGTTCACCGCCGTCCAGCGCTCCACGAACTTCTTTGCCTGGGCCTCCGTACGGACATAGGCGAATGCCCCGGTCCCGTCGTCCTGACCGCTCGGGAAGACCTTCATCAGCCAGCGACCGTCCGGGTGTGCCGTCTGGGTGACGTAGCCGAAGACCCCGCCGTTCCAGTAGGCGAAATGGGCGCCCCCAGGAATATTCGGTGGTTTCCAGATAACAGGCATCGCCGCAGATTATCGGGTGGCCGTCTCAGAGCGTGATCGGCTGGACCAGCTCGGGGCCCTTGTTCCTGGGGGAGCCCACGGCCTTCGGCACGGGGTGATAGACGAGTTCGGCCTCGGGGGCCGCTACCAGCGTTGCACTGGCCTCGTCGGGCATGCCATCGCACCACACCGCCCAAAGGTCGGGCGGCAGGATCACGGGCTGCCGGTCGTGGATGTCGCCGGAGACCTTCCCAGGCTCGCCAGTGACGATGGTGAAGGTCTTGACCCAGTCCTCGCCATCGGCGGGGCGCCAGGCCTCCCAGAGGCCGGCGAACATCAGCAGGTCGCCGGCGGGGTCGTGGATGAAGTACGGCTGCTTGTGCCCGGCCTCGCCCTTCCACTCGAAGTAGCCCGATGCGGGTACCAGGCACCGGCGCTTCTTGAACGCCGCCCGGAAGGCCGGCTTGGTGGCCACCGTCTCCGCCCTGGCGTTAATCGTCTTCGCGCCGATCTTTTCGTCCTTCGCCCAGACAGGGATCAGGCCCCAGCGCAGCGGCTTGATCTCGTAGCCGTGCTCCCCACTGGCAATGACCAGGGCCTTCTGGGTCGGGGCGATGTTGAACTGGTCGTCCCGCTGGTTGATCTCGCTGACGATATCCAGCTCGAGCTGGTCCAGCACCGTCTTGGCCTCACGGCTGATCGATACCGGTCCGAAGGTGGCGTAGCGTCCGCACATGGCCGCCAGCATACCGCCGCGGCGTGACGCGGGTGTCAGCGGGCCTCGAGGGCAGCCACCCGGGCGAGCAGGTCGGCGATCTGAGCCTTCTGGGCCTTGATGCACTCAACAAAGAGGGCCGACAGGCCGGCGTCGTTCACGCCGAGGATATTGTCGATAGGCAGGTCGTCCGTATCGAAGCCGCTGCCCAGGTTGTCGATCGCAGCTGGCAGAACGCTGTTCACATCCTGGGCGAGCACCCCGCAGGTCGCCATGTACTGGCCTGGGCCCATCTTCGGGTTGCCGTCCTCATCCAGGACGAAACCTCCTTCCTCGTCCAGCAGGGGGCCCGAGCTGATTCGCTTCTCGTAGAACTCGTACCCGGTCAGATGGTCGATCTTGTCGAGGGGATCCGTCAGTGGCACGAGGTTGCGCTTAATCCGCACGTCCGACGTGCTCTGCCAAGTGGTCGCCTGCGCGATGCCGTTGTGCTGGAACCGGAAGTCTGCGTTCGTGTTGTCGAAGTGCGCGGTGTTGATCAACGAATAGGTCGCACCCCCATTCACGTCGACGCACTGCATGCGCATATGGATGTTCGCACTTACGGCGTTCACTGAGGCTTGGTAATAGTCGCTGTAGTAGGTTCCACCAATGGCGGCGGCACCCGTCGACCCAAACGCCAGCCCTGCACCAACTGATGCTGTAATGGCTCCTGTCGTAGCGCCGCCCGCCTTCGGGAGCGCCGCGTTAGCCTTAGTCAGGGCAGAGTTGGCGGTGTTGTTGGCTGTGTTCGCGAGCGTATTGGCGGCCGTGGCCGTCGTCTGGGCGTTCCCCGCAGCGGTGCTCGCCCCATCCGCCGTGGTCTTAACTGCAATGAGGCGCGTATCCAGATCGTTGCAGTTGTTGTCGAGCTTGCGCAGCGCGCCGCTCGTGTCGTCGCCGGTAGCCGGGTCGAAGTTGGGACGGGACTGGGGCATGGGATTCTCAGTAGTTGGAGACGTCGACGAAGAGGTAGCTGTACGAGTTCTGCTGCGTACTCGGGGTTGAGATGGTCTCGTTAGCCTGGTGGTTCACACCACCGGTGGCCTGCTGAGACCATGTCACCTGTGAGCCGTTGACGGCTGCCATTGGCCACATCGCTATCTCAATCCATGGATAGGGCGGCGGCCCGGTGGGCGCACCGATCGTCTGGACGATGTAACGATAGGCGGCGTTGCCAGTGATGATCGCTGGGCTTCCCGAGTAGTTTCCGTTCGCTGGGGGAACGAGCTGGCTGTAGTCGCCAGCAACGGAACCGACTACGCGCATGTACTTCATGCGCGAATCGAAGACTACGCCTCCCGTTGCTGGGTTGCGGATGCGAAGACCTACGTTACCAACGGGAACGCCGAATGTTGGATCGTCGAAAAGCCACCATTCGACTGTGCCGGTGGTCGCGGCCACCACAAACTGGTAGGTGATGGACGTTCCCGAACGGGTGGCTGAGATCAGCGCGCATGGCTGCGAACAGCGCCATGCGAGTACGGGGTTGTTACCTGATACCGTGATCGATCCGAGACGCCACGCATTGCTGTTGAATGGTGTTCCAGGGGAAAACGATCCCTTCGACCGCAGCGCGAGATTGCGGTAGGTCTGGTCGATCTGGATCCCTCCACCAGAGTTTCTTGTTCGAAAGCCGACAGGCATCAGGTCCAGAATCCATAGGTGACGTCCACTGCCACGCGCGCGTTCGCGGGCGGGTTCCCAGGCCACGACCAACTCATTCCGCTTGAAGTGATGACGAACGTCGGGGTTTGCTTGCCACTCGATCCGTCCGCAGGAAGCGGCGCGAAGAAGGGTGTTCCGTTGGCCAGGCTTCCGTCGGCGATAGAGCCATCGGCCGTACCTGTGTTGAAGAAACCGAGGACCTTCGTCAGGTGCGTATCGAGTGTGATGAGCACTACACCCGTCACCGGATCGCGAACACGAAGACCGACGGCCATCAGACCAGGTTCCCCATCTCGATTACGACCACACCCGTCGCGTTAGCCGCCATGCGCCAGCTATTGGTGTCCTCGGTCATCGTGAAAACCTCACCGCGAACAATGCGGGTTCCAGACTTGTTGATTTCCCACACAGGCAAGCCGCCGCTGGTCACGGCGGTCGATTTGATCTGATTCCCGATCATCGCGTCGGTGATCCAGCCGGTGCCGATAAGCGCTTGGCTGATGAACACCTGCCCACCCTGAATCACGAAGGGGTACGTCGCCGGCGACCCACCATCGACCGCGTTGATCACGGCGAACGTGCCCGCATTCACCAGAACCTGCGAAGAGGCGTCGCCACCGCTATAGTCGACGCCGATGGCGATGCCCGCCATGTACAACTGGCCGTTCGCCGCGACCTGCACCTTCATCGTGTAGGAGGCGCTTACTTTACCGTCGAGCGTCGCCTGGGCCTGCTGAATGGTCTGGATAGAAGCCGAATACCCGCTGACCTGAGCCGTCAGCGTCTCGGTCTTGGTCGCCTCCGCCAGATCCCCGTCTACGCGCGCCACCGAGTAGGTGTAGATACCGGCACGCCGCGTGTTACCACCTGCCGGCGAGGTATCCGCGCCAGCCTTCACCGGTGTCCCAGCGGTGACCTCCAGCGCATCGAGTTGCGATGCAAYGGTCTGGACTTGCCCGTCGAGCTCGTCGACCTTCAGCGTCGCGTCATGGATCGACGCAGCCTGACCATAAGCGGTCTGCACGATGTCGCCGATGTCCTCCCAGA
Organism: Luteibacter sp. P1_D3; assembly: GCF_056406135.1. Classification (NCBI taxonomy): domain Bacteria; kingdom Pseudomonadati; phylum Pseudomonadota; class Gammaproteobacteria; order Lysobacterales; family Rhodanobacteraceae; genus Luteibacter; species Luteibacter sp. P1_D3. The sequence continues at coordinate 78,131 of NZ_JBFUAT010000007.1, read as the reverse complement.
AAGTCGGGTTCGTGCCCGGCTCCGCGCCGCCGATCGGTACAGGTTGGGCAGCACGCCATAGGCGATCGGCATGGCTGACGATGCTGTCGGCTGCGTATGCGGTGCCGGCGGCCCAAACGGGCGCGTTGACGTACTGGCCGTACGAGGCGCCAGCGTCGATGTCCGCCATCAGGGACGCCTGCAGCGCACCACGACCGATGGTCTGCTTCCAGTAGTCCTGCAGCTGGTCCGGGTCCGAAATGCTCTGCCCGTTGACGGCACCAGCCACCGGATACCAGCCACCGATATTTCCGGCCTTGTCGACGATACGACCCCAGAAGAACAACGAGGCACCGGCAGACAGGCCGTGGAGCTCGGTGTGGCTTCCCGGATAGGCGTAGTCGCCCATGTGGTAAGCGATCGTTCCCTCGGCGTCAGGACGGACCGGATTGGTGCTCGCCCAGATCTCCGTTCGCTGACTGTCGGTCGCGTTCGGCGGAAACGTCCAGTCCAAGCCGATGCCGAACGGCAGCGAGACCGTCGTGAGAGTCGTAAGCAGCGGCGGAGCACCCGTCTTGCCCAGAATGGGCGTGGGAGCACTCAAGGCTGCAAGCGACGGGGTGTTGCCGCTATTGATGGCTGTTACCCGCGCCACGTAGGTACCGGTGTAAACGCCGATAACATCGACCGATGTCGTCGGTGGTTGGCCGGCCTGAATCCATTGGCCGTTATCCTTCTGCCACTCGACCTTGTAGGTGGCCGCGCCGATCGCCGCGTCCCACTCGATGGTCATCACGTTGTTGGCGATGCCCTGCTCGACCACCTGGTGGCTGGACACGCGCACGTTAGTCGGCGGTGGCTGGACGCCGGTGGGCAGCTTGCTGATCGGCGGGATCTGGATTTGCGCGCCGTTGTCGATGTGCGCGAACTTGCTCGCGTTATGCTGCACAGCGCTGATCGTGAAGCTGATGGCCCCCTGGCTGCTGTCCTCGGAGACATTGAGGATGCGGAACGTCTGGTTGGCCAGTGTCGCGCTCTCAACTGTCCACACGGACTGCCCCACCGGTGCCTCGGTGAAGGGCTGGCTGACGTAGAGGTCGCGGCCATTGACCTGGCTGATCGTGCGCGTCTCGGCAGTGCCTGTCGGCAGATGGATTGTCAGCGTGTCCCCCACGGCAACCTCGCCGGGCGCGCGATCGACCGTAACCTTCGTTTCCGTCGATGCACTAATGCGGCCACCCTGGCGAAAGCCAGCGCGAGAAGGGTCCTGCACGCGGATGATCTGGCCAGGCGCCGCGCGTAGCCCTTCGAGGCCCACCGAGAAGACGACCGAGTCGGTCTCGTACTGGCTCGTCGTGATGGCCCACAGTCCGCGTCGATGCGCCTGGCCCTGGCTTGTGCAACCGAACGCCACGAACTCGTCCTGCTGAACGCCATAGCGAGCGATCGCCGCTGCGTCCTGAACGTACTCAGGAACCTGCTTATAGCTGTTGGTAGGATCGCTGTACGTGACCAGGGCGGTCGAGAAGCGAGTCTTGCGGGCACTGGACTGGTAAGTGAACCGCCCGTCGATCACGTTCGCTGCGGTGTAGGTGTAGACCGGGTCCTGCGGCATGTCGGCGATCGTCGTGATCGCCCCACCCATCCAGTAGGTCACGCCGCTGAATACCGAGGCGAGATCGCCCATCAGGCGGAAGGCATCCGCGCGGGACTGGAGGTATACCGTGCAGGTGTAGCGCGGCTCCTGGCCGCCCTTTCCGTCCGGCACGAGCTGGTCGCAGTATTGAGCGATCCGATACAGCTCCCACTTGTCGATAAGGGACGCGTCGACGAGATCGCCCAAGCCAAAGCGGTCCTGAACGATCATGTCGTAGACGATCCACGCCGGATTGTTCGTCCAGGCGATCTTGAACGAGCCGTCCCAGATGCCGTTATACGCGCGGGTCTGTGGGTCGTAGTTGCTGGGCACGCGGATCATTCGGCCAAAGCACACGTACGATCGAGCCGGGATATTCGAGAACTGCGAAGCGTCGCCACTGATGGCGATATAAGCGGTGTTCGGGTAGCGAAGCTTTGCGTCGATGATCTCGGTCATCGAGACGATGCGCGTGGTATCTGCGACCGTTGCGCTGTTGGCGTTCGGGGTCAGACGACGGACACGGACGTTCCACCCGAGGGTTGCCGGCGGAAGGTCGACACGAATCGTCCTTTGATACGGGCCACTGGCCTTACCGTTGAACGCACCGTTGACCACCGTGTTGTAGGCACCTCCATCCGTGGAGATATCGATGGCGAAACCGACCAGGAAGCCGTTGATGTCACCGTTCGATGTATCGCTCTTTTGAAGCGCGTCTACCTGAAGCGTCAGTGACACCGCAGAGAGTTCGATATTGTCGACCGCCCGCACCCACGGGGTGACCGACTTCAGCTCGGTGGCAATGGCGATTTCGTTCTTTACTGAGCCATAGCCGGGGATAGAGGCCTGGTCCTGCGTGCCGCTCCGGTATTGCACCGAGACGCCGGTGAAGTTCAGCGACCCATCCGCGTTAGCGACTGGTGTGCCGTCCAGTTTCACGGACTGCAGGCCATTCACCAGGCCGGCGATCTCTCCCTCGGAAAGCGCGTCCTCGATCTGGAAGTAGGAAATCGAGCGCAGCGTGTCCGGCGCTTCGACAGGGGTGTGCGCCGCGGCGCCGCCCTTCGCACCGAGGATTCGATCGAGGCCCATGGATGTCCCAAAGAAAAGGCCCGCTCATGGCGGGCCTGGGTGGTGTTCGTACTTGACTGAATCAGTCGGCGTCGTAGGGGCTGGTCTTGGTGTTTCCGAGGGCCGTACCGAGATGGACGTTCGATGGCCGCGAGCTGTAGTCCATGGCCTCGATCCCGGCTGAAATCACGGTCGAGCCGATCTCCATCGGGCCGCCGTAAAGGACCGGGATGCACCCGCCCTGGGCCGTCGTATTGACCGGACCGTTGAAGACGTAGCTGGCCTGGTTTTCCGCCGAGTCCGCGCCGCCCTTCTGCAGCTTCGGCTGAGGGCTGAGCAGCTGCACCACGCCGCCGGCGATCATGCCGATACCGGCCGTGACGAAGATCGCGCCCAAGGGCGACAGGGTACCGAAGGAGAAACCGGAGATCGCGAACCCGATGAACACCAGCACGGCGCCCACGATCGTGGTCAGCACACCGCCGTTCTTCGCGCCCGCATGGACCGGCGCAATACGGATCACCGACCCTGCCGGTTCGCGCATTTGCTCTTTGCCGATGTTCTCGGCGTGCGCGCCCTCGCCGCGCCAGATGGCGAACTCGATGCCGCGGTCCATCCCATCCATGAGGAATTGCCTGAAGCCGTCGACCATCGTGCACAGGGCGCGTATCGCTTCTGCCGGCGTCTTGGTGTCGAGATGCAACTGAAAGGATCGGCCAAAGCGCTTTCGCATCTGGCCAGACAAAATGATGGTCGTTGCGGTCATGTCGTTTCCAGGCGCCACACCGAGCGCGTCGTCTCTTGCCAGTAGCCGCCGTAAACGTCCCGCGAGCTCAGGCGGCCATAGAGGTGGTGGAGGATGTGGCCGCCACCCAGATAGATCGCAGCGTGGTTCGGGACGAGGTTCTTCGACCGAATCTGCATGAGGATCAGGTCGCCCTCGGCGATGTCACTCAGGTTGATCTTCGTGAACCCAGCGGACTCCATGGCGGCATCGCCGTACAGGTCGCTGACGCCGTCGTCCCACCAGTTATCAGCCCGTTCGGGGTCCGGCAACTGCACGCCACGCTCGGCCACATACCAGTCCCGGCACAGTGCCCAGCAGTCGAGCACACCGTGCGCCCAGCTACGGCCCACCAGAGGTGCCGCGTAGCCGCTCGGCTGGATGACCTGCGTATCCGCAATCACCGGCCCGGGCATCACGCTGACGATCACCCAAGGAAGCTCCGAGTGCTCGCACCCGACCAGATCCGCCTCTGAAGGCCTCGCTGGCACGTTGGGATGCGAGTGCACAACGGCTGTGATTTCGCCTTCGCCCTCGGCGAGCTTCACGTCCTGCGTGGACATCCGGAAATGGTCGGAAGGCGTCTCGGCCACATTCCGGCAGGGAATGTAGCGCTCACGCCCCTTGCGGACCACGATCACGCCGCAGCACTCGCGTGGGTACTCCGCCAGCGCGTGCGCGTGGATGTCGGCTTGCGTCGTCAGTTTCATCACTTGATCAGGGTCGCGGCAGGGAACGATCCATAGGGGAGCTCACTGTTTTCGCCGAAGCGAAGCCGGCAGCCGCGCAGGCGACCGCTGCACGCGTCGAGCACAGGGTCATCCGTTGGCGTGTCGTCGGCCTGGGCGACCGCGGGACCCGTATAGCCGCAGTAGGGCCCGCGATAGCCGCCCTTGATCAGCCAGCTGCACACGTTCGCGATGATCTGCCGCGCCGGCAGCTGTCGCCCGCCGAAGTCCATCGGACTTGCCAACTCCCAGGTGACCTGCGTGGAATCCTCGGCCGAGCGACGCTCGATGAACCACAGCTCTGGAGGGATCTCCTGCTCTGGGTCGGCCGTCGGGTTGCCTTCGGGGAAGTTGATGGCGTCGAGGTACTTACCCAGCGTGCGACGGCGCGTCATTCGCGCGCCGACCAGGTCTTGGAAGGCCAGGCACAACGCAGTCATGCGACCGTTGATGTTGCCGGCCGATAGGGTCGGCACCGGTGGCTGGTCGGGATCGACCTTGAACCCCTGGGTCGTGATCGGCCATGGGTCGTAGGCATTCCCCTGCCAGAAAATCTGGCCCATTCGCGTATAGCCGTGAAACCGGAGGATGTCGCCCGAACCACCGCCAGTGATTGCGCGTGCGTCGATCTCGAAGAGCTCGACCCAGGCGCCAGGCGCAAGGGTCTGGATATCTGCATAGATCGTCATGACGCGTTGAACTGCTCGAAGGTGCCCGAGATGGTGTAGATCGGGCCGCCAACGTCACGGACCTGCCATTCCTTGCAGGTGAAGAGCTGCTGCACGTCACGCGGGGCCGTCCAGTAGAACGGCACGCCAGTGTGTGCGCGGAGGAAATCGCGCATAGCGAAGACGTCCTGCCACCGGCCCGTCCACGAGAAGGGCCACGATCGCGACACCGGATCAATGCCGTTGGCGACGATCGCCCGGTACCCGTCGCCATAGCGGCTCTCGAGCACCGAGCCCGTCTCGGTCCCAGTGTTGCCGGCCTGAGTCGCCCAAGTGAAGGTGTCGGTCATGCCGGCTGCCTCCGCCAGAGCGCGCCGCCAGGCCGCATTGCCATGGCCAGCTCCTGCTTCACCGTGGCTTTGATGGCATCGCCGAGCTGCTGACCGAAGCGTGCGTCATCACCCTGTGTGGACACGCCGCTGCTGCCATCGGCGTTCACGACGACGCTGACGCTCACTCCGTCCCCGCTGCCGCCACCACCGCCCACCTGCTTGACGCCGAGCTTGCCGTCGGCAGTGCGCGTCAGCGGGATGATCGCCTCCGGTCCGGCCTCGCCCATCAGACCAGCGCCGCGGGCGAAGGCAAAGGTCGTCGGTCTATCGACGATGCTGTTCGAATAGCTCGAGAGGGCGGCGCCATCGACGACACCACCCTTCGCGTACACGTGCGACACGAAACCCGACGAGTTGTAGTCGACCCCGCCACTGCCGTTCGTGCCGCCRTAGCCGCCACCAATCAGCGCATTGATCCCGTAGCTCAGCAGGCCGGCCGCCGCCTTGTTGGCTTCGAGTCGCGCCACTTCCTTCAGGATTGAGGACACCAGGTCCTTGATACTGGCCTTGCCGGTGGTCGCCGCGTTGACGATGAAGTCCGACAAGCTCCCGTAGGTGCTCTGTACCAGGTTGCCCACGCTGGCCGCCGTGTCGGCCGCGTCGTACTGGATATCCGCGATCGCGCGCTTGGCACCATTGGTCCAGTCGCCACGCGCCGCCTGAATCTTTTCATCGGCGTCGTAGATCAGCTGGGTGCGCTGATCCTCGTAGTCCTTGATCGCGGCGAGGCGCGCCTGGTACTCGTCGTCGGTCAGCGTGCGACGATTCGAGGGCTCGTTGAGCTTGGCCAGGTCCCGGTCTGCGTCTCTCTGAACGTCCAGCAGCTGCCGCTGTAGGTCGATCTGGTGCTGCCCCATCCCCAGGCTCTGCACCTGAAGGTCCAAGGCCTGCTTGTCGGTCTGGAGGCGCTGCTGCATGGCCTCCCGGTAGGAGATCAGCTCAACCGTCGCCCTCGCGCGCTGCTCGATCTCTTTCTTGTCGGCCGTGATGTTCTTTTCGATCTGGTCAAGCATCTGCTTGTAGCCGTCAGACACGTCGATCGTCAGATCCTTTTCCTTCGGCGCCCTGGACTGAATACCAGCCACAGCGGCGGCCTCACTGGCTCGAATCTTCGCCGCGAGGTCCTTGTCGCCGGCCAGGTTGGCTTTCGCGATCGCATCGTTGGCCTGCTGGTGGATGGCAGCGATCTCGCGGGCGCGCTTCGTCTCGTCGGACTCGTACTGCTGGGCCTGCTGCGACAGCGAAATAGCGGCATCATTGGCCTGCTGAAGGTTCGCCTGCTGCGTGGATTTCTTCTGGGCCGCGATGTAGGCATCCTGCATCGCACTGAGCTGCTGGGTGGCGTCGTCGTAGTACTTCTGCGCCGTCGTGCCGTAGAACGAGATCCCGCCCTTGCCGCGGTCGATAAGTTGTTTCGCCGCATCGCGATTCTGAGCAAGGACATCGAACTTGGCCTGGTCGGTCTGCGGCCGGCCCACGTCCATCATGGTGTCCCATGCAGTCTTGGCGGCGCCGGTGACGCCAGCCCAGGACTTTTCCAGCAGGCCGAGGTTCGCCTTCACCTCGTTGGTCCGCGAAACCACGGCGGCACTGTAGGTCTGCATAGCCAGCGTGGCGGCATCCTGCGTGCGACCCTGATCCTCCAGCGCCTTGATCTGGTCGTAGGTGGCTGCGGTGAGGAAGTGCATGGTCGAATTGAGCTCGACCGAAGCCTTTACGGGGTCGTCGCCGAGCTTCGCGAACTGCGCGACGACGTCGCTTGCACCGTCGCCGGCCGCAAGCGCGGCCTGGGCAACCAGGCGCAGCTGATCAGACGTGAACTTGCCCGATCCGGTCACTTCCGCGAGCACGAGCGCAGCATCGTGCTGCTTGCCATTCGCTGCGCCGAGGTCCGCCGCATAGCCCTGCAGCTGCTGAGCCGTGGTGTTTGCGTAGTTGCCCGTGTTGATGATCGCCTTCTGGAAGGCGGTCTGTTCGTCGCTGCCAGCCTTCCATGCGGCAAAAAGCAGCGCCGAAGCCCCCGCAAGGATCGTGACCGGGTTGATCAGGCCGAGCACAGATGCGCCTAGGGCCTTCGCAGCAGGTACAACACCGCCGAACATGTCCTTCAGCTGCCCGCCCTGCTGCAGCAAGACCGACAACGGCCGTTGGCCCGTCGCCAGGCCCGACACAATGTCCGTGATCTGGGCGGGCACGCCGCGCATCGCGGCGGCACGCGCCTTGTCGCTCATAACGTAATCGTCAGTCGCCTTCGTCAGCGCGGCCTGGTTGGCGAGCGCCTTCTTTGCGATCTGGTCACCCAGCTCGCCGCCGATCTTCACCTTGGCGTTATAGGCGATCTGCTCGGCGCGGGTTTTGCCCAGCATGTCAGCCTGGCGAAGGAGGCTGTCGGCGTACCGCTTCGTGCTGGCATTCGCCTTGTCGAACTGGGCTGCAGCCTCCGCACCGAGCCCAGATACCTTCCGCTTGGCAGCTTCCGCCCCGACATCCATCGTCGCGGTGTTGATCGTGACATCGATTCGGGCGGTGCCGATGCTTTCTTCGTCAGCCATTGCTCAGCCCTTGTGGATGACTTCGAGCGCCGTCTCTTCGATGACGCGCAGGTGCGCGAGCATCTCGTCGTAGCGATCGGGGGGAAGGTTCATGCGGTCGAGTTCGTGGAACACGACGAGGTAATCGAGGGCGTAGGCGCCGCCCTGGCCAACGCGCCATTGGCGCCAGACCTTGTAGAAGAACTGGATGGAATCCCACACTTCGGGCAAGACGCTCACGTCAGGCTCGATGTAGTGCTTCGGCTTCAGGCCGGTACCCGCGAGCTCCGCCTCGCTCGGGCGCTTCCAGTAAAGCGCCCGAGTGGCGGCGATCAGTTTTTTTCGATGGCCTTCCGCCGGGCCTGGTGGAATCCTTCCATCAGGATTCCGACCATGCCGGGGTACTCGTCCTCGAGTTCGCCGACGCCCTCTTCGGTCAGCTCGAAGTCCAGGCTCCACGACTCGACCACGTAGGTGATCAGCGACGCGCCGCTCTGGGCGCGCTCGATGACTTCCGACTGTTTCCGGTTGTGGTAGGTGACGTCGATCTTGTCGGTCGCACCCTGGCCGGTGATGGTCAGGGTCGCCGGCAGGGTCTTGGGGCCGGAGCCCTTCTTCAGGCTCAAGCGTCAGCCTCCACCAGGATGGAGTCACCCAGCGCCGAGAAGGTCGCCGTGTTGCCCATCGGGGTATTGGCCGCCATCGTCGGGTCGGCATCGAACGACAGGTAGCCGTAGCGGTAGATGGTGTCACCGCCGGGAAGCTTGCATCGCAGCACGATGGGCTCACGCTTGCGGTCAGCGGCCTTCGCCGCCGCGTACCACGGCAGCTTCGGATCGAAGAACAGCGGAAGCGTGAATGTCTTCGCGTTCTTCACCGTCGGCACGCTGATCTGGCGGGTCGCCTCAAGGAACTGGCCCGTCCAGAACTGCTGATCGCCGCCACTGGTGGACACCTCGCCCTGCTGGCTGAAGTCGACGAAGCCGGACGCGACGGCCAGGCGAGCGTTCGCCTTGCCAGCCTCGAAGGTGTCCGTGTCCGTCGCGTCGAAACCGAGCAACTTCACGGTGTCGCTCGCGCCGACAGTGACATCGCCAGCCTCGACGGCAGTGTTGTTGGCATCGACCCAATCGGAGAGAAGGACGAGGACATCTCCCTCATCGATCGAGCCGGTCGGAACCGTGGCCACCGCGGGGTTCGCGTTCGATACAGCAGTGGCTGCAATGGCGGCGGCGATCGCGGTGGAGATACCGAAAACGGCGCCGTTGGGGAATTTCAGGCTCATGCGTGAGTCCTCTGAGTTTGACGGTGGGTTGGTTCGCCGCCAAACGGCGGGCAAGAAAAAGCCGCCCTGCGGCGGCCGGTGGTGCTGCTGTCAGGTCGCCGCTACGTGCGCGGATACCAGATGCTGAAATCGGTGCGAGCCCCGTAAAGCTTCAGGACGGCGTTGGTGTCGGGAACGGCGGCGCCGAGGGTCTTCACGGTCAGGCTGCTCGCTAGCAGAACGTCGCGCACTTGCCGCGCGAGCGCGCTCGCCTCCAGGCGGGTGCGGCACCACACCCAGACCTGAACTCTGGCGTTGTCCTTGTCGGCCGGCGTCTGGTCAGCAAAGTCGATGGCCTGGCCGCCGGCGCCCTGATAGACGATCAGCGGATAGACGGGGTTGTCGTCGGTGACGTCCGGCGTGCAGCGCCCTTCGACGAGCGGGCCAAGCAGCGCGAAAAGGCTCTCCTCCAGGCTCATACGAAGTCTTCGTCAGGTGGTTGGTAGGCTTCGCGGAAAAGCTCGGGAAGGCGCTCGCGACCGCGGTCAATCGCGGCATGCTGCGCCCGGGCCCGAGCGGAGTCGAAGGCTGGGCGGAGAAACGGATGCGCCGGAACCCACCGCGGCTGAGCCAAGGGAACGTTCGGCAGCGTGTACCAATGCCCGTCCGATCCCTTGTAGGTCACATGCGTCTGCCAGTGACCGAACTCCTGAAGGTGCCCATGCGGTGCCTTCTTTGCGTTCCACGTGATGGAGTACGTCACGCTGTCGTCGTTGGACCGGTTGTCCTTGTAGGCAAGGTAGATCGCGCTTTCCAGCAATCCATCGTCCTTAGGGGCCAGCAGTTTCGCTTCGTCGCGATACACCGTGCCGCTGGCAACGCCCATTGACCGCGCGAGCTTGGTCGCGAGCGGGCCGGTGAGTTGGTCAAGACCCGCGAAGGCGCTACTCGTGTCCGCCTTCGCCTGGAAGCCCTCAGCCATCGATCGGCTTCACTTCGACCTTGCCGCGGCGAGTACGCTCGATGACGCAGTCCCCGCGCTTGTTCAACCGTATCGGCTCCGGTACGTAACGCACGATGCCGCGACGGGTGTCCGCGTAAACGACGCGCTTCATCGGCTTACCATTGACGTACACATGGCGAGGGCCGCGGCCGTAGTCAGGGGTGTGGATATGCTGGTCAGCCATCGTTCGCTCCTCGATTACAGACCAGGTCGGTCCACTCGCGGCGGTCTTCGTCCATCTGCACGGACGTGATGTCATACGGGGCTCCATCCAGCAACACGCGCATCCCAGCATCGAGGCCCTGCCTGTAGCGGATGCGGAAGCTGTACTGCGTAACCGCCGAGGCAATGTCGCCCTGGGCCCCGACAATCGTGCCGACGCCGGTCTGACCCCTCACATTCGCCCACGTCGACAGGAAGTCTGCCCACACCTTCGTGGGCTGGCCGGCGGCGTCGTGGCCGTCGATCTTCTCCTGGATCCTGATCTGACGGTTCAACGAACCAGCGGCAAGGCTCACGGCATCATTACCAGGCGATACGGCCGAAGGAGCTCGCACGCGCCGAGCGGCAACTCTGCTACCTGCAGGCCCACGATCACCGCCTCACGGTTCGAGTAGAGGCTGCCGAGGGTCAGCAAGATGGCACTTACGACACTGGGCGCCGCGACGATGCCGTTCATGACGCGAGTGGCGTCTGCGGAGGAGATGCTCTTCCGCAAACTGGCGACCTCAAGCGTCACACGGCGCTGGTCGGCGTCAACAATGGACGCCGCAGCCTCAACGGCGTCAGCATATGCCTGCGCCGCGGTAGCGGCCTTTGCTGGAAGGGCGTCCAAGGCGGCATCAAGGTCGCCCTGAGTGCCAAAAACAGCACGATTGAGGTAAGCGCACGCCGCGCTCTCGGCTCCGTCGATGTAAGGCTGCAGCTGGGCATCCGGCACATCGGCGTCGGCACGGCAGTGCGCACGCGCCTGCTCAATCGTGATCAGGCCCATGATCAGCCCTGCAGGGCGGCGATGGCAGCGGTGATCGCATCAACCACCGTCTTCCGCGAGTTCTGCTTGTCATTCTCGGCCGTCAACGCCTCGTTGAGCAGGTCGACGTCCTTCTGGTCGGCCAGGCTAGCGATGACATCCGCAGCGGTGCCCGACACGAATTGTTCGGCGGCGGTCAGCTGGACGGCGCCGTTGAGGGCTCCGGATGCCTTGGCGCCCGCCTCCAACTCACGCGGGCAATCGTCGCCCTGGGCGAAGTCGGTGGGATAAATATCGCCGCTTTTTACGCCCCGGAAGGCCTTCGTGAGCTTTGCCATGCGTTTCTCCGAACGGGGCCGGACCTTCCGGCCCCGTAGTTGGTGGTTGGTGGTTGGTGGCTTACGCCGAGACCTTCAGAACCTTGATCGGCGTCGGGTCGAGCAGGCCGCCGCCAACGCGCTTGGTCGTGTAGAACTGCACGAACGGCTTGTTGGTGAACGGATCGCGCAGCACGGTCACACCCTTGCGATCAATGACCAGGTAGCCGCGGTTGAAGTCGCCAAAGGCGATCGGCAGCGAGTTCGCCGCCACATCCGGCATATCCGGCATCTCGGTCAGCGCATAGCCATTGAGCGTGGCCGGCTGACCGGCGACGGCCGACGGCTGCCACAGGTAGTTGCCCTGGCCGTCCTTCAGCTTGCGCACGATGCCCTGCGTGGTGTTGTTCATCAGGAATCGCGCAGCACCGCGATAGGCACTGGGGACGGCGTACACCAAGTCGATGAGGGAATCCGACGTGATGGCCGCAGCAGCACCGGTGTTCACCAGGCTGATGGCGCCGAGCGGATGTTTGGCCGCGTTCGCACCGCCGGTTACGTAGGTCAGAAAGCCGTTCGGTCGGCCATTCGTGCCGTCACCCGAGACGAAGGCGAGGCCTTCCTGATGGGAGAACTCGAGCTCGACCTCGTCGCCGAGCCACGCCTCGATATCGACTTCGGAATCATCGAGGAGCTGCTGCGTCGCGGCCGGGTTGGCGTAGATCTCGCCCGTATCGTACTGAAGCGAGCCGAACTGGGAGGTTGCCGTGGCCGGCCGAGCAGCCGTTTCACCGACCCAACCGGAGGCCGTACCGCGCAGGTTAATCAGCTTGGTAAAGCTGTTCCCAGAGATGGGCTGGACACGTGCGATCTGACGCATCGGGGAGACCAGAACGAGCTTGTCGGTAATCGTACGGTCCCATTCGACGGGGGCGGTGTAACCACCATCCGGCGCAGAACCCTTCGACATCGATGCCTCGATGGCGCCCTTGCGGACATGCGCCTGGAACGCAGCGCTGTAGTCGGCGTCGCGCAAGCGCCGCTGATCGCCACCGGCACCCATCTGGGCAGCTGCGAGCTGCGTGTTCGCGGTGTCGACCGCGGCCTGCAGGCGATCGATATCAGCGTTGATCTTGTCAACTTTCAGGGCCTGCAGTGCGTCGGTCTGGCCCTGCTTGATGTCTTCGAGCTGCTTCGTGTGCTCGGCCTTGAACGTGGCGAACGCCTGGTTCAGGGACTCGACGAGGGCCTTGACCTCGCCCGGGTTGTTCGCGCCTTCGGCACGAACGGACTGGATACCACGCTGGACGCGGGCGTTGGGCTTCATATTCATTGCTGGTTGACTCCGAGGGTAAGCAAAGCTGCTCGCAGGGAATCCGCGAGGTCGGCGCCAGCGCACGGCGTGGCAGGTTCATCGGCAGCGCTCGGCGTACCAGTGAAAAGTGATTTAAGGGCGTCTCGGCGAGCCGCTCGGGAGTACCCCGAACGCTTCATTGAGGCTTCAACCATGGCAAGAGACTTCTTGCTACTGGCCTTCGCGGGCTCGACCTCGGCGACATCCGAGGTGTCGACGCGTCCGGTGGCAAAGCCGTCCTTCAGCGCCTGGTCGGCATCGATCCATGTCTCGTCGTCCATCAGGGCCGCGGCGGCTGCCACCGTAATGCCGGCGCGATTCGCGTATAGCTTCGCCATTGCTGCGTCGAACGGCTCCAGAAGAGCCGCGGCTTCAGCCATGTCATGGCGATTGCCTATGGCCACGGTCCAGGCGTTGTGGATCATCAGGAAGGTGCCGTCACCCATGAGGATGTCGTCGCCAGCCATAGCAACCACCGACGCCGCAGAGGCCGCGACGCCGATCACACGCGTCGTTACCTTGCCCTTGTGCTCGCGCAACAGGTTGTAGATGGCGACGCCTTCGAAAAAATTGCCACCCGGCGAGTTGATGTTGACCGTCACATCTTTGTCAGCACCGATGTTTCGCAAGATCGAGCTGACGAGTTTGGCGGTGATGCCAGTGCCGTCCCAATTTTCGCCGATCGAGTCATAGATCGAGATCGATGTCTCTGTCTCGCTCGCGGCCTGGACCTCGGGATGCCAACGTTCGAAAGCGTCTTGGCGGACGTCAAACTCTGCCGCGCTCAAGCGCTGGTCAGCGCGAATTTCAGGCAGGTTTCGGAGGCTCATTGCCGGTCCTCGGTTGTGTCATTGGGTTGCGAAGAAGGTCTGCGTTCGGGTCTTTCGACCGCGGCATATCCAGCGTTTCGCGAGCCTCGTTCTGGGTTTGCCACGGCGCCTGGCCGCCAGCGCCAAGCGATTTGGCGATGTAGTCGGCCTGTTCTTCAGGCGTGCCGCGCAACAACGCGTTCGCGTTGAACTTGAACGTGTATTTGTCCAGATCTTTGCCCGGCAGGAAGACGCGCGCGGCAGCCTGCTCCCAGCTGGTAAACCACGGCCCGAGGCCATAGCTCACAAAGAACTTGTTCAGCTCCTTGATACCCGAGCCCCAACTGGTGTCGTCCATCATCAGGAGCGGGCGCGGGATGCCGAATGCTCGGGCGACTTCTTCGATCTGGGCGTTGCGGTTCTCGATGTGCTGGGCGTCGGAGGCCGTGGAACCGAACTTGTTCGCTACGGCGCCTTCCTCGAGCACCATCCACTTGCCGTTGTTCTCGGCACCGGCGTAATCCGTGGTCAGCGATGACGTCATCCGCGTGTAGGCTTGGTCGCTCAAGGCATTGGGCACCTCGATAGATCCACCTGCCATCACGCCGGTACGAAGCAGCCTGTCGGCCGCGCGCTCGGCCTGCCGTGCCAGCGCCAGGGCATCCTTCGCCAGGCGCATGCGCGACATCCCAAGCACGCCATCGACGCTCAGGTCCTTTAGGTGAAAGACCTCATTGGCAGGCAGCGTGACCAGCTGACCGTCAGGCCGGGTGTAGTCGTAAACCATCTCCCACTGGCTGGTCAGCCGGGGAATTGTCGATCCGATCGCAAGCGGGATCATCCCGATGGGGCGACCGGCGGACCAGATAACTCGCGCGTAGGCGTTGCCTTCCTCAAGGCAGACCATCTGCATGGTCGACTTGAACTCGAATGGCGTCTGCCAACTGTTCGGCTTCAGCTTAAGAAGCCTGTACGCCGGGTGATCCTCGGCATATTTCTTGTCCGGGCCGTTCTCCAGAAGGTTCACGGGCAGCATGCCCACCATCTGGCTTAGAAGGGACACGCAACGCAGCGCCGCCATGTTGCGGAGCGAGTGCAGGTGGCGGCTGCCCATGCCTCCCGCTTCGCCCCGCCGGATGTATTCCAGAAGGCCCGGATCCGTCAGGCCGTCAAACGTCTGCCCGACCGGGGCCTGAGCATGGAGTGCAGGCACCGGCGAAACTTCTGGATCGGGCGTTGGCGCGGGCACAGCCGAGGCTTCCGGCGCTGCCGGTCGCCGGAAGATATCGAGAAGGCTCATGCCTGTCCTCAGAGAAAGCGGATGCCGCGCGTTTCGTACACCGAAGGTGCACTTGCCGCCGGGTTCAGGCTCATCAGCGACGCCGCGTTGAAGACCGCCATCAGCGGATCGATCTTCGCGGTGCCGCTGGCCTGCTTCGTGATGTTGATGGCGTTGCTGGTGACGACGATTCGAGCGTTACCCACACACCAGTTCATCATCGGTTGGAGTCCGTGCCAGGCTGATCCTTCTGCCAGTTTCCGCTCCAGGGTCTTGATGGCACCCCCGAGCTTCCAGCCCTGGCTGATACCGACGATCTTGTCCTTTGGTACGCCGGAAGCTTCGAGGGCATCGAGAATGCCGCCGAGTCCCGCGGGATCCACGCCCGCCATGTCGAGCAGGCCCGCGCCGTGAATTCGCGCCACATAGCCGGCCAGCTCGTCGACGTCGTCGCCGATTCGCTCCACCAGCGTGAGATGACCATCTCGCGCGAAGTCGCGCAGTGCAGGCGCGATCTCCATACGCCGCTCAAGGACCGAAGGGTGGGCCCACGCGTGGGTCCATATCAGCCACTCTTTCGTGTCTCGGTGCCGCCCGATAGCGCTGCCACCTAGGAGATCGTCCAGGCCACCACCATCGATGCCGAAGTCGATCACCTCGGACCATTCAAGAAGATATTCGAGGGTCACCTCGCGGCGCCCCTGCTGCTCCCAGTAGTCCGCCCCCGTCCACCGGTCGGAGCGAAGGTTCAGCCCGATCTCGACGTTCAGGTGCTTGGCAAGGAACTGCTGAAGCGATCCATCCGTCTTCGGCAGGTTCTTCGTCAGCTGGTCGCCTAGCCATTCCTCGCTGACCGACCGGCCCAGATTCGGGTTGGTGATGTAGAAATTCTTCGGATCGAGATAGGCCTTGGCCTTCACCATCGCCGGCGGAAACTCGTAGAGGATGCCCAACGACTTCCGGTCGACGATCAGTCCGTCTCGCACGTCCCTGTAGTACTGAAGCTTTTCTTTGAACACACCAGCCGGCGGGTCGTCGCTCTGAGTGGTGAGGAAGATCACCCAACCCTCATCACGAGACACCTGGCCACCTGTGGCCTCCATGAACATCGCTTGTGCGTTCGCCTTCTTGCCGAACAGCCAATGCTCATCGACCAGGATCTTTCCCGACTTCTTTCCCGAGACCGTCTCGGTGTCGGCAGCCACAACCTTCAGCGATGCCTTCGAGTCGCGGCGCGTGATGGTTCGGATGTGGTCCTGAACGTGGAACAGGTCGCTTAGCTCCTCGTCCGCGCGGACCATGCCAGCCGCCGGCTTGAAGCTGTTGTCCGCGACCTCCTTCGTCGGCGCCAGGATTAGGTGTTCCTCATCCTCTCGCCAGCAGAGGATCACGGCCGTCAACATGATCCCCGCGGCGACCGTCGACTTCGTGTTCTTCTTGCTGATCAGCAGGAAGAACTCTCGGATCAGCTGCTTGCCAGTTTCGGCGTCATAGGCGCCGAAGATCGCGGCGACGAAGTCGAAAACGAACTGGTCGCTGCACTCCCCGAACGTTGGCTTTCCAGGCAAGTCCACGACCCGGAGCTGCTTGAAGATGCCCAGGGCGCGGTCGGCCTCCTCCGGAAAGATGGGCGCGGGAATGATCGACCTGCCCGCGACAAGGCGGTCTGCCCAGTCGGGACACGCTGTGGTCCATTCCATCCGATCAGTTCACGTTGTTTCGGCGCGGAGGCGGTGCAGAAGAGAACCGCCCAGCGCCGCCGACGGCGGCAGCGGCATCATCCTTCGCGGCCTTCTTGCCCTGCTCGCCCTTCTTCCCATGAACGTAAGGCGCAGCCGCGACGGCCATCCTGTCGCGACGTTCCGGTTCGGCCTTCCGGTTGTTCATCACGTGGAGCATGTACTCCAGCGGGTTCATGTTCGCCGGCAGCACCTCGCCCTCGAACACTTCAGCGTTCGGCGGCGGGCCAGGCGGAAGAACCCTCACCTTCCGGGGCTTTGCCTTCGTCTTCTTTGTTTCCGCCTTCGGGGCGGACGCTTTCTTGCCCTTCGTGCCGCTGCCCTTCGGTCGGCCAGCGCCTGGGCGGGGACCTCCGCGCGGCATGCATCACCTCGGTGCGACCGGCAGGCGTCAAAGCCTTGCGGGACGCCGGTTGTTTGATTTCCGGACCCTGCTGCGATTAATCAAACAGGGGATATTTTCTGTGCGTGAGAGGACAGTCGGTTTCCGGGCCAGATCGGCCCAGACTTTCGACCCGCCCCTACCTATCGGTCGGTCGGTTTTGGTCCGATCGACCTCGCGGCCTGTCGCCCTGCCGACCGATCGGTCTGGTCCGTATCGGATGAGACTCGTTCTCGTTCACGTTGCCCGACCGAGGTCAACCTGCGTCTTCCGGTGGTGGCACCCGTCGGGCCCGATGCACAGCACCTGGCAGTTGGCGTCCACATCGGCACCGCCGTTGATCAGGGCCACCTTGTGATCGAGCTCGAACTCATGCATCGCCACGAGACGACCGCAGTCGGCACAGTGCGGGTCACGCGCCCAGATGCGTAGCCGACGCTCCTGTAGTGCTCGGCCAGTCATGCGCCTGTCGGCCGCCCGATGGGTGGCTGGCTGCCTGCTCGGCGCCATGGCCACCCTGTTTCCTAGCGTCTTAAGCCTGGGCATCAGAGGGAAGGAAGCACCTGACGCTCACCCATCAGCGCTTGCTGGAGGGAATCACGCTGGGCTTGGCACTGTCCAACGGCTGAAAGAACACGTCGGATACCGCCTTCACGTAGTCGGTCCTCTCCATCAGCGACTGGTCCACTGGCGGCAGATGACACGACGCCGGTGGTGGCTTTACAGGTGGCCCACTGTGCGCGCAGCCGGCGAGTGCCAGCATCGAGGTCAGCAATAGCCTGCTTGGCGTTCTGTTCGGCATCGGTCTTCCCCTTGGCGTAGGACTTGGCGGCCTCGCTGATTGCGTTGGCCTGGCCTTGTTCGGCAGTGCGCTGGGCGGTCACGGCGTCGGCTGTCGCGCTGGCAAGCTTTGTGCGCTCCTTGTCCCAAGCCGAGGTGGCCGTGGACAGGTCGCGTGCTCCGATCAGGTGCGCGACGTAGTACCCACCACCGAAGCCGATCGCGCCGGCAATCACCAGGCACAGGATCTTGATCCAGGGGTTCACTGCGTTTCCGCCTTAGCCGAGCCTCGGCTGTTCCCGAATAGGTCACCGACGACAGCGCCGGCATTGGCGATCAGGGCACCGACGATCAGGTTCAAAAGGTCTTTGTTCTCGGGCGGAACCTTGAGCTGCAGGAGCGCCATACCGATCAGGCCCATGAGCAGCCACACGAGGATGGCGATTCCACCCTTTAGGACCCGGGCATCGCGAGGCGTGGTCATGGTCAATGAGTCCAGGCAATTGGCTGGGATCCGGTGCGCATCATCCGGGCAAGCTCAAGCACGCGACGGCGCTCTTCCTCGACCTTTGCCTTCTCGGGCCAGCGAGTCAGCAGGAGCGCGTCAGAGGCGTCATCCCAACGACTGCCGGAGATCGCATCCCAAAGAGGTCGGCACTCCATCAGCGCGCGCTGACCAATGACCATCGCGACGTGTGCGAGGACCGCCAGACGAACCGAGCCCATCTGCGGGTAGATGACCGTTTTTGAGCGCAACGAGCGAACGAATCGACGGATGTCACGGCCCAGAAGCTCCGTCATTTCCGTCTTGCCGACCGCCCTGGTCGCGGCGAGGCGCTCGAACGCCGAGATGCTCCGCTCGTCGATCTCTTCCGAAGCCGAAACGAATGGCGCGTATGCGGTGATGTGCTGCATCGCCACTTCGGCAGCTCGGGCTTCGGTCACTTCGGCGAGGAGATACACGGGTTCGAGCTCCGGGTCGTTATCGGTCACTGAACACCAAGCGCTTTCTTTGCCCGCTCGAATCGAGCGAGGCGGTCCTCCCATCCATTGGGCAGGCCGGTGCTCTTGTTCTTCCCATTGATCCGGATCGACAGCGCCAGGTAGTCGCCGCTGTCCGCCAGCTCGTTGCAGCCGTGCTCGTACCACCACCACGCGGACGCCATCGCCGCATGGTCGTCGCGCTCGAGCAACTGGGGGTTGCGCACGAAGTCGACGCCAAGAGCTTTCGCCGCCTTTGTGTAGTTGTCGCGCCCTGTGATCTGAATCAGCCCACGGCCCATGAAGCGCATGCCATCGCCAGGCTGGGTGTTGCCGAGGTCCGCGCGGCCCTCATACCTGGCCTGTGCCGGAACCTGCTTGGGGTTCCATATCTCGCGAACGACGGCGAAACCGAGGGACTCATGTCCCGTCTGCGCGATGTAGCAGGCCTGACGAAGAGTCGTGTTCACGTTGAACCGGCTCATGCCCGCGGTGATGGGCAGCGCCCATAGTTCGGCGCGCGGCACGCTGATCCCAGCCGCCGCGCTCAGAGTCATGGCGTCCATGGGGTATCTCAATAGGTTGGCCAGCGCGCTGAGGGGAGCAACGCACTGGCCGATGCGCCCAAGGGGAGGCGGGCACAAGTGGAGCGTCCTGAGGGAATCGAACCCATCTTCGTCGGCTTGGAAGGCCGTCTACCGCCCAGCGGCGGACGCAAAACGAAGAAACCCGGCACGGGGCCGGGTTTCGAAGGTGACTATCACTAGGCGCGAGGATAGCGATTTTTTGGGTGGGCATCACCCACCCAGTTCAACGGGTAGATCCGGCAATGGCACCCAGTGCGTCACGCTATGAGTGTCGAGCATCGATATGTCGTCATGCAGCCCATAGTCGCCGAAATAATGCGTCTCGTCTGCCATCCACCCGGCGCCGTTGAAGAATGCGACACAGGGGATACGCTCGCCCATCTCATGGACAAGAACTCGAGTTCCATCCTTGGGCGCTGTCGCGATGGGTTGCCAAGCATGGCGAGCACCTACAAGCGGTCCATAGAACGATACATATTCCGGCAACTCATCGGCTGGCGTCTGCTGGTCCGCGCCAGCGTGAGCAACGCAGCCGTCGGCAACGTAGACCACGTTCCACTCGCGCGGGAACTCCTGTCCATCAGGGATCCACATGGCCAGTTCGTGGGTGCACCAGTAATAACCGGGCGTCATCGATTTAAGGTCTTTCATGGCTGCCATCCTACGTGAGGGCGTGCTGGAACTGGCGCTCGGCTTGGTGGAGGTCATCGGTGCAACGCTGGAACGTCCAGTCGTAGACCGACGCCCAGCCCTCCCGGTAGGTCTTCCACGAGAAACCGGCGAGCTCGGCGCGGCCACGGTCGCTCAGGCGCAGGTGGCCGGCTCCCGTGCACTCGGTGCAGGCCTTGTAGACGCCCATGGTGTTCGCGGTCATGCCGCGCCCGGAGCAGTACTGACAGAGCCCTGCGCTGGCCAGCTCGTTCAGGACGGCGGTCCGAACCTTTCCGTAGCCTTCGGCCAGCGTCGTGAGACCGCGCTCGGTGATGACCAGGCGCGGCCACCGGTTCGCGTGCGCCGTCGCGTAGGCACCCTGCCCTCGGCTGCCACGGGACGCGATCGCCAGAAGACCGTCAAGCATTGACGCCTCGCGTTTCGCCCACTCGTCGCGCATCAGGGCGTCGACCATGTCGTTGAGTTGATCCTTGGACAGCTTGGCGCCATCGGGCCACCAGACGCGACACAGCACCTCGCGGCCGATGCCGGCGGCGACCATGCCCAGGGCAGCGGCGACGTCCGTGGCGACGATGTCAGGGATGCCACCCGACCCGATGTCGAACCTGCAGTTCTTGGCGTTGAGCATGGCGAGACGTTTCCCGGTGTGCATGGTGTTCCCCTATTTCTGATGCGTGTCGTGCACGGCGCCAGCGGCACCGCTCTTTTTCTGTTGCTTGGCGATTCGCCGTACGAGAGACGCTGCCGCTATCAGGTCGCGGGCCGCCTGGTCACAGCGGTTTGCGATGTCGTCAAGGCTTAACGATGGGTCGGCGATATCGGCGGTCAGGCGCGAGACTGCGTCCAGCTTGTACTGGGCGCGTTCCGCGAGCAGGCCGCCAAGGTTCATGCCGGCGACACTTCGATGCGGACGCTGTACTGGTGAGGCTTGCCGCGCTCCTGGTCATACGTGAAGCGGATCTTCGTCTTGTCGTTGTCCGCGATGCCGTAGGCGTCGGCCACGCCGTCACGCATGGCCTTGAACATCCCCGGCAGGTTGTCGTCCTCGTCGATGCGGCGTGGCGCCACGCGGACCATGTGCACGACCACAGGAAGCGGTGGGCGTTTGGCGTCGAGCAGCAGCCAGTGTGCTGTCTGGCGTTCTCGCTTCGTGCGACGCGCCTTCACCAGGTAGTGTCCGCGCGAGTTCGGGCCGGCCAGCAGCTTGAAGTCGTCGACCTCGATGACCAGCGGCTTCACCATGACGCCTCCGGTCCGAACTGGGGCGCCAGCTGCGCGAGCATGGTTTCCTGGTAGGCGAGCAGCTGCTCGTCCGTGCCGTAGAACTCGTGGAAGCGGCGCGACTCGCGCTCAAGGCTGGGCCCGAAGCATATGGCGTGCCACTGATAGCCTGCTTCGGGGTATGGCAGGCGTTTTGATTGATGGTGGAAGTGGCATAGACACACGGTCGCGTCATGGCCGATGCGACGGCCGCCGGACAGAAGGTGGTGCATCTCAAGGTCGTTGCCATAGCTCGCACGCGCCAGCCCATGATCGACGCCGTTGAGGTGGCAAGCGACACAGCCGCGCGCCTTGGCATCGGCCCAGCGCTTCTTCTGGGCCTTGGTTGCCACAGGCTGCCGGCGGACCGTCAGACCCTTACGGCCATACACGGCGATGACCTTCCCCGACTCGTCTAGCTCGACCGTCACGCGCTTCGCAGCAGCCTTGACGACGGCTGTGGCGGCGAAGCCACGGGCGGACTTGATCGGGGTCTTGCGCAGCAGAGGCGCTCGTTTCACTGGCCGGATTCCATGCGGCGCACGGCCTCGACCACGCATGCCTCAGTGAACGCACGCCGGTCCTCAGTGACGAAAACGATTGGTGAGCAGTCGCTTTCGCTCAGCCGAATGATCGTTGGCGCAGTGCCCCAGCGGAGTCCGGGTGCGGGTACGGGCAGTGCCTTGGGATGCGTCGGCATCCTCTTGGGTGGCGCGCCAGCACTGAAGCCGTGCGTAATCGCCGGCGGCGCCGGCGGTTCGGCCAACTCCTGCACGAGATCGCACAGGTCAGTGATGTGTTTCTTCGAGGACTTCGTGGCGAACCGAGAGGTCTCCACATAGTGGCGTGACCATTCCAGCGCTAGGCGAGCCCTGATCCTCAATGGCAGCTTGGACTTTTCGGGTGTGTCAGTCATGGCGTGGCTCCATTCCGGGCTTGATGGCGCGCTGCATGCGCTAGCGGTAGGTGGCGTTGGTCTCGGCTTTCTTGCCGTAGAACTTTCGCCAGGAGGCCTCGTAGGCCGGAAGGTGCGCCAGCTTGTCGCCGGCTACGCCGATTCCTGGAAGCTTCACCGGTGCGCCGAGCTCTTCGCCGGCGGCGTTCACGGAGTGCCTCAGCTTCGGCGCCAGGCCTGCTTCGCGGAGCCCATCGAACAACTCCATCGCATAAGGGTGGCGCGCACGGTTGGCCTCGCGCTCCTGCTCGATGCGCTGGCGATCAGCGGTGATCCGCGTCAGCAGGTCAGTAGTCATAGGCGCCGTGGTGCGAGAGGTCGCGGAAGCGCATGGTCTCGGCCTGCCAGACCGCACGAACGAAGCCCGTCGGACCGTGACGGTTCTTCTCGACGCTGATCTCGGCGATGCCCTTGTCCGGCGTGTCCTTGTTGTAGACCTCGTCCCGGTAGAGCATCAGGATTTGGTCGGCTTCCTTCTCGATCTCGCTCGAGTTGGCCAGGTCGCCCATGTTCGGGCGCTTGTCCGCGCGCTTTTCGACGTCGCGGTTCACCTGGGCAAGCGCCACGACGGGGATGTCCAGCTCGCGGGCGATGTCCTTCAGACCGATGGCAACCTCGCCCACCTGGTCGATGCGGGAGGCGCGCGGGTCGTTCCCTTTGACGCGCTGAACGTAATCGACGAGAAGGCGCTTGATACCGTGCTTCTGCTTCCAGCGGCGGGCGATGCGCTGCAGCTCGCCGATAGTCATGCCGGCCTGGTCGCAGACCATGAGCTCACGAGGGTTCTCGGGGTCCAGCAGCGCGGCGGTAGCGTTGAACAGCCGCGCCAGGTCTTCGTCGTCGTGCGAGCCGTTGCGCAGCCGTGAGGCGTTGACGTTGCCCTGGATGGCGAGGATGCGCGAGCCGATCTGGACCACCGGCTGCTCGGTGGAAATGAGCCCCGCGTCGCCGTCATCACCGAGCGCCATGTTGAGCAGCAGCGCCGTCTTACCCATCGACGGACGCGCACCGATGATGATCAGGTCCGACTTGTGCAGTCCGCCGAGCACGTCGTCGAGCTCCGTCAGGCCGGTGGGGATACCGGGGATCTTGCCGCCACGAGCCTTGGCGGCGTCGGCGGCGTCATACGCGATCGTTAGGGCCTGACGGAGCGTGTACTCGGTGCTCTTCTCGATGTGCTGCATGCCCATCAGCTGAGCAATGCCACCATCCACCAACGCCGTGGCGTCTTGCTCGGCACCGAAGGCGTTCTCCACCATCTGGGTCGCAACGTCGATCACACGGCGGCGGACGGACTTCTCACGGACGATGGCGGCATACGCCTCGATGTTCGCCGCGCTCGGGGTGTTGTTCACCAGGTCGAGCAGGTAGGCGGGCTCGATCATCTCGATGCCGTTGCGCACGAACCACTCGCCAAGGGTGATCGCGTCGCACGGCGTGCCACGGCGCGCCAGCTCGATCATGGACCGGTAGATCATCCGGTGGTCGCGGCGGTAGAAGTCGTCCTCGACCAGCTTCGCCGACACGGCGTCGATACGATCCGGAACCATCATCAGGCCACCCAGCACGCTCTGCTCGGCGTCCACGGCCGATGGTGGAACGCGCAGACCCATCCAGCCAGTCTCGGGCGGCCTCATCGGCGAAGCTCCTGGCGATTGCGCGCAGGCTCAGAACGGCCACCGAAGCCGGTCGGGCCGCGCGCGTTGCGGATCCAGTTCCGGTAGGTCGCGTCCCAGTCGAGCTTCGCTGCGTCCCTTCCGGCCTTGGCGTGCCAGTGGTCGCGGAACTTGGCCGTCTCCACGCGAAGGTCGATGTCGGGGCGTTCGGCGCGGGCCGCGGCGATCAACTCGCTCGAAGGCTTCCAGTCCGCAGGAAGGCGGGTGCCGTTGCGCCTCGGCGCCTTTTCGCCGGGAGCCTGATCGGAAACAAGAGCAAGTGCAGCGGGCGCCGACGAAGTTGGCGGCATCTGCTCTTGCTTCTTCTCTTCTACTCTCCTCTCCTCTCCTCTGTCGTGACCGCCCGTGACATTGCGTGACTCAATGTTGTGAGCCGTGACGTCATGGGACTTGTCACGCTCTCGCTGAGCACGCTTTCGGTCGGCCGCAGTACGGTCCTCGGCCTTGGGCTGCCTACGATTCCACGAGGTGAGACGCTCACCTTCGATGGTCTTCCCCTGCATCGCGATGAAGATCTGTTCGACCTCATCCTCGGGTATGTCGAGGGCGGCACCGATGTCCTCGTGCGACCAGTTGCACAGCTCGCCACGCACAGGAGACTGTGACGCGTTCTCCATCATCGCCGCCCAAATGGACACGACGTGACCAATCGTGACATTGCGTGACAGTGCCTTTGATGCGCGTGACGCGATGGTCCGCCACTTCGGATCTGTGACGGTGCCGTGGTGCCAGCGATACCAGTGTTCTGTTGCCATACCTACTCCGGCGTCCGGGAAAGTGCAGACACGCAACCGACCGGACTCGGCTGTCCCCGGGTAGCTACCCCCGAGTTAGCGTGCTGCTGGTTGAACAACGAGGCCTGCGGCGAAGGCGCCAGCGAGGCGAGATACATTTCGGCAGCCGTGAGCTGCTCAGCTGTCGGCCCATGCGCCAGCACGGCAGGCATGACGGCCCGCGCGTAGTGGTAGCCAGGGGACGACAGGCGGTTCACCGAGCTGGACTCAGCGAGGGCGAGCAGGTGAAGAGCCGACCATTCCACTTCTCGGACGGGTCGATGGCTGCCTTGTCGTAGCCGTTCGCGTCAGCCCATGACGGGCGCGGTGACGGGCATGGGATGCTCGGGCTTGTGAAGCGGCATGCCATGTCGTCACACCAGCACATACGGGACGGGCTACTCATCGGCCGAACCTCCGCAGGGCGTTCATGGTGTGGATCCAGATCAGCAGCTCGGCGCGGGTGAAGATCATCATCAGCTGAGCCTCACCTGGTTCTGTATCGCGGCGACGAGATCGACCACGGTCTTCTGCACATCCATGCCGGCGTTGGATGCATCCTTCGCCTCGTTGTGCGTGATCACGCCGTCCTCGCGGGCCTCGGCGATCGTGCCGGCGAAGGTGCCCGTCGCACGCATGAGCTGAAGCACGAGCTCGTCCACGCGGTTCTGCGCATCGGCGCGCTCGGCTTCGAGGTCGTCGCAACGCTGGAGGACGTAGCCGTGCGTGTGCGCCAGCGCGTGCAGGATGCGGTGGTCACCGGTGACGGTCATCAGCAGGTCGGCTTCGGCCAGCGTCAGGTGGTTCCGGTCGTAGCTAGGGTTGACCTTGCCGCGCAGCAGCGCGCCAGACATGTCGAGCCGCGGCGCCAGCGATTCCGCGCCGCCGGGATAAGCCTTTACCGTTGCCTGGGCTGCATCGAGGACATTCATGCGGGTCAATCTCAAATGGTGAGCCGCGTAGGCCCGGTAGGTAGAGTCGTCACCATGGAGATCACGACAAGGGAATCAGGGAACGTCGAAGCGGTGGAGCGTCAGCGCCCTGCCCGCTTCCTCGTGGGCCAGAGCGCGCACAAAGCGAAGGCCAGCAGCGCGAGCGCATCGGCGCCCACGTCAGCTGGCCTTCCGGGTCAGAACAACTTCAGCTGCTTCGGCCGTCGCCCCTGCCGAGGCGGCCGTGGGTCGGTGTCGTTCGCGGGTGCTCGCGCCGAACGCGCCAGGCTTGATGACGAACCGAATCTTGAGATCCATCCATTCGGGCATTTCGCCCGGAGGAAGCTTGTTGATGGCCTGACGGGTGACGCCAAGGGAGCGGCCGAGCGCGGCCTGGTTGCCGTCGAACAAGGCAAGCGCCTGCTCTTTGGTGAGTCGATTGGTCTCGRTCATGGCGCTAGTCAACCACAGTTGTCTACATGAGGTCAACTACAGGTTACTCTTTCTCGTCAACAATAGTTGACATGGGAACTCTGGCTGAGCGGTTGCGCGAAGCGCGCGAAGACAAGGGGGCGAAGCAGGAAGACCTGGCCGACGTGGCTGGTGTCTCGAAGCAGGCTGTCTCCAAGATTGAGAATGGCGGCACGCTGAAGCCGGCCATGTCCACCATGGAGCCGATTGCCCGGTTCCTGGGCGTGACCGTTAGGTGGCTCGTCGATGGCAAGCAGCCCAAGCACCCCGAAGACATCGTCGCTGAGGAAGGCTGGGCGGACATCATAGGCGTGCGCCAGGCTGCAGCCCTGGGCGAAGGTGCCGTCATCGATGAGTACGCCGAGACCCACAAGCTGAAGTTCCGGGCCGAGTCCCTGCGCCGCAAGCGCCTGCGTCCGGACCGCCTGGCCGTGCTCTACGGCAAGGGCGAGTCGATGCTGCCGACCATCAAAAACGGCGACGCCATCCTCTTCGACACTTCAGATATCGAGCCCCGTGACGACAAGATCTATGTGATCAGCTACGAAGGCGCGCTCATGGCCAAGCGGCTAATAGAGATCGGCGGGAACTGGCATATCCAGAGCGACAACAGGGACGACCCGAAGTGGCGCAAGCCGGTGCCGGTCGACGAGACGAAGCAATTCGCCATTCACGGCCGCGTGCGGTGGATCGGCAGCTGGGAGGATTAATGGGAGCGCCCAAGGACAACGAGACGTTCACCTATACGACGGACGATCTCAACAGGGTCTTCGCCGATTTCCCCGGGGCAAGGGGGTGCCCGATCTGTGCCTGTACAGAGTGGGACGGGATTTTCGATGAAGGCACATGCCAGGTGCTGCCATGGGGCAAGCCGTCTGGAGACATGGGAATGAACGGCATCGCCGTAATCACCCTGGCTTGCCAGCGGTGCGGGTACGTCCGGCAACATACTCACCTCCGAATCAAGCAACTCGTGGAGAAATCGAGGGAATGACCATTCACCAGTTTCCCCAGCGGCCAGCTGGTGGTGGTACCGACCTTGCGGGCACGGGCGAGCCGCCCCATGATGGAGGTATGGAAGCACGCGTCGCTGCCCTTGAGAGTGAGTGTCGGTACATTCGTCGGGATCTCGACGAAGTCCGGACGGACGTGCGTGCCGTGAAAGACCGCCTGGGCTCCATCGACAGCACACTCGCCGCAATGTCGGCCAAGCTCGACACGTTTCCAACCAAATTGCAGCTGTCCATGTGGGCAGGCGGTGGCCTGATTGCCCTCCTTGGGATCGCGGCGGCACTGATTGCTCTTCTGCTCAGACTGTCCGGCCACCCGACTGCGGCTGACGCGGTGGATGCGGCGCGAGGAAAGTGATCGAAAGCCCGCTTCGGCGGGCTTTTTCGTGTAGGCGTTCGCCTACATACAGCGGCCGCCAGTTGCCGCAATATCTCGCGCGACAGCCACCAACTGAACGGAATCTTTCATGCCGCGCCTCCCCTTGTTGGCCCTTTGCGTGTTGCTGTCCGCCTGCGGCCCGTTCCGCGCCAGACCAGACCTACGCATCTCGACCATGACGCTCCCCGAGCAGAGCGACACCTGCATCCGGGGCTTCAAGGCGCGGAGCAACGGAACGATCGGCCAGTACGACACGAAGGTGGTCGAGGTGTCCAACGATCCATGCGTACCCAGCGCCAAAGCCTCCCCCTGACACCTGCGCCAGAGCCCTTAGGGCATCCTTTTTCGTATCATGGGCGACAGGTTTTTGGGGGCTTCCATGTTTGCACTGGTAGGCGTCATGGCGATTGCCGCATTGGCCTCGCCGCAGATGGTAATCGATCTGCCCAAGCTGCAGGTCGCTCCCTTCCGGGTCGGCGGGCCGCCTGCGATGGCAGAAGTGCCGGTATGCGCTTGTCCGACCCAGTGTGAAGCGGCTTGGAGTACAGCTACAGCGAGCATCGAGGAACTGAGTGGCATGCGCCTCCGGCTTGCGAGCCCTTCCCTGCTCGAAACCTACGTGCCGACGGGCGCAGGCCTCTTTGGCGGTAGGGTGACGCGCCAACCGGTCGGCAGCGGCGCATATGCAATCCACGTTTCGTTTGATTCCTGGGCGCCCGGTCAGAATACGGAGGCAAGGCGGCGACTCGCCCTGCTCAACGACCAACTACGGTCGGCTATCGCGGCTGCAAGTTGCGGCACCTAAATCGGCCGGATCTCAATCAGGCAGCGTCGTAAGGGTCTAACGGCTCAGCGACCGGCGTAAGCCCGCCATAGCGGGTTTTTCTTCGCCCGAGAATATTTCGACAACTGTAGTTGACTACGGCTAGACAACTATGGTTTACTTCTCCCACGCCACCAACCGGCGAAGGGAGAGGACGATGGGCACCAACGCACTCATTTCGAACCACCAGCAGCTCGCCGACAGGACGGGCGCCCTGGTCAAGGTCGTCAACGACCTGATCGCCGACATCGAGTCGGATATCTCGGCGCCGACCGATGCCGCCTTCCATGCGAAGGATGCGTTTAAGGCCCTCGCCTCTGCCCATAACGCCCTAATCGACAGTGCCCGCGAGCGTGCCGCGTCGCATTACCTGGGCATGGCGCATGACGCGCAGCAGGCTGCCGCATGAACACCGACGCGCCGAAACTGGATGTTCTGGGCCTGCTCTCCGCACTCGACGGGAACACCTCAAGCCTTAAGCTCAACTCGCAGGTGTACCGCGCACGCAACGGGCTGGCCGAACTGTTCGAAGCGAACAAGCTCCTGCTCGAATCTGTGTCGCCCAAGATGTGCTTTCGCAACGAAAAGGAGCGCGAGGCTTACGATCGCATCCAGAAAGCCCTTGAGCGCGTCGGGGGTGCCGCGTGAGCCGCCTGACCATCAGCCAGCGTGCTGGCCTCTATGCTGCAGTGAAAGCCGCGGGCGACCGCGAGGTGCGCGCTGCCGAGCAGCTGCAGAACGCTGCGTCATCCACACCGAACCTGCAGCGCTTTTTCGAAAGCCCGCAGGGCGTCGTGCTCATGCTGATGGTTGGCCTCGCCATATTCGGCCTGGCTGCCTGCGGAGCGTTCAAGCCCGGCGGCCATCCGCCCTCGACGCTCACCCTGCCTGATAACGGCGACCACTGCGTCCGCGGCTATAAGACGCGGCAGATCGGATCGTACGGCGCCCAGGGAGCACCGGTGGTCATGGTCACAGACGTGCCTTGCACGGCGAAGCCGTGATGGAAGCACGCATCCAGCGAGCCATTGCCTGGTGGATGTCCGCGCCCTGCGACGAGAGGACGGCCGTGCTGCTCTTCGTCCTCCCTGCCCTCCTTCTTCCCATCGCGCTCGCGGTCCTGCCGCACCGCTGAAGCCCACCGTTCGTCACGCCTTAACGCCACGCCGGGGCGACCCGGCAAAGGAATTCGCACAATGAGCAAGACCCCGACCCGCATCTACATCGTCAACCGCGCTGACTCGAAGCCGCGTCTAGTGCGTGCGACCTCGCAGCCGCAGGCCCTTCGCCACGTCGCGCTCGACGAGTACACCGTCGATGTCGCCAGCCAGGACGAACTGGTGCGCGCGCTGCACGACGGCGTCGACGTCGAGACGGCGAAGGCCGAGACCGTGACCCAGGGCGAGCCCGCCTGATGAGCCGCGGCGTCAACAAAGTGATCATCGTCGGCAACCTCGGCGCCGATCCTGAAACCCGCTACACGGGCAGCGGCACGGCCATCACGTCGCTTCGCATCGCGACCTCGGAAGCCTGGACCGACAAGGCCTCGGGCGAGAAGCAGGAGCGTACCGAGTGGCATCGAGTGAAGCTGTTCGGGAAGCTGGCCGAGATCGCCGGCGAGTACCTGAAGAAAGGTCGCCAGGTCTACATCGAAGGCTCGCTGCGGACGGACAAGTACACCGACCGCGACGGCGTCGAACGCTACTCGACCGACATCATCGGCAGCGAAATGCAGATGCTGGGTGGTCAGCCCTCCGATCGACCGTCAGACCGTTACGGCGAGTCGCGCTACGGCGGCGGTGAGCGTTCCAACGGTGGCACCGGCAAGGGCCGTGCGCAACGTGACTTTGCCCAGCGCACCCACGACACACAGCCTCAGTCCGCCGCATCGGCAGACGATGGCTTTGACGACGACACGATTCCCTTTTAGCAACGAGTCGGCTCCGGCCGGCAAAGGAATTTCCATGTACGTGACCGTTGAGGTGGAAGTAGATCGCGAGGACATCCTCGGCGCCATGACCGACGACGACCTTCGAGGCTTGGGCCTCGAGCGGAAGGTGCCGATCAACAGGCCGAAGACCTGGTCAGAGGTTGCCGGCGCCATCCGTCGCGGTGACTTCGAGAGGGCTAGCCAGATGCTCACGATCTTTGCCCAGCACGACGGTGGAGACCTTCCGCCGTTCGCGATCACTAAGGCGGCCTGACCTATGCCGCGCACGCCCGACATGCTCACCGGCTGGTTCGACAACCAGGCAACACGTCACCGCGAGTACTGGGACAACGGTGTCAAAGGGCGACACGCGCATCGCAGCGCCATCTCTGAAACCAACCCGTGGCGCGAACTACGCGCGCCGTGGGGCATCTATCCCGATCTTCCGCAGAACGCCAACGCATCGCAGGACGTCGCGTGACCGCTTACTACAACGAAATTGACCTTTACGCAGCGCAATGGCTGCGCAATCTGATCGACGCTGGGCACATCGCGCCAGGCGTGGTCGACACCAGGAGCATTAAGGATGTTCGACCCGAAGACCTCGTCGGATTCAAGCAGTGCCACTTCTTTGCCGGAATCGGACGGTGGGCTCTTGCCGCTCGCATCGCAGGCTGGCCCGACGACCGTGAGCTCTGGTCGGGCTCCGCGCCGTGCCAGCCGTTCAGCGTCGCCGGCAAAGGCAAAGCGCAGGCTGACGATCGGCACCTGTGGCCCCACCTTTTTCGACTCATCCGTGCCCGCAAGCCCGATGACTTCGTGGGAGAGCAGGTTGCGGCGGCGGTTGGCAAGGACTGGCTCGACGGAGTGTTTGCTGACCTGGAAGGCGTCGACTACGCCTGCGGGGCGGCCGTTGTCCCGGCTTGTGCCGTCGACGCCCCCCACCGACGTGACCGTATCTGGATTGTGGCCCACGCCGGCAGCGAGGGACTGGCGAAGCGAGAGCGCGAGCGCGGAGTTCTACGAGGCTTGGGCGGCGAATCCCAAGGGAAAGACGCTGCCAATGACGCTGGCTCTAGCAATGTGGGCAACGCCTACGGTTCATTCGCCGGGCGGATCTCCGGAGGCGTTCCTAGCGAGGAAGGAAGCACTCGACGGCGCATGCGGGGTATCTCTGACAGACCTTCGCATGCAGGCACAGATGGCAGCTTCTGGGATCACGCCTCCCAAATGCTCGGACACGACGGAAAAGCCAGGCGCGTTAAACCCGGCATTCGTCTGCTGGCTCATGGGGTTCCCGCCCGAGTGGGACGCCTGCGCGCCTACGGCAATGCCATCGTCCCGGAAGTCGCGGCCGAAGTGATCGGCGCGCTCATGGATTGCTACCCCGGCGATCAGCGGGCGGCCGCATGAAGTACGCCCTCCACACCGGCGACTGCCTAGACGTCATGGCGTCAATCCCTGACGGCAGCGTCGACCTGATCCTTGCCGACCTGCCCTACGGTTCCACGCGCTGCGCTTGGGACATTGTCATCCCCTTCGCCCCGCTGTGGGCTCACTACAAGCGCATCGCCAAGCGTAATGCTGCGATCGTGCTTTGTGCCGCGCAGCCCTTCGCCAGCCTGCTGGTAACCAGCAACCTTCCCGCTTACCGGTACGAGTGGGTCTGGGAGAAAGGCAACGCCACCGGGTTCCTCAACGCAAAGAAGCAACCGCTTCGCGCGCATGAGACCGCCCAGGTCTTCTACCGGCGCCAGCCGACGTACCACCCGCAGATGACCTCGGGCCACGCGCGGAAGACGACCAGCCGGAAGACCGTCAATTCCGAGTGCTACGGCAAGGCCCTGAACCTGACCGAGTACGACTCCACCGAGCGTTACCCGCGATCTGTCCAATTCTTCTCCAGCGACAAGCAGCGGGGAAGCTACCACCCGACCCAGAAGCCCGTGGACTTCATGAAGTTCCTGATCGCGACGTATACCAACAGGGGCGACACCGTGCTCGACAACACCATGGGCAGCGGTACCACGGGCGTGGCCTGCGCCGAACTGCCCGAGCTCGACCTCAACTTCATCGGTATCGAGAAGGATCTGGACGAGAACGGCAACCCGCTCGGCTATGTCGACATCGCCCGCGGACGGATCGACGCAGCGCTGCGGGCGCGCGCCGCCTCTGCAGCGAAGGCGGTGGCCGCATGACCACCACGATCGACACGACCGAGTTCGAGAAGGCCGTGACCAGGGCGTGCCTGCGGGCCATCGCGCGCCGTGCTGCTGAGGAGCCCTTGCGGGGTGGCGACCGTACTGCCGTGATCTACGGGCCACTGATCGGCGAGATCGCGGATGAGGCCGACCTGTCGATTCCGCAGACGCGGCGGCGGCTCCAGGCGTTACAGCGTGACGGTCGGCTCCTGCGCGATGACAGGCGCGGTGGCAGCACTGCCTGGTGGCTCGTGGGTCTGGCCGCCGAGCAGTCGCCGAAGCCTGCGGTGAAACAGGCCGTGCCTATGACTATCACGCTCGCTGCCACCACCCAGCAGCAACGGGCCGCCATCACCGGGCTTCGTCAGACCTTTACGGGCTCGGCCGCGCGCCAGCACTGGAGCGACGTCCTCGGCGTGCCGCGCGACTGCTCCACCAGCGAGGCCCGCGCTGCCTTCCAGTCCGCATTCGCAGCCCTTGACCAGGCCGACCCGGACTATCCCAACCAGAGCCGCCGCGTGCGTGACGCCATCGATGCGTGCTGCCGCGACCACGAAATCCAGATCGAGGAATGAGCATGGATACCGCCATCCGCAAGCTGTTCGACCCATCCGTCATGCCTCCGCGCGACGAGGATGGCATGTGCGTCCACCCCGATCTGCAGTCGGATCGCTGGAACATGGACGACAACGAGGAGGCCTATGACCGCGCGAAGTTCGCGGCGGCAGGCTTCGAGATCGACTTCGTCTGGTTCGAGTCGGATGCCACCGAGGAACAGGCGAACGACTTCGTAGAGAGCGGGGACTGCGATGTTTCTCTCTGGACCCCGACTCCGCCGGCAGGCGAGGGCTGGTTGTTCTGCGGCATCTGGGATACCGAGGACATGCCGGTGGCGTTCTACGTGCGCGAAGTGGTGGCCGCATGAGCCGCCGACTTTACCTCGACCTCGACGGCGTCATGGCCGACTTTGATGGCACGTTCCCGGCCGTGTTCGGCCTGGACCACCGCGATATGGCCGACGACGACATGTGGCTGAAGATCAACGGACACCCGTCGTTCTTCCGCGACCTGCCGCCGATGGAAGGCGCTCTCGAGTTCTTTCGCTCGATCGAGCACCTGGACCCGATCATCCTCACGGCCTGCCCGAAGTCGAACTACGCGCACGTGGCCACGCAGAAGGTGGAATGGGTCCGCGCCCACCTCTCGGCTCACGTCACCGTACTGCCGGTCCTCGGCGGGTCCAGCAAGCCGCTCTTTATGCACGCCAAGGGCGACATCCTGATCGACGACTACCGGCGGAATACGGAGGCCTGGGCGGCCGCCGGTGGCACGGCCATCCTTCATCGAGAATTCGCTGCCACGGCGTTACGCCTCTCCGAAGAGCTCGGGTCTCTGATGACTCGCACCTCGGTCGTGCAGGCCGATCTTCGCAAGCTGAGCCGTGAGCTCTTCTACCTCTATGACTGGGCCGAGCAGCGCGTCTACGCCGATCCTGTTAAGTGCGTGAGCCTGACGGCACGCGAGGTTGTCGACATGGTGGAAGACATCCATGGGACCTACGAGGCATTGAAGGACGACTACGAAGGCCTGCTGGTCGACCACGAGATCTTACTCGCCGCGCGCGACAGCGAGGGAACGAAGGCATGAGCAAGATCAAGGTGAAAGTTCAGGTCGAGGACCTCGGATGCACGCTCGAGGTGTCGCTCGACATGGCGAGCGATGCTGACTTCCTCGCCCAGTTCGACACTTTCGGCGAGGCGGCAGAGCAGGCCGTGATCGACGGGGCTGAGAAGCTCGGCGCGGCCCTGCGGAGCGAGTACGACAAGCGCGACGCCGTCAACCAGCGCGTAAAGGAGCTCGGCGCATGACCAGGAAGACCATCAGCCAGCGCGAGGCGCAGGCGCTGCGGCGTCGTGTGGCCGATCTCGAGACGCGCGAGCAGAACCTGCGCACGACTTGGGCCAGCAGCTACCCGAACGGAACACACTTCGCCACCGTCCTGCTGGACGACGTAACGATGGCGAGGGTGTCCACGGCGCGCCGGCTCGGGCACGCCGTGATCGCGACCCACGATCGCAACACCCTCAACCTCTACGCCCTGCCTGTGGCGAAGGACACCGAAGCATGAGCAACGAACTGTGGAGCCTCTACATTGCCGGCCCCGACGATCTCGTCGCGATGCCGTCGAAGGCGGTGGCCGAGGCCGTAGCGCGCAACTTCAACGCCGTCTGGTACCGCTATGGCACCGAGCGCGACCTCAAGGTACGTGCCGTCGCGCATGTCGAGCCGTGGATGCACGGGAAGGAAGCGCACACCAAGGATCTGCGCGAGCATTTCTACGAGTACGCCGACCTGGTCCTCGATGAGGATGCCGCGCGGTTTAAGCCTGCGCAGCCTGTAGAGGCGGTGGATGTGGATCTGCCGGCTGGTTGGTCTGAGCTGTCTCTCACCATCCGGCTTAACGACGAGGACTGCTCGCCCATCGTCTTCATCGATGACGAAAAGATCGGGTACACGATGGCTTGCGTCATCGATGCTGTGCGCGACATGAAGCTAGCCCTCGCCCATCCCCGCCCCACGGGTGACGTCCCGAGGTACACGCATCTTCCTGTCGATCTGTGGGAAGCCATTGCCAAGAACAGCGTGTGGCTCATGCGGAACGCGAAGGACGGCCACTACACGTTGGACCAGGCGATCGAGTACCAATTGGGTGCGATCGCAACAGGACGCGATCCCACCCCCACGGGTGAGCAGGCTGGGGAGGTGGTGGTCCGGGAGCCGTGTAAATTGTGTTTCGGGCGGGGTGAGCGCACAGCAGATGGCAGCAATGGCCAGCGCGTTCGTTGCAAAAATTGCGATGGCACGGGTCAGATTTCGCGACATGCCCAGCCGCGCCCCGAAGGCGTGCCGGATGGGTGGCAAAAAATTGGCTTCATCGAACTGGCTGCCCTTGCGCGCCTCATGCAAGGAAGCAAGAAGGCGGAAACGTTGTTCGTCATTGGCGTAGGATGTAAGCCGCAAGATGTTTACGCGAAGCTCGGCGCCGCGCCGGAGGTGCCCCGTGGCTGAGTATTACATCGTCAGCGTGAAGCACACGCACCGCCGCGATCCCTTCATCACCGTATGGCGTCCGAACGATTCCGGCTATGCCTATCCGCTTTCGTGGGCCGGCAAGTACCCGGAAGACCAGGTTCTCGCCAAGCTCGGCTACTACAACAGCGGGTGCTCCGCCGTGGCTGTGCCGTGCGACGTGCTCGACAAGATCGCTGTCCCGCCTTCCCCTGGCATGGTCGACAACGACGCTGGTCCCATCGTCTTCAACAACGCCGCATCGTGGCGGGCAATCAGGGCCAACGTCATCATGCCACCGGCCTATCCGGTCATTCCTGAGTTCAAAGGATCGCGTCGCCCTGCAGCCGCCGAGGCGGTGCGGCAATGATCGGTCTTTCAAGGGTGGCTGTTGGCGTAAGTCCGTATGGCATCGATTGCGCCTGTGATCTTGATCAGCGAACTGAGGCAGATGTCGATGCCAGCCTTCGCTCTGTAGGGGACATATTCGTCTCCAAGAAGCATGCTCGGAATGGACGGATCTCCGGCGGTCGATATCTCCTTTCCGAAGGCGCGAAGTTCCATCACTCCATAGACGCCTCGGGCGATCGCCTCACCGTGCTTCGGCCCGAAGCAGTCGAGCGCAGGGAGGTTTCGTTCAAGCGAAGCGGTGCTCACGTTCTCTGCGTATATGCCGACCAGCGCCAAGGCGTGGATGTTCGTCGAAGTCGAAAGGCCCCCGAGCCGGGCGGCCGTCGACTTGGCGACTTTCTCCGCCGCGATCAATTCGTCGACGAGACCCTGGGCCATGACGCGCGCTTTTGCCAACTGAAATTGAGCTTGCTGTTCGACAGGCAGCCGCGCTACGCGCAGCGCGATAAACGCGGCGACGAAAGTGGCAGCCGCCGCAAGCAGGCTACCCGTCGCCCCTATCCAGTCGGTCAGGGCCTTTCCCTCGCCCCAACCGCGCACTGGGGGATACACAACAAAGGCAAGCATCAGAGCGCCACTGCTTACCCCCGCCAGCCACACCCACACGAGGCGCATTCCCATGCGTGAACTCCCCATCCTGATGAATGGCGCCATGGTGCGCGAGGCGACCCTGCTGGGCAAGTTAACCGTGGTAGGGCTCGGGCTGGAGTGTCCGGTCGTTGCTCAGCACGCGAACCCGCTCGATCCCGCGGGCCCGGGCAACGTTCCAGGCAGGCTCCATGTGGTCGAACCCGGTGTCGTCGCGGTCGCTCTCGACCCGCCGCAGATCGCCATCAGCCTGTCGCTCAAAGATCGTCCACGAGCCGTACCAGTTATCTCGAAGCGTGTCCGAAATGCTGGTCGCGCTGAACATCACCACGTAGTTGCCGACGGAGTCGATCATGGCTGAGCGTCCCATCCTATTCAGTGCCCCGATGGTGCGCGCCATCCTCGAAGGCCGCAAGACGGTGACCCGGCGCCTAGTCAAGCCTCAACCCTCGGCGGCGCACCAGTGGCAAGGGTGGATCCTGTCGGGTGAACGAGCATCCGATGCAGGCAAAGGCACCTGGGGCATTCCCACGCGCCCGGATGCCTATCGCGACCACATCGACGCACGACCGCCTTACGAGACCGAGGATCGGCTGTACGTGCGCGAGACGTTTACGCTTGAGCACTGCGTCGAAGGCGAGGCCCCGCCGTTTGCCGACCGACGCCCGATGAAGGGGCGCGATATCGACGACGTCGACGGCGAGACCCCGATCTGGGTACAGCCGCACTACCGCGCGACTGATCCGGCCCCGGACCTTTCCTGCGATCGGCCTGGGTGCGCGCAGTGCCGCGACCACGACATGGGCCCGCACTGGGTTCCGAGCATTCACATGCCGAAGTGGGCTTCGCGGATCTGGCTCGAGGTAATCAGCGTGCGCGTTGAGCGACTGCACGCCATTACCGGCGAGGGTTGTCTAGCCGAGGGTGCTGCCGGCGGCCACGGGAGCGTCCCGGGCTATGCCTACAACGCGTCCCCGATGGAGCACTTCCGTCACATCTGGCAATCCATCAACGGCAACGAGAGCTGGGCCGACAACCCGTGGGTCTGGGTCGTGGAGTTCCGCCGCATTCCAACGGGCGGGCTAGTGCACGGCGCGTCTGGCGGCCTCGTCGGCGAGGAAGGCAGCACGTCCTACCTGCACGAGTCGAAGATCGCCAATGCGGGGATCAGCTGATGGGCTGGTCAATCGGGTACGACGACAACTGGAAGCGCGACATCGGCTATGGCGTGCCGTCGATCTGCGATCACCCAGGGTGCACCGAAAAGATCGATCGCGGACTGTCGTTCGTCTGCGGCGGTGATCCGTATGGCGGCGAGCACGGCTGCGGCCTGTACTTCTGCCGAGACCACCTGACCTATGCCGGTGACCGCCGCGACAACGCCCAGCTGTGCAAGTGCTGCTACGCCGGCAAGGGCAAGACCTATACACCCACCCCAGATACGCCGGAGTGGACCCAGCACAAGGCCACGGACCCGAGCTGGGCCGAATGGCGGGCGGAACAGGAGGCGGCGAAGCCGTGAGCACAAATACTCACCTGGTCGACTTCGACGACCTCTGCCGGATCTCCGGCAAGTTGCGGCCGACGGCTGTCCGGCGGTGGGCCAGCGAGCAGGGCATCCGCCTGGGCCCGGGGCCGCAAATCTGGACTACGATCGAGGCGGTCAATGCGGCGCTTGGCCTGAGCCCGTCGAACGAGCCGCAGTACCGTCCGGAGGACATCCTGTGACGCGAGGGCGCAAGCGCCGGCACGACCCATCGATTCCGGCCCAGATCGACCAAAAGAAGCTTCCTGTCGGCGTGTACTGGAATCGGCGAGACCGGAACTGGTACACGCTGGCCGGGAAGCCGGCGAAGCGCCAGCAGGTGGCCGGCGAAGATGCGTTGATGTCCGACCTCCACAAGGCCATGGAAACCGTGCGCGGGGTAAAGACCGACACCCTGGATTACATGCTGTGCGCGTTCAACAAATCGAAGCGCTTCCGCGAGAAGGCTGAGGCGACGCGCGAGGGGTACAGGTATAGCCACGAGGCCCTACGCAAGCATCCGACAAAACTCGGCATCGGCTTCGCCTACCTGCCACTCAGGCTGGTGACGTCGCAGCTGATCCAGATCATGGTCGACCAGATCAGTGAGGACTACCCCACCAAGGCCAACGCCATGAAGCGCTACCTATCGGTGGCGTACTCCTGGGGCAGTCGCCGCGGCTACTGCGTTGGCAACCCGGCGAAGGGTACTGAGGAGGCTACGGAGCGAAAGGCACACCGGATGCCTGAGCGAGACACCATGCACGCGGTGATCGGGCTTCTGAAGGCGCGCGGGGCGTATGTAGCCAGACGCAAAGGTGCGCTGGCCCCTTACCTCTGGGCCGTCGCCACGATCGCGTACCTCTGCCGTACGCGTGGCGTCGAAGTCCGCAATATGTCCGACTGGAACGAGGACGCCGAGGGCCTAAAGGTCGTCCGCGTGAAAGGCAGCCTACCGACGCTCGTGCGCTGGAGTCCCGAGCTACGTGCCGCCCATCGATGTCTGATCGAGCGACGAGCGGAAGTCTGGGCGCGCCGGCGCATGCCGATTCCGCTTGCTGCAAAGGACCGGCCTCTGGTCGTGACCGAAGACGGAGTGCGCATGACGAAGAGCGCCATGAGCACAGCCTGGCGGCGTGCTATGACTGTGGCGATCGCAGAGGGACTCATAGAGTCGGAGGAGCGTTTCGGAGTGCATGGCCTCAAGCACCGCGGCGTCACGGACACCGAGGGCACGAAGGCAGACAAGCAACAGGCCAGTGGCCACAAGTCAGCCTCGATGACCCAGCTCTACGACCACGAGATAGCGACCGTTGATGTGGCTGGAACGCGTGTAAAAAAGCCGAATAAGTAGTTGATCTAACAGACGTGAGCATGTGCCTTTGGCGTAAATTAAACGCACGTAAGTACATGTTTTCGCTACTGCGTAGACCTAACTGTTAATCAGGGGGTCGTTGGTTCGAGTCCAACTTCGGGCGCCAGGTTTTTGAAAGGCCGTGCAGTGATGCGCGGCCTTTTTCTTTGCGTGATGTGTAAGCCGAAGGCGCTCATGCAGGCATCTGTGTTTGCGTGAAATTGGCAAGATTTCACGGATGGCAGCGCTAGTTTGTCCAGATCGGGTACATTGCGCATCTAAGGATCCGTCCGCACCTTGGCGTTTCGCCAAGCGCCTGCAGGACGAGAGGCTCGGAGACGTGACGTGAACAGGGGGCTCGTGGCTTTTGCTTTCTGCGTGGCTCTGGTGCCACCGGTTACGCTCGCCGTTCCGCCGCCTCGCGATGGCTCCCCTACTATCATCGGCATAGGCTTTATCGGCGACAGCATCACATCTGGCGAGCGAGTTTCCCGCCCACCTACGGCCGTCGTCACCACCATGCTGACCAACCGATCGACTGTCGCCCTTGCCTTCAATCGCGGAAGGTCCGGCACAACGACTTGGGACTGGCTGCCTGGCCGCGGCCTTCTCGAATCGGCGA
This sequence comes from Luteibacter sp. P1_D3, assembly GCF_056406135.1. Taxonomy (NCBI): domain Bacteria; kingdom Pseudomonadati; phylum Pseudomonadota; class Gammaproteobacteria; order Lysobacterales; family Rhodanobacteraceae; genus Luteibacter; species Luteibacter sp. P1_D3. The sequence continues at coordinate 38,223 of NZ_JBFUAT010000007.1, read as the reverse complement.
AACGTAGCTTTGCCGCGAATCGTATTCGACGAGTGCACATCGCCCTAGGCACAAACGATGCGAAGCGACTGGTCGAAACCACTCCCGAGAGTTATGCCGCGAACTTGGCAGCCATCGCCAAGGACCTCGAGGATGCTGGGTTCGAGCCTGTGATAAGCGCGCCCCCTGAGCTCTTGGCAAAGAGCCCATGCGGGGAGTTTGCCGCTGAGAGTCCAAGCCTGGTCAGGGCGTACGCGCAGGCAGCGGCACGATCGAAGTTCGCGGGACGCGGCGCGGCCGCATCGTTCGCAGTGGTGGATAATGACCCGGGCTTGTTGAGCCGGGATTTGATTCACCCCATGCAGGATGGAAGCGACCGAATTGGGGCGGCCTGGGCGTTTTCACTGCGGTAGGCTGGGAACACGCTGTGTCCAACTAGTGGGGAAGCTCGTCTCGGGCACTGAGGCCGTCCCTCAAGAGAATCACCTCATGGACTCCTTCAGCTGCCTTGCGCGCGACCTACGCGAACAGCGCCACGCGCTGACGCGACAATCCACCGATGCTTGCCGAGGCTTTCGGTTCTGCGAGCGTCATCGCAAACGCTACCCCATCGGCACGATCTGCCCCGTATGCATGCCTCCCGCGGCAACCACTCGACTATCCTAGTGAATATCTACATCGTGCACTTGGCTGTTAATCAGGGGGTCGTTGGTTCGAGTCCAACTTCGGGCGCCAGGTTTTGAAAGGCCGTGCAGTGATGCGCGGCCTTTTTCTTTGCGTCGGACTTACGTTCGCCTGGCCTCAGAACGGCACGAGCACCCAGCCACCGGATACCCGCTCGCGCAGCACTTCGACCGCACGGCCCTTGCCCTTCATGGCCGAGGCGCGCGTCAGCGCGAACTCGATCGCCGTGCCTTCCGTGTGAAACACATGCTTGGTCGCGCCAGGCAACAACACCGTCCATGTTCGAAGATTCATCGACGGATAGAACACGAACACGCGCAACGGGCGTACGACACCGTCCATCAGCGGCGACGTCGCAGTTCGGCACGCACGTCGGACGACTGCTCACCCACACGAAGCACCGCATCGCGCAGGGATGTCTCGGACACACCGAGCACGCGCGTCCAGTAGTTCATGTCGGTTCGCAGCTCAAGGTCGATCCTGGTGGCGTCGGCCGGGCCGACGACCTGTTTCTGTGTATCCATGACGTGCCCTCGCTGTCAGTCCACGTGTGACACGTGGTGGGTTACGTCGGTGTTACGGCCATCGGGCCGTCAGACCCGTCACGTTACACCCAACTAACAACTGAAAGCGCATGTTGGACCACCCGGGCTTCGTTTGGCCGGATTCACCCCCGACTCACCGGTCGGGGCTCGTCCCGCCTAACTCAGACGATCGTCATGCCCCCGAAGAAACCCGTCACACCCTCCGTGGACACGCCGCCGCCGGATCGTTCGTCCGCCGCGTTCATTTCCTACGTCTATTCGCACAACCGCCGCGAGCCCCTTCCGGAGACGCCGCGCAGCACGCCCCTCAAAGGGCCGAAGAAAACCGCCAGCTGATCTTGTGTGGGGTGATCACCGTTAGCGGCGATCATCCCACCGTCGTCACGGCGTCAGCTGTCGATCTGCGTGATCGAGCGAACGCGCCCGTTGACCACTTCGACCTGCACCGACTTGCCCTTCTGGAAGTACTCGAGGCGATATCCCTCCAGACCACCGTTACGGGACTCGATCGGCGTCTCGCGATCCGGCTTGCCCGCGATTTCGCGGAGGCGCCCCTCGCTGTCTCCGGTGGTGACGACCTGCGAACCCACGCGAAAGGTGTCGGCAGCGGCGACGCCACACGATAGGACGGTGGCGAACATGGCGGCGGCAATGGCAATGCGCTTCATATGGAACTCCCTGTCGATGTCTTCACGCAGGCTAGCTCTGGCGGCAAGCGAAGCCAAGGGCCGGACGGCGTTTCTTGCGCGTCCATTCAGGGTCTTGAGACGTGGGGGTTCCCCGCCACCAGCCAGCGCCAGAGCAGGTCCGTCCCCTGCCGAATGCCAATGCGGGCCGAGCCCGGCACGTTCTCGGGCGCCGGCGAGCCATCGTCGAGAATGGCGTAGCCCGCGCGTGCGCGCACCAGATCGATACCGTTCTGCTCACCGGTTATGCCCATGGCCTGCGCCAGCCGCGCCGGCCCGCTGCATAGCTCACGCTCCCGCTTCACTTTCGGCCGCGCTTCGCGCATCCGCTCGATGCCAGCGACAGGTTCCAGCGCCCGGATGAGTACCCCGGAACCCTCGCCCACGTCACCGCATACGGTGTTGGCGCACCAGTGCATCCCATAGGTGAAGTAGACATACATGTGTCCAGGCGGGCCGAACATCACCGCATTGCGCGCCGTCTTGCCGCGGAACGTATGCGCGGCCGGGTCGATGGCACCGACATATGCTTCGACTTCGACAATCCGCCCCGCTCGCCCGTCGCTGCACGCCAGGACCTTGTTGAGCAGGGCCTGGGCGACCTCACGGGCATCACGCTGGTAGAACGATCGCGGCAGGACGTCGCCTGGCCAGCGAACTCGACGGAGCGCCATCAGGTGTCCAGGGGCTCGCCATCGGTGTCGGGGTCGGGCCCGGGACGCTCGACGGGCTCGTGGTCGTAGGGGGGCGGCGAGGTGCCGGGAGGCGTCTTGTCCGTGTCGGGCACGGGACGATGCGGTCGGGTCATGACGTCCTCCAGTGGCGTCGGGGCGGGGTCACCCCGACGCCACGAAGTCAGAAGACGCCGAGCAACCAGCAGATCAGGATGATGGCGAGGATAACGCCGATACCACCGCTCGGACCATAACCCCATGAGCGCGAATAGCCCCAGGTAGGAAGGCCGCCGACGAGGGCGAGAATGAGGATGACGAGCAGGATGGTAACGAGCATGGGTGTCTCCGGCAGTGAACTCGGAGTGCATCGTTGCGCAGGGGGTCGTCTAGGACATGTGATGCGCGGAACGCGTTCAGGCGTTCCGTTCATAAAACGGTAAAACGGCGCCGCGCGATACGCGGCGCCGCTAAGTAGTTTTACGTACGCACCACGTAGCACGGCTCGTAAGCGGTGCCACCTGGAAGCTTCATGCGGTGCTGCTCGACGAAAGCTTTAAGCAGGTCGTCCAGCGCACGCATGATCTCCGGCTCGCCGTCGATGACGAACGGGCCGAACTGCTCGATGGCGCGCACGCCCTCTTCCTTGACGTTGCCGGCGACGATGCCCGAGAACGCACGACGCAGGTCGGCGGCGAGTTCGTGGCGCGGGCGGTCACGATGCAGGGCCAGGCCAGCCATCGCCTCATGGGTAGGACGGAACGGCTGCTGGAACGGCAGCGGGATATCCAGCGCCCAGTTGAAGAAGAATGCGTCCTTGTTGTCGAGCCGGTGGTTACGCACCTTGTCGATACCCGTGACCATGGCATGCGCCACGGCCGCCGGGTCGTCGATGATGATCTTGTAATGCGTGGCAATCTCGTCGCCGAGCGCCAGTCGCAGGAAACGATCGATCTGCTCGAAATACGAGGCCGAGTTCTTCGGACCGGTGAAGATCAGCGGGAACGGAATGCCCTTGTTTTTCGGCAGCAGCAGGATGCCGAGCATGTAGAGGATTTCTTCCGCCGTGCCGACGCCGCCCGGGAACACAATGATGCCGTGACCGAGACGCACGAACGCTTCGAGACGCTTCTCGATGTCCGGCATGATCACCAGGTTGTTCACGATCGGGTTCGGCGACTCCGCCGCGATGATGCCCGGCTCGGTTACGCCGATGTAGCGGTTACCCTTGCGACGCTGCTTGGCATGCGCGATGGTCGCGCCCTTCATCGGACCCTTCATCGCACCCGGGCCGCAACCCGTGCAGATATCCATGGCGCGCAGGCCGAGCTGGTAGCCCACCCGCTTGGTGTATTCGTACTCGTCGCGCGAGATCGAATGACCGCCCCAGCAGACGACCAGGTTGGGATCGATCTGCGGACGAAGGATGCGCGAGTTGCGCAGGATCTCGAACACGGCGTGCGTGATGCCCACGCTGTCGTCCAGATCGAACGCGCCCGCTTCCAGCTGCGTCGACACGTAGACGATGTCGCGCACGACGGCGACCAGCAGCTCGTTGATACCGCGGATGATGCGGCCATCGACGAAGGCCTGTTCCGGTGCGTTCTTCAGCTCGATCTTGATGCCGCGGTCTTCCTGCAGCACCTGGATGTCGAAGTCCGGGTACTTCCCGAACATGGTGCCGGGATCGTCTGAAAGGTTGCCCGATGTCAGTACCGCCAGCGCGCAACCGCGCAGCAGCTGGTGCAACCCGGACCCGCTGGCGTCGCGCAGGCGCGCGACCTCGTTGCGGGAAAGGATATCGAGGCCGCCGGCCGGCGAAACGCGGGCACTGACCGTCTTGCCGGATACCGGCTCCCCGAACTGATTGGCATTCATGGTGTGACTCGTCCTTCTGACCGCGAATTAGCGGCGAACCCCGCTCCGGATCGGGAGCGGACCGCCTAGGATCACGCGCGGCGGGCGCGGGGGTCAAGAGTGGGGCTTTGGCGGGCAAAAAAAAGGCCGACCCCTTTGCGGGGGCCGGCCTTGGTTTGGGACGATCCGTCGTCCCGGTTGCTAATCGCCGATGAATCGGCTCCCACAGAGAGCGAGTGGGCTTAGAACGTGTACTTCACCGTCAGCAGGACCGACCAGCGCTGGGCGAGGTCGTCGTTGTTGTTGACGTAAGTCGGAATCGCGAGCGGCTGGTAGGTGTTACCCGACGAGTAGTTCTTGCCCGTGATGTCGTAGATGTACTTGTTCGTGGTCGGATCGATACCTGCGTAGTCGGCCAGACCGCGGCCGCCCGGGAAGTTCACGCGCTTCTCGATACCCCAGCTCTTCTTGAGCATGTTCGTGAAGTTGTAGATATCGAACTTGATCAGGCCCTTGTTGCCCTTGAAGATGCCCGGGATTTCCTGGCTGAAGCTCAGGTCGATCTGGTTGATCCAGCCTGCACGGTCGCCGTTACGCGCCGTCGTCTTGCCCTGCTCGTGCTTCAGGTAGTCGTTGTTCTGGATGTAGTCATAGAACGACTGCTGCAGCGCGGTACTGGTACCCGGCTTGAATTCGATCTGACCTTCCTTGGGAACGAAGGCCACGTCGTTGACGATGCCGTCGCCGTTGGCGTCATTGCCGAAGGCCCAGGTGTACGGAGCGGCCGAGTGACCGTCGTAGAACACGCTGGCGGTGGTGTTGTACTGACCGAAGAAGGCGTGCTGCCAGGTCAGGGCGGCGATCACACGACGCGGGGTCGAGTAGTTCGACGTGCTGGCCTTGTCTTCGTTCGAGTTCAGGACATAGTTGTTGTTGTAGTTCGAGCTGGCGACGCTGGACGTACCCGGATTGACTTCCGTCGAACGCGTCCAGGTGAAGCCGACCATGCCGGACCAGTCGTCGGAGAAGTTCTTCTTCAGCGACAGTGCCAGGCTGTCCGCCTCGCCCTTGCTCGTGTTGCCCAGCTCGATCGTGCTGCCGGAGAACTTCGAGTTGGCATTGGCGCGCGAGCGCTGGCCGGTCGAGTTGGTTGCACCATTGGTGAGGAAGTAGTTCGCGCGACCGTCCGGAGCGACGCGCACCGGCGCACCCAGGTTGAGGTTCTTGAAGTAGATCGCGTCACGCTGGTCGATGTGCTCGTAGTCGACCGTCGCGATCAGGCCCCACCACGGCAGCTCCTTGTCGAAACCGAGGCTCAGCTTCCAGGCCGTCGGGATGTTCCAGTCCTTGGTGACGGTGTTGACCGTCATCTGGCCACCCGCACGGCCGTCGTTCTGCGCGGCCGGGTTCGAGCTGAAGGCCGGGAGGTTGGTACCCGTGCAAGGCGCCACGCCACCGCTGTTCGGACCGCAGACGAACTGCGTCTGGGTCACGCCGGAGTTCGAGAAGATGTTACCCAGCCACACCGCCGGCTGGTTGGTCACGAACAGGCCGGCGCCACCACGCAGCTGCGTCATGTGCTCGGTGTTGAACTGGTAGTTGAACGACATGCGCGGCTGGAAGACGCGGTGGCCGTCGATGTTGTACTGGTTCGTCTGGCCGTAGTTCTGCGGCGCGGCGTAGGTCGCGTTGTACAGCGGCTTGTCGTTCATCAGCGGGATGTCGACGCGGAAACCGTACTGAACCGAAAGGTTCTGCGTGGCCTGCCAGGTGTCCTGCAGGAACACGCCCCACTGCTGCAGGCTGTACTTGGCGGCGACGTCGTTCAGACCCAGGCCGTTGGCCGGACGGTTGTACGAGTACTTCCAGTACTTGCCATTGGCGAAGTTGGCGAGGCCGTTATTGGCGCCCTGGCCAGCCGGCAGTTCTTCGAAGGTGTAGCTACCAAAGGCGCCCTGCAGGAACAGGTTGTAGTAATCGTCCTTCTCGTAGTCGAAGCCGCCCTTCACGGTGTGGTCGCCGAGATACAGCGAGCCAGCCCATGCTGCGTTCCAGGACTTCACGTTGAGGATGTTTGCCTGGCTCGAGAACTCCGAACCGAACTCGACCGCACCGCCGTTGGCGAACGTGGTCGGGTAAATCGTCACGTCCGGCATGTCCGGGCCGTTCGGCGTACGGTTCTGCGCGAACTTGGCGTACGACAGGGTCGTATCGCTGGAGAAGATGTCGGACCAATCGTCGTAGAAGTGCAGCGCGTAGGACTTGTTATCGACGTTGGTGTTGTACCAGCCGCTCGACAGCACGAGCTTGGTGTCCGAGCCCGTGATGATGGGCTTCTGTTCCTTCGTTTCGCTGTAGGTGAAGCTGGCGCGGTGGTTGTCGGTGATGTTCCAGTCCAGCTTGCCGAGGTAGCGCTTGTCCTGCAGGTTCTGGTTACCGCCGCCGACCGAGCCGATGTCGCCGAAGCCGAGGCCCTGGGCGATGCTACGGATCGAGTTCAGCTGTGCCGTGGTCAGGTTCTTGACCGGGATCGCCGCGCCGGAATCCGACGGGCCATACGGGCTACCGGAACCGATCTGCTTGCTCTTCTCGTACAGGCCGAAGAAGAACAGCTTGTCCTTGATGATCGGGCCACCGACGGTACCGCCGGCCGTGAACTGGCGGTCGAAGCCGGCGTAAGGCTTGTTGGCCTCGTTGTCGCCGATCATGTTCTGGTTCTGGAACGCGTAGTACACCGAACCGTGGAAGTCGTTCGTACCGCTCTTGGTGACGGCGTTGATGTTGGCGCCGACGCCGCGACGCGTGGCCACGTCATAGTTCGCGGTGGAGATGTTGTATTCCTGGATCGCGTCCTGCGAAATCGGCGTGCCGAGGGTCGGCAGGCCGTTGGCGTTCAGGCCGAACGGATCGTTGGCCGACACCGAGTCGACCGTGATGTTGTTGTAGCGGCTGTTCTGGCCGACGGCGGAGATTTCGCCGCGGGCACGGTCCGAGACCACGATGCGCGGATCGAGGCGGACGACGTTCTGGATCGAGCGGCCCGGGGTCGGGATCGACTCCAGTTCCTTGTTCGAGATGTTGGTCGACAGACCCTTGTTGTCCGGCGAGAACGTCTGCGACAGCGAGTTCGCGGAGACGGTGACGCCTTCGAGCGCCTGGGCGCTGGCGCCGGCGGCCTGCTCGGCGGTGAGGTTCACCGCGTTGGTCTGTGCCAACTGCAGGAACACGTTGCCCTGCTCGGCGACCGTGTGGCCATCCTTGGTCGCGGTGACGTCGAACGGACCGCCGACGCGCAGGCCCTGGGCGGAGTAGCGGCCCTCGGCATCGGTCTGGACGATCTTCGTCGTGCCCGACGGTTCATGGACGAGTTTGACCTCGGCGTTGGCGACGGGCTTGCCGCCGGCATCCAGGACGCGACCGCTGATGGCGGAAGAGGTGTCCTGCGCAAAGGCAGGTGCCGCGAGAAGCGATGCGATCGCTAGCGGCAGAAGTTTGGCGCGGATACGGCTATTCATCTAATGGTCTGCCCTGTGACTTGCAACGAAAATTCGGCCGAACGAAAGGCCACCTGGCCGCGAGGCCGGGTTGACACAGTCGTTGAGCTTTCCCCAATTTTTTGATGTCGGCCGGTGTGATCCGGGTCACGTAATGCGCCCGGACGGCGACACTTGTTAAGCGAACTTTAACGGGATTCTATGACAGATTCGTAACATTTTCACGTAACATTGATAAATACCACTTTTTCCTAGAGGTGCGCCCTTCCCGCGCACCTCTATGAATTTCAAGCGTTTTTACCAAGATACCGAGATCGCTTCGCAGGTTTCAGGGAAGCCAGATCCAACATGACGAGCCCGTCCACGCATCCGGAAAAGTCCGGATCCTCGCCAAACGCAAGAAACTGGACGCCCGAAGGCTCGACCAGATCGACGTATTGACGGTAGAGCACCGGCAGCGAGACGCCGAGGGCGTCCAGGCGGTGTTTGAGCTTGCCCAGGCCGGCCGCCGGATCGAGACCCGCCAGCTCGGCGCGGATCGCCTCGCTGGTGGCTCCGGGGACGACGAAGGGGATACGCGCGGCCGCAAGTCCCTCAACACCAAAGAAATGCTGGTGAGCGACCGTAATCCACTCGCGCGCCTCGCGCGGCATGCTGACCGACATGCTCACGGGCCCGAACACGTAACGCAGGTCCGTATGACGCTGCAGGTAAAGGCCGATGCCCTGCCACAGATGGTCGAGCGCCCGCGATCGCCAGTAAGCCGGTGCAACGAAACTACGACCGGCCTCCAGACCTTGCGCCAAACGCGATTCGAGCGCCGGCGAGTAATCGAAAAGACTTGAGGTATACAGCGACGACAGACCGCGCTCGGCGATCAGGCGGCCGCCGTGGCCGAAGCGGTACGAACCGACGATGCGCAGGGCCTTCGGGTCCCACAGCACCAGGTGCTCGTAGTACGGGTCGTAGGCATCGAGGTCGCGGCGCTTGCCGGTGCCCTCGCCCACGCGGCGAAACGTGAGCTCACGCAGACGGCCGATCTCACGCAGCGCGGCGCTATCTTGCGAACCCTGCAGGAGCAGGATGCGCTTGCCATCCGGCAGATCCGCAAGAAATTCAGCCTTGTCCAATTCGGCGACGACTCGCTCGATCGGCTCCGGATGCGCCAGCGGCGTCTGTCCGCCGAACACGAGATCGCGGCCACGACCCACGCGGTACACATGGCGACGCATGAGCTTGGCGGCCTGCTCGGGCGAACCACCGCTGAGCTTCTTGAGCTCCTCGGCGTCGACGAGCTTGCCGATGCGGAAGCCGACGCGCTGCTTGCCCGAGGTCGCTTCGCGCGGAAGCATCGCCGTGCTGAGCGGCTTGGCCAGCATGGACACGCCGTAGAACATGGCCGAATTGCGCGCAGCGATATGCACGGGCAACACGGGCACGCCCGTACGCATGGCGATGCGGGCAAATCCGTCGGACCACTTGCCGTCGCGCACGCCGGTCGCGCCCATGCGGGACACTTCGCCGGCCGGGAAGATCACCAGGACTTCGCCGGCTTCGATGCTGCGGAAAATACCGCGCATCTTCGAGGCGCCGCCCTTGCCGAACACGTCCACCGGCAACAGCAACGGACCCAGTTGCGGCACGGCCGCGAGGACATCGTTGCCCAGGATGCGTACATCACGCCGTACCGTACCGATCATCTGCAGCAGGGCGATCGCGTCGACCATGCCGAGCGGATGATTGGCGACGACGAGCAACGGCCCCTCGACGGGAATGTTCTCGCGCTCGCGCTCGGTGATGCGACAGCTGACGCCGAGATAGTCCAGCGTCCGCTCGCAGAAGTCGAAGCCCAGCGCCGAACCGGCGTGGTCGAGTGTCTTGTTGAAACGTGTCTCGTGGGCCAGCTTTTCCAGCATGCCGACAAGGGGCTTGCGGAGAAGGGGGTGCTGGTCCAGCCAGGGAATGCGCTCGGCCAGGGTCTGATCGATGCTCAGCATGACTTGGGCTCCCAAAGATGGGGCAGAGTCGTGTTTTTCATACCTTCGAACGTCCTCAGTGCCCCTTGAGGGGCTACGACATGCCCAAAGGTAGACGGCGCCTACCCCCGGACATGCTCGCGGGGAATTATGACAGCAACCCTACTGCCTCGTATGTTCATACGGCAATGTGCAGGTAAGCGGAAAGTCCGGTCAGGAACATCTGGACCGACAGGGCGATCAGCAACATGCCCATCAGACGCTCGAGCGCCGTGAGAACACTTTCGCCCAGCCACTTGAACAGGAAGGTCGAGCTGAGCAGGATGACCGCGGTCGCCAGCCAGGCGAGAAACAGGGCGATGCCCCATTCCGCCGTGCGGCCAGGCTGCGAGTTGGTCAGCAGTAGCAGCGCAGCCATGGCCGACGGGCCGGCCACGCCGGGGATGGCCATGGGCACGATGAAGGGCTCGCCCTCGCCCTGCTTGCCGAACACGCCGCCCTCGACAGGCGGAAAGACCATGCGGATGCCGATCAGGAACAGCACGATGCCGCCGCCGATGCTGACCGACTCCTGGCGCAGCTGCAGCACCTTGAGGATGTACTGGCCGCCGAGCAGGAAGCCGATAAGCACGGCAAGGGCGATCAGCAACTCGCGCACCATCACCTTGCGGCGCCGCTGTGGCGGCACGTCCTTGAGCAGGGCGAGGAACAACGGGATGTTGCCCAGCGGATCCATGATCAGGAACAGCAGGATGCCCGCGGACAACGTCGTCATCTGCGCTTCCATGAAAAACTCCTTTGCGGCGCGCCCTTATGGCCAGAGCGGCGCGGTACGTCAGTGGGTATTGCGAATATCGAGTACGGCACCGCGCGCCTTCGCGCCGGCACCGGAGAGCAGGTAAACGATGGCGTCGGCCGAGGCTGTCGGCAGTGGCCGCTCCAGCGTGTTCTCGCCGTAATAGGCGGCACGACGCAGCGCCGTCCGCATGGGCGCGGGAAGCAAGGCATGCACGCGCATGCTGCCCTTGCCGTTTTCGGCGTGCAGTACGGCAGCCATGCGCTCGACGGCCGCCTTGGACACGCCGTAACCGCCCCAGTGTGCACGCGAGACGAGGTCGGCATCGTCGAATACGAAGACGACGGCACTGTCCTCGGCCTTCGTCAGCAAGGGCATGCACGCCTGCGTGAGGGCGAAGGGCGCGGAGACGTTCACCTGCATCGCGCGCAGCCAGTCGTCCGGCTTGTGCATGGCGATGGGCGTCAGTTCGTTGAAGTGCGCGGCTGCATGGACCACGCCATCGAGCCGGCCGAATTCCTTCTCGAGACCGTCGGCGAGCGCGGCGTAATCGTTGGGCGTGGCGCTTTCCAGGTCCAGCGGATGGATGACCGGCTCGGCACCGCCGAGCGCGACCAGTTCGTCATAGAGCTTTTCCAGCGCGCGGACCTTGCGGCCGGTGATGACCACGGTCGCACCCGCGCGCACCACGGCCTTCGCCGTCTCGCCGCCCAGGCCTCCCGTGGCACCGGTGACGACGATCACGCGACCGGCCAGCAAGGCCGGCGCCGGCGCCCAACCTTCAGGCAGACCCACCGATGCCCAGGCACTCACGATTCGGCTCCGGCGACTTCCACCGCCATGCGCTTGAGCTCGCCCGAGGCGTGGAGGTCCTTGACGATGTCGCAGCCGCCGATGAATTCGCCCAACAGGAACAGCTGCGGGAAGGTCGGCCAGTTGGAGTAATGCGGCAGGCCCGCCCGTACGCGCGGATCCGCCAGGACGTTGACCGAGAAGAAGTTCGCGCCTGCCTCTTCGAGCGCTTTCACGGCGCGATCGGAGAAGCCGCAGGTAGGAAATTCCGGCGTGCCTTTCATGAAAAGCACGATGGGGTGCGCCGCCACGATGGCCTTGATCTCGTCTACGACGTCCATAGGTCGGGTTTCATCATTAGAATGCTGATAGTTGCGTAGTGTAGCAGTGCCGCGCCCCGCGCCCTGCCCTGTCCCTTTTCCCCCAGCCAACGCTAAGGAGTCCCGCACATGGCGATCGAACTTCCCCCGCTTCCCTACGAGAAGAACGCCCTGGAGCCGCACATCTCCGCTGAAACCCTCGAGTTTCATTACGGTAAGCACCACCAGACCTACGTCACGAACCTCAATAACCTGATCAAGGGAACGGAGTTCGAGGGCAAGGATCTGGTCGACATCGTGAAGTCCTCGTCCGGCGGCATCTTCAACAACGCCGCCCAGGTCTGGAACCACACCTTCTACTGGAACTCGATGCGCGCCCCCGGCGGTGCCGAGCCGCCGGCCAAGCTTGCCGATGCCCTGACCAAGGCCTTCGGCGGCGTGGACAAGTTCAAGGAAGAGTTCGCCAAGAGCGCAGCCGGCAACTTCGGCTCGGGCTGGACCTGGCTGGTGCAGCGTCCGGACGGCTCCCTGGCCATCGTCAACACCTCCAACGCCGCCACCCCGATCACCGGCAGCGACAAGCCGCTGTTCACCGCGGACGTATGGGAACACGCCTACTACATCGACTACCGCAACGCGCGCCCGAAGTACCTCGAAGCGTTCTGGAACCTCGTCAACTGGGACTTTGCGGCGAAGAACCTCGCCTGATTTCCTGGATGTAGAGAGTAAAAAAAGGCCGGGTCTCATGACCCGGCCTTTTTTGCTTTCTGTGGGAGCCGACTCATCGGCGATCGGGTGCTTGCGGCACCCTGGCCCGCTGCCGAGGGCTTGGCCCGCTGCCGCGGGATCGCCGATGAATCGGCTCCTACCAGAGCGCGTCTCTATCCGAGGAGGTCGACGGCCGGAGCTACCTGCTCGTCGCGACCCAGGGCGGCGCCGGCGGCGGCGAGCTTCGATCGCAGACTGCCGGCATCGGGCGCACAGAGGGTGGCGTGGCCGACCTTGCGGCCGGGACGCGCCTCCTTGCCGTAGTCGTGCCAATGGCCGTCGGCAATCGACAGGACCGGGCTCGGATCGGGCATGTTGCCGATCCAGTTGAGCATGGCGCTGGCACCGCGCACGCCGGTATCGCCCAGCGGCAGGCCGAGAACCGCCCGCACGTGATTTTCGAACTGGCTGGTGTGGGCCCCTTCGATGGTCCAGTGCCCCGAGTTGTGGACGCGAGGCGCCATCTCGTTGCCCAGCAGCTCACCACCACAGACAAACAGCTCCAGGGCGAAGACACCGACATAGTCGAGCGTTTCGCCGATCGTACGGGCGTGGCCGATGGCGGCCTGCTCCAGCGCATCGGAGGTGCCGGGAGCCGGCGCCAGGCTGAGCGACAGCACGCCATCGACGTGCCAGTTACGGGTCAGCGGCCAGGTGCGGAACGCACCGTCGCGACCACGCACGGCTACGACCGACAGCTCACGATCGAACGGCACGAAGGCTTCCAGGATCAGGCCCACCGACGCGGCGGCCTCGCCCAGCGCGGCCCAGGCGGCGTCGATGTCGTCCGCCGTCTTCAGGCGGAACTGCCCCTTGCCGTCGTAACCAAGGCGGCGGGTCTTGAGGATGGCCGGGGCGCCGATACGCGCCACGGCGCGAACCAGGTCGTCGCGGTTGTCGACTGGCTCGAAATCCGGGGTATTCAGGCCGGAAGCCCGGAACAGGGTCTTTTCAGCGAGGCGATCCTGGGCGACCGACAGCGCGCCCGGGTTCGGGAACACGTTCGTGAGGCCGGCCAGGCGCTCGGCGGTCGCGGCCGGCACGTTCTCGAAATCGAAGGTGACCACGTCCACGCGGGCGGCGAAGGCCTCGAGCGCGTCGTCGTCGTTCCAGTCGGCGATGACCAGCTCGCTGACCTGCCCGGCGCAGGCGTCGGCCGAGCCATCGACCACCAGGGTGCGCACACCCAGGGGAGCGGCGGCGAGCGACAGCATGCGGGCGAGCTGGCCGCCACCGAGGATGCCGACCGTGGGCAGCTTACGGCTCACGTGCGCGGATCCGGCGTGCGGGGATCGGGATTGGCGAGGACGGTCTGGGTCTGCTCGGCGCGGAACGCGTCCAGCGCCGCGGCGACCGCGGCGTCGTGCAGGGCCAGCACCGAGGCGGCGAGCAGGGCCGCGTTGGTCGCACCGGCACGGCCGATGGCCAGGGTGCCGACCGGGATGCCGGCCGGCATCTGGGCGATCGACAGCAGGGAGTCCATGCCGTTGAGGGCCTTGGACTGCACCGGCACGCCGAACACGGGCAGCGCCGTCTTGGCGGCGATCATGCCGGGAAGATGGGCGGCGCCACCGGCGCCCGCGATGATTACCTGGATACCGCGGCCACGGGCGCCATCGGCGTAGTCGAACAGGAGGTCCGGCGTACGGTGGGCCGAGACCACGCGAACCTCGTGCACGATGCCCATGCGGGTCAGCGTGGTCGAGGCGTGCTCCATCGTTTCCCAGTCCGAACGCGAGCCCATCACCACGCCAACGCGCGGTGCGTTCGCCTCGTTCACCTCGTTGGAAGTCATGGCCGGAGCACCCAAAAGTCGCTATTGTAAGTGCATTCCCGATCTACATACAGGTTGGCCCTTCGCGGCCGCTCCCATGGACAAGCGTCTTATCGACATCCTCTGCTGCCCCGTCAGCAAGCGACCGCTGCGCCCGCTCACGGCGACCGAGCGCGACAACCTCAATGGCGCCATCCGTGCCGGCAACCTCGAGACCGTCGCAGGCGAGAAAATCGCCGAGCCGATCACCGAAGGTCTGATCACCACCGACGGCAAGCTGGTCTATCGGGTGGAAGACGGGATCCCCGTCATGCTGCCGGAAGCCGGCATCGGCACGACCCAACTGCAGGGCCTTACGGCAGAATCCGGCCTCGCGCAAAATCCGTGACGCGAGTCACACTTTAAAGCATCCGTTCCCGCACAATGGCCCCTCGGGCGGGGGCCAGTAAGAATCCAGAGAAGCGTGATGACCAACGCGAGCGAGCCGTCCAACGTTGTCGACCTGAGTCAGCGCCTCGACCCGCGCAGTGAGCGCGTGGGCGCGCTCCTGGTCACGGTTCGTGGCCTGGCCACCAAGCGCCTGCACGCGCTGGCGACGAACATGTTCGAGAACATCGACGACGCCCTGTTCGACCTCGCCGAGAAGGCGGAGAACAACGCCGCGCAGACCCAGTTCTTCGATGGCATGCGCGAGGTCCGCAAGAAACGCGCGATCGTCGAGCGAACCTTCCTCGGCCAGGTCGCCCGCGATCTGGCCGATTTTTCAGCCGGCCGTACCCGTGCTCCGAACGCCGACGGCGCCGCGCGCCCGCTCGCCAACATCGAGCTGAGCCTGGTCGGCGAGAACGAGCTGGAAGAGTCGCTCGCCATCACCAGCATGATCGGCAAGAACGAGCAGCGCCTCGCGCGCGCTCTCTTCGCCGTCAACCAGCGCCTGTCCGTGATCTGCGGCGGCACCAAGATGGACGACGCCTCCAACCCGGTCGGCCCTGCCGCCCTGGCCTCGGCGTTCCGTCAGGCCATGCGCGAGCTGATGGTCGAAGTCCGCGTCAAGCTGATCATCTATAAGCTGTTCGATCGCTACGTGCTCGCCGGCATCGACGAACTCTACGACGACATCAACAACGAACTGGCAGCTGCGGGCGTACTCCCGCAGCTGCGCCACGAGATTTCCACCCGTCGCAGCGATGCGCCGGCGCCCATCGGCCCGGGCACCACGGCGGTCGCGCCGCCGCAGGTCGCTGCCAGCGCACCGGTGACCGATGTCGCCGCGGCCGAGTTCATGCAGTCCCTGCACGCCTTGTTTTCGGCACGGCGCGACAGCGCCTCGATGGTCATGGGCGCAACGACCTCGGCACCGGTCCAGACGGGCCCGTTGCCCAGCGCAGCCGAGTTGCTAGGCGCCCTGACCCTGCTGCAGAGCCAGATCGCCAGCCTGCCGTCGCATGCGACACCACTGGTCACCCAGGCCGATGTCACCCGTGACGTCGCTCACCTGAAGGAGCAGCTGCTCGCGCAGATCGGCCAGCTCCGCGGCCAGCACACCTCGCACGTGTCCGGCGTCGACGAAGACACGATCGACCTGGTCGGCATGCTCTTCGAGTTCATCCTCGAAGACCACAACCTGCCGGCCGAGATGCAGGTGCTGCTCGCACGCCTGCAGATTCCCTATCTCAAGGTCGCCCTGCTCGATCGCCGCATGTTTGCGCATAAGTCGCATCCTGCGCGGCAGTTGCTCGATGCCCTCGCGGATGCCGCCAAGGGCTGGTCGGCGGAAGCCGACCGCGATGGCCGCCTGTTCGACAAGGTCAAGTCGATCGTCGAGCGACTGCTGCACGACTTCGACGACGACGTGGTCATCTTCACGCGTCTGGCCAGCGAACTGCAGGAGTTCCTCGACGTCAGCCGCAAGCGTGCCGAACTGGCCGAACAGCGCGTCGCCGAATCCACCCGCGGCCGCGAAAAGCTGGAGCAGGCGCGTCGCCGCGCGGCCTCGGAAATCGTCACCCGCATCGGCGGTGCCGCACTGCCGCCGCTGATCTATGGCGTGCTGACCCGTGCCTGGGCGAACTATATCGTGCTCACCCTGCTCCGCCAGGGCGACGAATCCCCCGAGTTCCGCGAGTCGCTGCGCTTCATCGATGACTTCATCGCCAGCGCCCGCCCGGTATACGACCTCAACGGTCGTCGCGACCTGCGCTCGCTGCTGCCCGGGATCGAACGATCGCTGCGTCGAGGCCTCGCCTCAGTGGCCTTCCAGGAAGGCGACACCGAACAGTTGCTCGGCCAGCTGCATGCTTTCTATCGTCAGCAACTTGGCGAGTCCACGCCTGAGACGGAGTCGGGCACGCTCGTCTCCAGCGTCATGCCGCTGCCGGAATCCATCCAGGCGATCGAAGAGCCCACGCTCGAACCGGAGCCGGATGACGAGACCGAAGCCCTGATGGACGAAGCCTTCGACGAGCGTAATCTCGCCCAGGCACGCGACCTCAAGGTCGGCCAGTGGCTCGAGTTCACGTCCGAGGACGGCACGACGGATCGCGCCAAGCTGTCGTGGGTCAGCCCGATCAGCGGCCGCTTCCTGTTCGTCAATCGCCGCGGCCTCAAGGTCGCCGATCACAGCCTTGCCGGCCTCGCCCAGGCCTTTGCCAACGGCACGGCGCGCCTGCTCGATTCCTCGCTGCTGTTCGACCGCGCCATGGATGCGATCGTCGAGCGCCTGCGCCAGCCGGAAGCCACGCCCCCGGCGTGACTCCCCAGGAACGGAAGGCCGCGCTAAGGTAGCGGCCTTCCTTCATGGACAGCCCGACACGATGAGCTCTCCCGATACGCGCCACCTCGTCGATGCCCTGCCGCCGGCCAGCGAGATCCTTGCCGATGTGCAGCGCGCCTTTGCCGAAGACATCGGCCCCGGCGACGCGACGGCCGACCTGCTCGACGCCGGCGCCGCCGCCACCGCGGTCCTCACCTGCCGCGAAGACGCCGTGCTTTGCGGCGCGGCCTGGTTTGAAACCGCCTTCCGCCAGCTCGATCCCGACGTGCGCATCGAATGGCTCGTCCACGATGGCGACCGCATGCCCGCCGGCGCCACCGTCTGCCGTCTCGCCGGCAACGCGCGCGCGCTGGTGACGGCCGAGCGCACGGCACTCAACTTCCTCCAGCTTCTCTCCGCCACGGCGACCGTGACCTCGCGCTACGCCGATGCCATTGCGGGAACGCGGACACGCGTCCTGGACACCCGCAAGACCCTGCCCGGCCTGCGGCGTGCACAAAAATACGCCGTGCTTTGCGGCGGCGGCACGAACCACCGCATCGGCCTGTTCGACGCGATGATGCTGAAGGAAAACCACATCATCGCCGCCGGCGGTATTCCGGCCGCAGTCGCGTCGGCGCGGCGGATCCACCCGACACTCCCCCTCATCGTCGAGGTGGAAAATCTGGACGAGCTGGCGCAGGTCCTCGACGCCGGCGCCGACCGGGCACTGCTGGACAACTTCACACCGGCGATGCTTTCCGAGGCCGTGGCCTTTACCGCCGGTCGGATGCCGCTCGAGGTCTCCGGCAACGTCGAGATCGATACGATCCGGGCAATTGCCGAGACCGGCGTGGATTTCATTTCCAGTGGAGCACTGACGAAGAACGTGCGCGCGATCGATCTTTCGTTGCGGTTGGATGTGAAGCACGAGGGGGCTTGTGGTCCTGCCGACGCGGCCACACACTGACCCCATGGCTTCCTTCTCCGATCTGTTCTGGCTCATGGCCCTGGCTGCTGGTATCGCCAGTTGGTATCGGTTGACGCGTGCCCGCGAGGTAGCGGTTCGGGCCGCCGCCTCGCTGACCAAGCGACACGGTCTCCAGTTGCTCGACCAGAGCGTGGGCCTGCGCTCCATCCGCCTCCAGGGCGTGGACGGCGTACGGCGCCTGGAGCGCTGCTACGTCTTTGAGGTCAGCGAAGACGGCCAGTCGCGGGAAATGGCACGGCTGTGGATGGCCGGGAACGACGTAGTGAGTTTTTCGCTGCCGATGAGTGGTTCGCCGGCCCTGGAAACTGTCGTCGCGACCGACTCGATCGTGCACGGGGCGAACGTGATTTCGCTGGCCGACCGGCGGCGGCTGCACTGACCGCTGAGCTCCCTTGCTCGGTAGGAGCCGATTTATCGGCGATGGGGTTCGCGACACGGTTAAGGATCGCCGATGAATCGGCTCCTACAAAAACCAAACCGCCTTTCGGCGGTTTTTTTATTTGACGACGCGGAGGTGCGGGGCGCCTCGCTTGGGGCGGTCATCGTCACCACCGGCGGACGGCGCGGGGGCTTCAGCCTCGTCGGCGGCTTCGACGCCGTCGGTGGGCAGGGTTTCGTTTTCGTCGGCCGGGAACATCATGCCCTGGCCGTTTTCCTGCGCGTAGAGCGCCAGGACGGCGTGCATCGGGATAACGATGGACTGGCTCACGCCGGAGAAGCGCGCCTGGAAGGCAATGCGGTCGTTACCGAGGTCGAGGTGCGCGACGGCGCGCATGGCGAGGTTGAGGACGACCTGGCCGTTCTTCACGACATGGGCCGGGACCTTCACGCCAGGCTGCGCCGCGTCCACGAGTACGTACGGGGTCAGGCCGTTGTCGCTGATCCAGTCGTAGATGGCGCGCAGCAGATAAGGGCGATTGGAGGTCATGCCCGAGCTTTCGTTCGTATCCATGCGCACAGTTTACGGGATACGCGGTAACGAGGCTAACCGGGCGCGAAATTGAAGTCCGGGCGCATGTTGCGCTCTTCGGGCGTGAGACTGCGGGCGAAGCCCTGGCTGTGGAACAGGCGCTCGCCGTAATCGACGACCGGCTTGCCCTCCTTGCCCAGATCCACGCCCAGATGCTGCAGGCGCCAGACCACCGGGGCGACCAGGCAGTCGATCAGGCTCATTTCCGGGTTCAGGAAGAACCGCGACGCGCGGAACAGCGGCACCGCTTGCAGCAGGTGCTCGCGCAACCGGCGGCGGGCACCGTCGGCGGTCTTGCCGCCCTCCCCGATCGCTTCGATCTCGGGCAGCCAGTCGTTCTCGATGCGCCAGGTGGCCAGGCGCAGGCGTGCCCGGGACAGCGGATCGATCGGCATCAGGGGCGGGTGCGGATAGCGTTCGTCGAGGTACTCGACGACGATCATCGGGTCGTAGACGGTCAGGTCGCGATCGACCAGGGTCGGCAGCGTGCCATAGGGATTCAACTCGAGCAGGTCAGAGGTGGGCTGGTCCGACTTCAGGATGATCCGGTCGTACGCCACGCCCTTGGCCGCCAGCACCAGCCGCGTGCGGTGGCAGTGGATGTCATCGGCGCTGGTGTACAGCGTCAAAGCCGTTCGCGAACGAGCATTCTGGACCATGCGTGCGAGCCCTCTCCCTGCCGCCATGAAACAAACGGGGCGGCCGGTCAGGCCGCCCCGAGGGACATCATTCAGTGGTTCTCGTGAACGTCTTTCCAGTACTCATGCTTCACCAGGTACAGCAGGAAGGTGAGCAAGGCCAGGAACAGGACGACCCACACGCCGACCGACTGCCGTTCGAGCGCGGCCGGCTCGGCCGTGTACTCGAGGAAGGTGGCCAGATCGCGGGTGGCGCCCTTGAACTCTTCCGGGGTCAGGCGACCCGGCTGGGAGAGTTCGAGCTTCTCCACCACCGACTCCTGGCCCGGCTTGGCTTCGGAATGCACGGCGACCTGCAGCCCCTGCAGCTCCCACAAGGGGTTCGGCATGGAAGCGTTCGGGAAGACCGTGTTGTTCCAGCCGACCGGACGGCTCGGATCGAGGTAGAACGAGTTCAGGTAATTGAAGATGAAGTCCACGCCCTTGGCGCGCGCTTCGAGCGAGAGATCCGGCGGATCCTTGCCGAACCAGGTCTTCGCCGAGTCGGCCGGCATGTGCGAGATCACCGGTTCGCCGAACTTCGCGCCGGTGAAGTTGAGGTTGGTCATCACCTCTTCTTCGCTCAGGCCCAGGTCGCTGGCCAGGCGCGAATAGCGCACGTACTTCAGCGAGTGGCAGCCGACGCAGTAGTTGAAGAACAGCTTGGCACCGCGTTGCAGCGAGGCCCGGTCATTCACGTTAGTGCCAGCGGAGGGCAGCCCCTCACCGCCTTCGGCTGCGAAGGCGGGGATGGTGGCGACGACGAGGCCCAGCGCCAGGGCCATGGCGGATAGATAGCGCTTAATCATGCATCGTCACCCGTTCCGGAACCGGCTTGGTCTTCTCGAAGCCAAAATGCGTGTAGACCCAGATGAAGACGAAAAACCCGAAGTAGGCCAGCGTCATGACGCGACCGAAGGCGTTCTCGATCGTGGTCGCGTCCGCACCCGGGAACCACTCGGGAATCAGCTCGGCAGTGACGCCGGCGCCGACCGCACCCAGGGACAGGAAGGAAATCACCAGCACGGCGAGGGCGATGCGATAGCCCATGCCGCGGAAGCGCACCGAGCGGACTTCGCCGCGATCCAACCATGGCAACAGGGCCAGCATGAGGATCGAGCCGAACATGCCGATCACGCCCCAGATGGCCGTGCCGAAGAACGACGGGATCATGCGCAGGATCGCGTAGAACGGCGTGAAGTACCACGACGGCTTGATGTGGGTCGGCGTCACGAGATTGTTAGCCGGCGTGAAGTTGTCGTGCTCGAGGAACCAGCCACCGAAGGTCGGCGCGAAGAAGATGATGAACGCCGCGATCAGCAGGAAGAAGCCCACGCCGACCAGATCCTTCACCGTGTAGTACGGGTGGAACGGAATCGCGTCGATGGGCTTGCTGGCATCCCAGCGATTACCCTTCGGACCGTGCTTCACGTCGACGCCGTCCGGGTTGTTCGAACCCACTTCGTGCAGTGCGGCCAGGTGCAGCACGACCAGGAGCAGGAGCACCAGCGGCAGTGCGATCACGTGCAGCGCGAAGAAGCGGTTGAGCGTGGCGTCGGCGGGCAGGAAGTCGCCCATGATCCACTCCACCAGGCCAGGGCCGATGTAGGGAATGGTGCCGAACAGCGAGATGATGACCTTCGCGCCCCAGAAGGACATGTTGCCCCACGGCAGCACGTAGCCCATGAAGGCTTCGGCCATGAGGACCAGGAAGATCAGCATGCCGAGGATCCACACCAGCTCGCGCGGACGCTTGAACGAGCCGTACATGATCCCGCGGAACATGTGCAGGWASACCACCACGAAGAACAGCGAGGCGCCCGTGGAGTGCATGTAGCGGATCAGCCAGCCCCASKSCACGTCRCGCATGATGTAYTCGACCGAGTTGAACGCTTCCAGCGCACTCGTCTTGTAGTTCATGGTCAGGAAGATGCCGGTCACAATCTGGTTCACGAGGACCAGGATCGCCAGCGAGCCGAAGTAGTACCAAAGATTGAAGTTCTTCGGCGCGTAGTACTCGGTCATGTGTTTGCGGAACGTGGGCGCCAGGTTCGGCGCGCGTTCGTTGACCCAATCAAATAGGTTAGCCATCAGCCGGCCTCCTTCGGATCGACACCGATCTGGATGTGCGTGTCGTCCACGAAGTGGTACGGCGGCACGGGGAGGTTCTTCGGTGCGGGCACGCCACTGAACACACGGCCGGAGAGGTCGTAGCGCGACTTATGGCAGGGGCAGTAGAAACCACCCTTCCAGTTCGCGTCGAACGGCTCGGGCTTGATGTCCGGGACGAAGTCGGGAACGCAGCCCAGATGAGTGCACAGGCCGATGACGACCAGCCACTCGGGCTTGATGGAACGCGTTTCGTTGGTCGCGTACTTCGGCTGCTGTTCGGCGTTGGAAGACTGCGGATCCAGCAGGCGGGGCTCGAGGCCCTTCAGCTGGGCCAGCTGGTCCGTGGTGCGGTTGACCACGAAAACCGGAAGGCTACGCCATGCGAACGTGACCTTCTGGCCCGCATCGATGGCACTGATATCGACCGTGACGGGCGCTCCTGCCGCCTTTGCCCTTGCACTTGGTTCCCACGACTTAATGAAGGGCACGACCGCCGCGACCACTCCCACACCACCTACGACTGCTGTCGTAACGGTAAGGAAGCGACGGCGCCCGTGATCGACGACTTCGTTCGCCATCAGGCTCTCCGGAACTTTGCCATTGAGGTTGCGGACCCCTATCGCCGGTTCTTTCGGAAATCGGCTTCCGCAAATCGCGTCAGTGTAACGTCAGCACTAGCGACGTACAATAAACTGGACGCCACCCTATCCCATAAGGGGCAAGGGGTGCCATGGGCACGGCGATGCGACGACGACAGGATCCCTCGTTCTTAGATGAAACACGCCGCCCGCACGCTCGCTTTCATTGCCCGCTTCGTCGTGCTCGGCCTTGCCGTGGCCTTCATCATCGGCCTCTTCTGGCCCGGTAGCGGCGCCTTTCTTCGCCAGCGTTTCACCGCGCCAGCCGGCATCACGGCGACCACTACGGGCGACTCGCCCGCCTCGGGGCCGGTCTCGTATGCGGACGCCGTGGCCAAGGCTGCGCCCTCGGTGGTCAACATCTACGCCAATAAGATGGTCACCGAGCAGCCGCGCCAGCTGTACTCGGATCCGGTGCTGCAGCGCATTTTCAGCGTGCCCACCGGGCCGGCACGGACACGGCGCCAGCAGAACCTTRGCTCGGGGGTGATCGTCAGCGACGATGGTTACGTTTTGACCAACAACCACGTGATCGCCAACGCCGACGACATCCAGCTGCTGCTCTACGACGGCCGCGTGGCCAAGGCACGCGTGGTCGGCTCCGACGACGAGACCGACCTGGCCGTGCTCAAGGTGGACGCCGGCAACCTGCCCGCCATCCACATGACCGAGGCCGATCGCCGTCCGCGGGTGGGCGATGTGGTGCTCGCTATCGGCAATCCCTTCGGCATCGGCCAGACCGTCACCATGGGTATCGTCAGCGCCATCGGCCGCCAGCTCAATCTGTCCAGCCTGGAGAACTTCATCCAGACGGACGCCGCGATCAACTTCGGCAACTCGGGCGGCGCCCTGGTCAACGCCCATGGCGACCTGGTCGGCATCAATACCTCGCTGATCGGCCAAGCCGTCGGCGCCGAAGGCATCGGCTTCGCCATCCCGGTGGCCAGCGCCCGTAACGTGCTCGACCAGATCGTCCAGACCGGCCACGTGGTGCGTGGGTGGATCGGCGCCGACTACGGCGTGCTTCCCATCTCGGCCGACAGTGGCCTGCCCTCCGCCGCGCGTGGCGTGGTGGTCAACGACGTCTCGCCCGGCGGCCCCGCCGCCATCGCCGGCATCCAGCAGCGCGACGTCCTGCTGAAGATCGGCGGTGAAGACATCCTCGATCCCTCGGACCTACGCCGGCGCGAGGCGTCCTTCAAACCGGGCACGGCGATCGAAGTCTCAGGCTTGCGCAGTGGCGCGCCTTTCACCAGCACGATCACCCCGAGCCAGCGCCCACCCACGGCACCCATGCAGGCATTGCAAGGCGCGCCCAGGTAGGAGCCGATTTATCGGCGAACCCTAACTGTGTCGCGAGCACCGCATCGCCGATAAATCGGCTCCTACCAAGGCTGCGCTAGCGGCTAGCTGCCGCGCGACGCCAGGGGCACGTTCGTACCCGGCCGGCTCTTCAACGTCTCGCCATAGCGCTTGCGTAGCTGGCCGACGCGTTCGACGTACACCTGGGTTTCGTCATACGGCGGCACGCCGTTGTACTTCTGCACCGCACCCGGGCCCGCGTTATACGCGGCCGCAGCGAGGCGTTCGTTACCGTTGAAGTTCTTCAGCAACAACGCGAGATACCGCGCGCCGCCTCGAATGTTCTGGTTCGCATCGAAGGCGTCCAGCACACCCATGTCCCGCGCGGTGCCGGGGATCAGCTGCATCAGGCCCTGCGCGCCGGCAACCGAAAGCGCCCGCGGATTGAACGCACTTTCCGCGTGGATGATCGCGCGTAGCAGCGCCTCGTCCACGCCGAACTCGTTGCTGGCCGAGCTGATGGCATCGCCGTACGCGCTGATGTTGAGCGCGACGCTGTTCCAGTCGATCTTCGAATGCACGTCGCAGGCGGCGCAGGTGGCGATGTAGGTGAAGAGCATCTTGATGCTCTGCCCTTTCTGGCCGCTGGCCGCCTGGGGAATGTTGGTGTACTCGACACCGCCATCCGCACGGGTGATGCGGTAGACGGCACCGCGGAGCACGCGCGAGCCCTTGGGTTGCTCGGGCGCAGGCATCGAAGCGAGGTCCGTGGAGGCGGACTCGCGGTAGTCCCACGTGCCCCTAGGGGCCTTGATGGCAGGCGCTGCGTTGGCCGCAGCGGCTGTGGCGCCCACGGGAAGACCCGGTGTCGCGACGGCATCGGCCACTGTGACCGGATTGGCGGCGGTCACGCGGGCGGGACCGAGAGCTTTCGCCGTCGTGGTGACGGAACTCTCCACGGTCAGGCCGGACGTTACCGGGTCATCGTTTCGCCCGGGCGCCAGGACCACACTGCCGATCACGCCCTTCAGCGAAGGCGCTGCCTCGACCGCCTGGAAAGCGGGAGCCGCCGCCACAGGAAGCGCGATCGGCCGGGCCGGTCGCGCCGGCGCCATGTTGGCCAGCCGCTTGCAGTCCTTGTAGCCGGTCGTCGTTCCGGCGAACACCGTTTCACCGGTGCTGCCGACACATCTATATAGGGCGCCCGCAGAAGCCGGTCCGGCGAGCAGACCCGAAAGCAGCACGACAACGCCCGCGACCCTTCGCAGGGCCGTCCGGGAGAGCAGAAAACGGCAGGCGCGATGGCCGGCGCTTTCCCCTGGCATCGCGTCGTGAGCCATGGGCGCGAGTGTGCCCCAGCACCCCTGCCCTGCCAAGGGCCAATAACGTGATCTTCCTCACGCAAGTCATTGATCCGCCGAACCCTGTGGCAAGGTGGGTGGTGGCGGCGTAAACTGCGCGGTTCGGTAACTCCCCACGAATCACGGTACCCCGGCCCATGAGCGGCAAGCTTTTCATCAAGACCCACGGCTGCCAGATGAACGAGTACGACTCGGCCAAGATGGCTGACGTCCTGCTCGCATCGCACGGTCTCGAGCTGACCCAGGACGAAGCGGAAGCTGACGTCATCCTGGTCAACACCTGTTCGATCCGCGAAAAGGCCCAGGAAAAAGTCTTCAGCCAGCTCGGCCGCTGGAAGGCCCACAAGGCCGGCGGCAAGCCGGTGCTGATCGGTGTGGGTGGCTGCGTCGCCTCGCAGGAAGGCGATGCCATCCTCAAGCGCGCGCCCTATGTGGACCTCGTGTTCGGCCCGCAGACCCTGCACCGTTTGCCGGAAATGATCG
This sequence comes from Luteibacter sp. P1_D3, assembly GCF_056406135.1. NCBI lineage: Bacteria > Pseudomonadati > Pseudomonadota > Gammaproteobacteria > Lysobacterales > Rhodanobacteraceae > Luteibacter > Luteibacter sp. P1_D3. Next base: position 12,595 of record NZ_JBFUAT010000007.1, on the reverse strand, counting down.
AAGCCCAGCGGGCCAGCGGCAAGTCGCAGGTGGACATCAGCTTCCCGGAGATCGAGAAGTTCGACAGCCTGCCCGAGCCGCGCGCCGAGGGCCCGACCGCCTTCGTCTCGATCATGGAGGGCTGCTCGAAGTACTGCTCCTACTGCGTCGTGCCCTATACGCGCGGCGAAGAAATCAGCCGTCCGTTCGACGACGTCATCGTCGAAGTGGCCCAGCTCGCCGAGCAAGGCGTGCGTGAGGTCAACCTGCTTGGCCAGAACGTCAACGCCTATCGCGGCCCCATGCACGACGGCGACATGGCCGATCTCTCGGTACTGATCCACGCCATCGCGCAGATCGAAGGCATCGGCCGGATCCGCTTCACCACCTCGCATCCGCTGGAGTTCTCCGACTCGCTGATCGAGGCCTACGCCAACGTGCCGCAGCTGGCCAACTACCTGCACCTGCCCGTGCAGGCCGGCTCGGACCGGATCCTCTCGGCCATGAAGCGCGGCTACACGGCGATCGAGTTCAAGCAGAAGATCCGCAAGCTGCGCGCCGTGCGTCCGGATATCTGTGTCTCGTCGGACTTCATCGTCGGTTTCCCCGGCGAGTCGGACGACGACTTCGAAAAGACCATGAAGCTGATCGACGATATCGGTTTCGACCAGAGCTTCTCCTTCATCTTCTCCTCGCGCCCCGGTACACCGGCCGCCAACCTCGCCGACGACACGCCGGCCGAGGTCAAGCAGGCGCGCCTCGCGCGTTTGCAGGCCGCGATCAACGAGAATGCCCGTAAGATCAACGAAGCCATGGTCGGCAGCGTGCAGCGCGTACTGGTCGAAAAGCCCAGCCGCCGGAACGCCAGCGAGATGTCGGGACGCACCGAGAACATGCGCTACGTGAACTTCCCAGGCCATGCACGGATGATCGGCCAGTTCGTCGACGTGGTGATCACCGAGGCGATGTCGAACTCCCTGCGCGGCCGTGTCCGCCTCGACGAAGAGGTCGCCCTCGCCTCGTGAATGCCATGAGCCAGCTCATCCAGCGTGACTTCTCCCTCGAGCCCGAGGACAACATCCGCCTTGCCAACGTCTGCGGTCCGCTCGATGAGCACATCCGCCAGATCGAGCTGCGCCTGGGTGTCGAGATCGATCACCGCGGCAGCACGTTCCGCGTGATCGGCGACGAGCTCACCGCGCGCGCCGGCGAGAAGGTGCTGCGCGCGCTGTACGCCGCCGCCGAACACGAAACCCTCAACGGCCAGATCATCAACCTGCACCTCGCCGAGTCCGGCATCGACGCACTGGCCGACCAGGCCGCGGAGTCGACGCAGGAAGTGGTGATCAAGGTGAAGCGCGGCGTGATCAAGGGCCGTGGCCCGAACCAGGCCCGCTACCTGCACGCGATCACCAGCCACGACATCAACTTCGGCGTGGGTCCGGCCGGCACCGGCAAGACCTACCTCGCCGTCGCCAGTGCCATCGAGGCGCTGGAGAACAACCGCGTGCAGCGCGTGCTGCTGGTGCGCCCGGCCGTGGAAGCCGGCGAAAAGCTCGGCTTCCTGCCCGGTGACCTCAGCCAGAAGATCGATCCCTACCTGCGCCCGCTGTACGACGCCCTGTACGAGATGGTCGGCTTCGAGAAAGTCGCCAAGCTGATCGAGCGCAACGTGATCGAGATCGCGCCGCTCGCCTATATGCGCGGCCGCACGCTCAACGATTCCTACGTGATCCTCGACGAAGCGCAGAACACCACCGTCGAACAGATGAAGATGTTCCTGACCCGCATCGGCTTCGGCTCGGTCGCGGTGATCACGGGCGACGTCTCGCAGGTGGATCTGCCGCGCAATATCCGCTCGGGCCTGCGTCATGCCGTCGAAGTGTTGCGCGGCGTGGACGGCATCAGTTTTACCTTCTTCACCTCGCGCGACGTGGTACGCCACCCGCTCGTGGCCAAGATCGTCCGCGCCTACGAGGCCTTCGAGCAGAAGGACGAAGCCCGTTGAGCAAGCTGGACGTCGCCGTCGGCTATGCCGCGCCGCGCAAAGGCGTGCCAGCCTCGGCCAGCTTCCGGCGCTGGATCGAGGCCGCGCTGAAGGGCGCGAAGCGCCGCAAGGCCACCGAAGTCTCCGTTCGCATCGTGGACACCGAGGAAGGCCAGGCGCTGAACCTGCAGTACCGCGGTCGCGATTACGCCACCAACGTGCTCTCGTTCCCGGTCGAGCTACCGCCCGGCGTCGACCTGCCACTCATCGGCGACCTGGTCATCTGCGCTCCCGTGGTGGCCCGCGAAGCCGCCGAGCAGGGCAAGAAACCGGCCGACCACTGGGCCCATCTGACCATCCACGGCACCCTGCACCTGCTGGGCTACGACCACATCGACGAGGCCGAAGCCGAGACGATGGAGGCGCTGGAGACCAAGGTCCTGGCGGGTCTGGGGATCTCCGATCCCTACCTGGCTCCTCTGTAGGAGCCGATTCATCGGCGATCCCGCGGCAGCGGGCCAGGTTTCGGCCAGCGCCCGATCGCCGATGAATCGGCTCCCACCAAGCGATCCGGCCTGAACCGTCACAAAAATTCCGCTAGACTGCTCATTCCGCCCATTCGGGCCGAATATCAAAGAGTAATGAACGAGGACCCTGGCAGTACCAACGGCCCTACACACCGATCCTGGTGGGACCGTCTGGGCCACATGTTTTCCGGCGAGCCACGCAACCGCGACGAACTGATCGAGGAACTGCGTACCGCCCAGGCCAACGGCCTGCTTTCCAACGACACCCTGACCATGGTCRAGGGTGCGATCAAGGTCACCGAACTCAGCGTCGACGACGTCATGGTCCCCCGGGCCCAGATCGTCAGCCTGCCTGTCGATGCGCCACTGGCCGAGATCATGGCCGCCGTCGTCGAATCCGGTCACTCCCGTTTCCCCGTGCATGGCGAGGACAAGGACGAAGTCCTTGGCATCCTGCTGGCCAAAGACCTGCTGAAGTACTTCGGCCAGGATGAAGCCGGCGATGTACGCGCCCTGCTCCGCCCCGCCGTGCTGATCCCCGAGTCGATGCGCCTGAACGTGCTGCTGGCGGAGTTCCGCCTCACGCGTAACCACATGGCCCTGGTGGTGGATGAATACGGCGGCGTCGCCGGCCTGATCACCATCGAGGACGTGCTCGAGCAGATCGTCGGCGAGATCGACGACGAGCACGACGACGAGGAAGATCCCATCCTCGCCACCCAGCTCGACGAAGGCGTGTTCGCGGTCAGCGCGCTCACCCCCATCGCCGACTTCAACGAGGTGGCCGGTGCGCACTTCTCCGATGAAGAGTTCGACACCATCGGCGGCATGATCACCTCCGAGTTCGGCCACCTGCCGAGCGTGGGCGAGGAGATCACCATGGGCGACTTCGTCTTCCGCGTCACCGAAGCCGACGATCGCCGCGTCCTGCATTTCCACGTCACCCGCGTCAGCGGCAACGGCGGCGCCAGCAACGGCGCCTGATACCGACGCCGGCCCGCAAGGCCGGCGGCTCGCCTTCCCTTCAAGCCATGCCTGCGGGCAAGGACCACGCCCCACGATGCGCTACGCCCTGTTCCTGTTGATCGCCCTGTGTTTCGTTCCGGCAGCCCATGCGGGCATCGTCGATGCCCCGGCGGCCAACCTCGAAATCTCGCTGATGACGTACGGGCCCGGCGACATCTACTGGGAGCGTTTCGGCCACGATGCGCTGGAAGTCCGCGACACCGTGAGCGGCGAAGCCATCGCGTTCAATTACGGCGTGTTCGACTTCGACCAGAAGGGCTTCATCCTCAATTTCGCGCGCGGCATCATGGCTTACCGCATGGACGCCGAGACCACGCAGTCCGATGTCGAGTTCTACTCGGGCGAAGGTCGCTACGTGCGCCGCCAGCGACTGGCGTTGGATAACGACCAGAAAGACAGCCTGCGCCGCTTCCTGCTGTGGAACGTGCAACCGGCCAACGCCGGCTACAACTACGACTACTACGCCGACAACTGCACCACGCGCGTACGCGATGCGCTGGACGGCGCGCTAGGTGGTGCGCTGAGCCGCCAGTTACGTGAGCGACCCGGTGGCATGACCTTCCGCGAGCAGACGGCACGCCTGATGAGCAACCAGGCCTGGCTGATGCTGGGTATGGACCTTGGCCTCGGCCCCTATGCCGACCAGCCGATGACCGCCTGGAAGGAAGCCTTCCTGCCGATGGTGCTCGAAGACGAGCTCCGTCACGTCCGCATCGGGGACGGCGCCGACGCGCGGCCGCTGGTCGATCAGGAAGACACGCTGGCGCAGAACAAACTCGATCCGCCGCCGGAGCTGGCACCCGACCTGCGCTGGCCGCTGCTGATCGCCGGCCTGCTGTGGGCGATTCCGCTTGCCCTGCCCGCTTTCACCCGGCACCGCGTTGCTCGCGGCGTCTTCGTCGCTGCCGCCGCTCTGTTCGCCGTGTTCGCCGGACTGGCTGGCCTGTTCATGCTCGGCCTGTGGACGCTGACCCTGCACCGATCCGCTTGGGGCAACTTCAATCTGCTGGCTTACCAGCCTTTTGCGCTGTTGCTGATTCCGGGTATCTGGGGTCTACGCAGAGCGGGTCGGCCCATGGGCCGCACGGCGCCGCGCGTCGCCGCGATATCGTTTGCTGCCTGCGTGATCGGCCTGCTGCTGCACCTGTGGCCCGACTTCCCGCAGCGCAACATGCCGTGGCTGTTGCTTGCCCTGCCGTGCTGGGCCGCGCTATTCGCAAGTTTTTGCCGTAAGCACGACTGATCGCCTCAATCGCTGAGATTGCCCCGTCACATTTGGGGCGGCATCATGCCGCCATGGCATCTGTCTCGATTCTCCCCGAACCCGTCGCTCCGCCCGTTTCCAACGGCGGCATGGTCGTCAACTGCGTCGCCTACCGTAACGATGGGTGTCGCATCGGCGACATCACCATCGACGCGATCAGCGACGTGCTCAAGGAGCCCGACACCTTCGTCTGGGTCGGCCTGCACGAGCCCGACGAAGCGCTGCTGCTGAAGCTGCAGGAAGAATTCAACCTGCACGACCTCGCCATCGAGGACGCCCAGCTCGCCCACCAGCGTACCAAGATCGAGACCTACGGCGACTCGCTCTTCATCGTGGCGCAGACGGCGCAGCTCGTCGGTGGCAACATCGCCTTTGGTGAAACGCAGATCTTTGTCGGACAGCGTTACTTCGTCACGGTGCGCCATGGCGCCTCGCTGTCGTATGCGCCGGCGCGGCGTAGTTGCGAGCAATCGCCCGAATTGCTCGGCATGGGGCCGAGTTACGCGCTGTATGCCGTACTCGATTTCATCGTCGATAACTTCCTGCCTATCGTGCGCGACTTCCGGCAGGAACTGCATGAACTCGAGAACGATATCTTCGCCGAGACGTACAACCGGCAGACGATCAAGCGGCTGTACGACATGCAGCGTGAGTTGATGACCTTGCGCCTGGCGGTCGTGCCGCTGCAGGACATCGTGGCCCAGCTGACGCGGCTGCATCCGCATCTGATTCACGACGAGCTGCGGGCGTATTTCCGCGATATTTACGATCACGTGTTTCGGGTGAACGAGTCGATTTCCGCGATGCGGGAGATGCTTGGGGCGGCTATCAGTGTGAACCTGGCTCTCGTTACCTTTGGACAGAACGAGGTGATGAAGAAGCTGGCCGGTTGGGCCGCCATGCTCGCCGCGCCGACACTGATTACCAGCTGGTACGGCATGAACTTCGCGCATATGCCGGAGTTGCAGCAGCCTTGGGCTTATCCAGCTATCACCTGTTTGGTGGCGTGTGTGGTAGGCATCATCTTCATCGCTCTAAAGCGCAACAAGTGGTTCTAAAATCTTCTGGCCTTAAGGAGATGCTGCCCTTGTAGGAGCCGATTCATCGGCGATGGGTGCTGGCGAAAACACACGGAATTCTCTTCTGGAGCAGCCACAGCGGAACGCCAATATCCGAGAGAAAAATTAGAGATCACGGTACATGGCTAACTTAGGGCGTCGAAATACGGCTCTCCCGTTTCAAAGAAAAAGTGGTACTTACGACTGAGCCCACGCAGATAAGGATCGATATCGGTAGCCAAGGCTAACGCTTGAATAGCATCGGCTCCGTACACCGATATCACTTCCATCGACAGGCCATCGAATTCGATATCGCAGCCGGCCGCTCCCTCGTCAAAAGCAAAGCCAACGGAACCTTGGACAAGAAGATACGGACCCACAATGCGAACTGTGAGGTTTCTCTTTTCCGATTCCCCGATAGGCAAATAAAGCAAGCGACGGCTCGCGATCGTCCGCCTTTGAACGTCATTCACTACTCGCACCCCTACATTGCCGATACGCTCCCTACAACGACATCCTGCTGCAGGATCAAGGCAAAAGTCCAGGAGTCGTGAGACACGTATCGCCTCGTCTCTACACCCAGAAAAGGCACACTTCTTATACGCGTCAACGGGGCAGCCCAACGAAGCTCGATGCCACCATCGCGGAGATTTCTCGTGCAGTATTCAGAGCCTCCGACCATCTTTTAGGAAGTGCGGCCTTGTCAAAGCGCGGGCGGCCGGATGTCGGGCCCCTTGGGAAGCTGCGTGCAGCCGAAACAACGAATCTCGACCTTCACGCTACGATCTTCCGTGCCGCGCATGCCGCCATGCAGGTGACTACCCTCATGCGCAATGGTCGACGCAAGGTCGCAGCACACCGTGTAATCGAAGGCCGACGGTGCCAGCTCGATCACCTCCGAAAAGAAAGGTACGGTATAACCGCAAGTAGGCAGCGCTGGTGAAAGCACGTAATGCGCATTAGCGATTGACTTCGCAACCCTGTCTATATCCCGGTGATCGAGGCCGTTGCAGTCTGTGAGGTCGCAGTCCCTGAGCCGCTTCTCCGCCAGATCGATGCCACCCCTGATAAGGCCCTCCTGAGAGGGCTGGAAACCGGAGAAGGTTGCCAAGCCCAGCGGATCAACATTGGAGACGGGATCCGATGCTGCGTAAACGTAGGGATTGAGATCCGAAGCCTGTCCCAAGGGATCCGTTTGCGAATAACGACCAGTCGTTGGGTCGTAGGATCGAAAAACGTTGTACACCAGACCCAAGGAACTTCCAGCAGTTTGCCCGGGAAACCGAGCGCCGTAGCGCAGCGCGCCGATAGAAGACGGATCATTCTCTGCCTCACCAACGCCGAACGCGTCGTGCACCCAGCGCCAACGAAGCCGCCCCTGAATATCGTACAAAGCGAACGGGGCGCCGATCACATCGGCATAGACAGAAAACGATTCGCGAACGCCAGTCGGCGAGGTACGGACAACCGCGACAGGCAAGCTCCCTGCGAAAACGGTCTCCATGAATTCGCCCGACTCAACCCGCTGCGAGATCAACCGGTGTGAGAAATCGTAGGCGAACCGTACGACGCCATCAGGTCCAGACAACCACACACGACGCCCTAGTCCATCGCTCTTATAGGCCTCGCCAACAACACCATTCGTTGAACTGAGCCGCCCCGAATCGTCGTAAGAAAGCAATAATTCGCCGTTTGAAGTCATTGCTCCTATGCCGTCGTATGCAAACGTCGAAGTCGCCGAAGCATCCCTAACTGTGGATATCCTATGCGAATAAGGCGCGTAGTCGTACGCAAGGACAGCGCTATTGATCGATGACCGCTTGCGATCGCCTCCAAGGCTGTAAATATATGAGCCCTGGACCCGCGCCGACATTTCATCAGTCAACCGACCGACGGCGTCATAGGCGTAAACGCTGGCTGCTTCGGCTTGGGCGCCAGATCCGAGGGACACATTTACCGGCCGCCCTGACAGGTCAGTGTCGCGTTTTATCGAAAAGCCACCGACCGTCGTGAACCCAATCAAATTACCTGGCGCTCCGTAACGAGCATTCGAGAACAGAATGTCCGAGCCAGCCGTAATCRCATTCAGGTTTCCATCCTGATCGTAGGTATATGAAAGCTCGAGACCACTCGGGTACGTCATCTTCCTGAGACGGCCAAGGGAATACTGATAGCCAACATCCATCACCGGACTGCCGTCGACCACTCCCACCTCATCGACGACTCGACCCAGGACGTCATATGAATACGACGTACTTACGCCGGTCTTCGATATGGACTTGACTTGACCAGTCTCAAGACCCGCGCCAGCGTAGACAAACTTGGTAGATTCCGTCGTCGAGGTTCCTGAGCCCACATCGTCAGAGGTTACTCTACCGAGGCCGTCGTACGAGATGTGTTCTGTGCGCCCACTTGAATCGCTCCTCGAAACCCTGTTTCCAGCACTATCAAAGGCATCATGAATGTCATCTCCAGCGGAATTGGACATTCGCGTCCGGTGACCAGCCGCGTCGTACTCGTACGACGTTGTGACACCGTCCTGATCGACGACGGAGGCCAGGAGATCTTCAGAGTTGTACTTGAAAGTAACGATTCCACCGTTCGCATCGACGACCGAAGTCCGCCTCCCGAGCGTGTCGTACGCGTAACGCCTCATGTGCCCCAACGGGCTAATGACTGCGGCCAGGCCGCCAAAACCGTCATATGAATAATAGGTGGTGTTTCCATAGGCGTCCGCAGTCTGGGAGAGCGACCCATCACCAAGAAAAGTCGACCGACCCAGCAGCCGAAGCACACCGGAGCCATCGGTGAACGACGCTTCGGTCCTGTTGCCAACCCCGTCCAGCAAGAACGATGCAAAAGCACCCGATGGGTACTTTTGGCCGGTCAGCCGGCCTGCAGCGTCTCGCGTGTAGGTTTTCGACGTGCCATCGGGATAAGTTGTCGACATCGGCCGTCCTGCAGGATCGAAGCCATACTTTGTGGTCTGCTCGGCATCCGTACCCAAGGCAGACGTAGAACTTATGAGGCGACCTCTCTCATCGTAGGTCCAAGTGCTCACCGTGCCATTGGGCAAGACCTCACGTAACAGGTGCCCACTCGAGTCATACGACGCGTATGTCGTCTTTTGACCGACGGCGTCCGTTTCCACCTTGACACTCCCCCGGCAACCAGAACAAGGATCGGAGTCGGCGTAGTACTCGTACGACTTGGTGTCTGAAACGTTTGTCAACGGGCCGTCTTCGAGAGTGACGCGTCCATGAGCGTCCACGTCGTATGACGTTGTGCTGTCGATTCCTCCTGACGATCGCGTATAGCTACTCACCGCGCCATTGGGCGTGTATGTCCAGCTTTCGGTCCAGGATGGCTCGCCATTCGCCTCATGCAGAATGCGAGATCGTTTTCGCAGCGCGACATTCCATTCTGTTGAAGTCTGCCGTGTATCTGCTGTCGTAGCCCCCGCCACATCCAATCCTTCGACGCGCGACGCCTCAAGATTCGATCCAGCTAAATAGGTGAACTTCGTGGTGGTGCCCCGACTGTCCTGGGTCTGAACGACGTTTCCGTCGGAATCATAAGTTGTCGTGCTCTCGCGCGCGGAACAGCCAGGGCAAACTACCTTCTCACCAACACGGCGATTCACGCCATTTATAGGTTCAAAGCGAGTCGTCGTGGCTGACCCATCCCCGGCGATGTACGTGGTTGATGCGGCGCCATAAGAGAACGATTCGTCGAGAACGCCGCCGGCGCGACTCGCCGATGCCCGCCAGTTCCCGTCGTACGCGAACTCTGTCCGCATTCCGCCTTCATCGACCAGAGCCGTCATCAGTGAGGGCTGTGCTGCAACCGAGTACTCATACTTTCGCTGTGTCCCATCGGGATAAGACACGGAAGACATCCGCCCTGCGTCGTCGTACCCGTAGGTCACAAGTCTGCCATCAGGCAGCGTTGCCCCCGTGAGTCGCCCGGCTGTATATGAGAAACCGATCGATCGACCGAAGCTGTCCTGCACCAAGCCGAGTAGCCCTTGATCATCGTATGCAAGCAATGTCTCGTCGCCGGATGGTGATGCGATCGAGACGATCTGGCCCAACGTATTAAAGTGATCCTTGTAGCCGTTACCACGCAGTCGCATCCACGTTCCATCGTTGCCACGCTGCAGCCTATCTCCGGAACCGTCACTACCGAGTTGCGCGCCCGTCCCGTCAAAGGCACTGATGGCTCCGGTAGGTTCTACGATCGACACAACCGTGCCGCCAACGGTGACCTCTTCATACAGGCGAATGTCAAAACTCGTGCGCCAGAAGTCGGTGTAAGCCGCGACACTCGTGTTAGCAGACGATGCTGGGCGATAAAATCCGAACGAATAGTAGTAGCGACTCAGCCCCAAGCCGGTCGCGTTTCCAAACTCATAGTCCTTCTCGCGCTGCACGCGCGCGCCGCTGGCGACTTCCACCGGATCACCCACGCACTTCGGACACGGCCGCAATCTATAGCAATCAATGGACTTATCGGGCCGGGTACGCTGGTCATAACCTATGGGGCAAACGACCCCCCTATCGCGTCTGACAACGATCGTACCGGACCATGGCGTGCTGCACGTCCCATCGGAAGCGGTAAAGTGGCCAGAGTACGTTCGCTCACGCCTGTCCAGGACGTTGATGCCGTTGACCGACATCGGATCGACGGACCAGCAGCCGGGGTCATGTTCAGGTTTTTTTCCCCAGCCGGAATCGACGACCGTCGTCTTGTCGCAAGTTGGATTGCCAACCTTTTTATCCGGGATCGTGTAGGTAAGAGATTCCTGGTCGACCGCCTGCCCCATGTTGCCGAGGACATGCGCCGGCAAATTGTCGCAACCGGCTCCCCCGTCGGGACCGGTCCCCGGCGTGCCACCAGCGGCAATGCACCACTTCACATCGTTGCTGGTGTACAGGCTTCCATCACACATGGAATACGTATAGCCCTCCGGATTGTCACCACGGTCTGGCTTCTTTATTTCCACCTGCGTACAGATCGCCGTACCTCCGTACTGTGGACACTCATTTGCCTTGCAACTTGCGTCGACCCCAGGGCCGCCCTCCCATTTACAGAGGCCGCTATCCGCCTCGGCCCGATGACTGAACATCGCCACGAAGGCTAAGAAAATTAAGCATCCCAATGCTTTCACAAGACCACCCCGGCTTCCGGTTACCGAATTAGTTAATGCGACTCACGGTCACGGTTGCCGCACCTGTCGCGGCACTGGTTCCGTTACCCGAGACATAGAAATAGATATCGCGCGTGGTGTCTGCCGACAAAGGCCCTATCGTCGCGGTGCCTCCCGTGGACACGTCGCAGTAGTAGTTGTCGTAGTACGCGCATGTGCCGTCGGCGCCACGCCCACTGACACCAGCTCTGCCGGCCTTCGGCCCCAGAACCGGGTCAGTTACCGCGATGGAGAAGTGATCGCCGACTTTGCCCGACAGGGTGAAACGAACCAGGTTTCCGGGCCTGTCGACCGACAGCCTAAGCGGGACGCCAGGTGTGATGCTGCCGCCATCCACCACTTCACTTTTGATCAGCGTGGTTGCGAAGGTGTTCCCGTAACCATTCATGGATGCTGCTTCAACGGTGTAGCTGCCTGCCGTCGCACTCAGTACCGACGTGGAACATCCGCCGCTGTAGCCGCACCAGAAGTCGCGTGCCAGCGAACCGTTCGGCGCGTAGAGATTAATGATCAGGCCATCGGTATTTGCCGGAAGCACGTCTGTGGTGGCCAATGTAAAGCTCTCGCCGGCCTGAACGTCGATGATGCCCCGGGCCGTTTGCCCTTGCCGATCGGCTACCAAGGAGTCTGACCACTCCCCCGATTGCACGTGAATCGGCTTCGTATCGGAGAGGTTAATCGTGCCGGTGCCGAATGCGGCCTGATTGCCGGTACTTCCGAAGTAGACAAGCAGCTTGTACGTGCCATCCAGGCGCAACGGCGCGACGTCGTACAGCCCATGCGAGGACGAGCCAAAGCTGCAGTAGTAGTTATTGTCGRAAATGCACTCACCTGCGGGGTTCTTTCCAGTGAGGTACATGTACTGCCCGCCCGCCCCTGGAACCACGTTGTCCAGATAGAAATGCAGAAGCTGGCCAGCCGCGCCCGAGACCGAGTACCGAAGAACCTGTCCCGGTAGAGTCGTAGCCACGTTGATGGTCGAATTGATTGCCAATGGGCCGGCGTCGACGAACGGCACCCTCCACACCTTGGCAGCGAACGTCTGGGTACGTGTATCAGCTTGCTTCAGAACCAGGTGGTAGATCCCGGGGGTCGCACCCTCGAGCGTTGTCATGCAGCTTCCGTACCCCGCACCGCAGCTGAAACTCGTGAGCTGGGAATCATCGGGGCGCAACAGCTGGGCCGTGAGGTAGAACGGGCTGGGCTGGCTGTCGATATCGGTGAGGCTGACGCTGATATCCTCGCCCGGCTTGACCTCGATCGGAACACGAACCTGCTGGCCATTGATGGTCGTTGCGACATCGACGTGGTCTTCGCCAGCAGGAATCGCCGTGTCCACCGTGTCGGACAGCGTCATGTCGAGTGATCCGACAGGAGCCGTTACTCCCAGGCTCTTCAGGTAATAAAAGAGTGTGTATACGCCGTCGTAGCGCAATGGCGCGAAGTCGTAGGGAGACGTCGGGGCGCTAATGTTGCAGTAATAGTTGTTGTCAAACAGGCAGTCCCCGGCGGGGTTCTTACCGGTGATGACGTCGTACCAGGTGC